>NZ_JAVDYB010000001.1:2610454-2916818 GCF_031458235.1 Catenuloplanes atrovinosus | reverse complement strand
GGCCGGCGGCGCGTTCGGCGCGAACCCGGACTGGATCGACGACACCGACTTCGCGCTCGGCCTCGACCTCATCCTCCGCGGCGTCGCCTCGCTGGTGGACGAGGCCGGCCGATGACGCACGGAACCCCGTCCACCGACATCGCAGGGAGCACCGACATGGCCACCGTTCACGAGGCGCTGCTGCGCCACTTCGCGGATCTCCGCGACGGTACGCACGGCACCGCCACCGACCGGGCCGGGAAGGAGAAGGTCTTCGCCGCCACCGTGGACGTGCTCGGCCCCGCGGCGGAGCAGGTGCTGCGCGAGGTCGACGAGGAACTGCTGCTCGGCACCGGCACCGTCGCGGCCACCGGCGTGCGGGACGACGGCACCGGCCCGGCGGCCGAGTGGACGCTCAGCTGGCCGGAACAGCGGGACGCCGGCCTGCCCGCGCTGATGCTGCGCGCCCACTACGGCAGGGGCTTCCACCACCCGCACCTGCGCGGCGTCACCGTGGGCGAGTGGCCGCTCAACGTCTTCTCCGCCGAGGACGCCCGCGACCAGATCCCGACCATGCGCGCCATCGTCGCCGGGGATCTGCACAACCTCGTGTTCCAGCGCGACTTCCGCATCATCCCGGCCACGACGCGCTGACCGGCCGCCACCCGCCGATCGGCCGCGCGGGGCTGGTCTGTGCGGGGACGGTCGCCTAGGGTGGAGGCCGGATCCGCGGGTCGCCTCGCGGGCCGACGGCTCGGGCGGGAGGCGCAACCCGCCCGGGGTGCTGGAGACCGTCGGTCCGGTGCGAGGTCGCCGCGGCGGGTCCGGTTGCGGCCTTCCCCTCGCGCCGACCGGCTGACCGCCGCCCGGCCCTGCCGCCGTGCCGCGGTCCGCCACGCACAGGACCGTCACCGCGGGCACCGAGGGAGACAGACACATGGCGCGACCGATCACGTTGTTCACCGGGCAGTGGGCGGATCTGCCGTTCGAGGAGGTGTGCCGGCTCGCCTCCGAGTGGGGCTACGACGGGCTGGAGATCGCCTGCTGGGGTGACCACTTCGAGGTGGACAAGGCGCTGTCCGACGAGTCGTACGTGGACCGCAAGCGGGAACAGCTCGCCAAGCACAACCTGCAGGTCTTCGCGATCTCCAACCACCTGGTCGGGCAGGCCGTCTGCGACCACCCGATCGACGAGCGGCACCAGGACATCCTGCCGGCCCGGATCTGGGGCGACGGCGAGCCGGAGGGCGTGCGCCGGCGCGCGGCCGCGGAGATCGCGGACACCGCGCGGGCGGCGGCGAAGCTCGGCGTGAAGACCGTGGTCGGCTTCACCGGCTCGTCGATCTGGCACACGCTCGCCATGTTCCCGCCGGTCCCGGCCGCGATGATCGAGCGTGGCTACCAGGACTTCGCGGACCGGTGGAACCCGATCCTGGACGTCTTCGACGAGGTGGGCGTGCGGTTCGCGCACGAGGTGCACCCGTCCGAGATCGCCTACGACTACTGGACGACGAAGCGCGCGCTGGAGGCGATCGGCAACCGGCCCGCGTTCGGCCTCAACTGGGACCCGTCGCACTTCGTGTGGCAGGAGCTGGACCCGGTGAACTTCATCCTGGACTTCGCCGACCGGATCTACCACGTGGACTGCAAGGACGCCAAGGTCCGCACCGGCGACGGGCGGCGCGGCCGGCTCTCCTCGCACCTGCCGTGGGCCGACCTGCGGCGCGGCTGGGACTTCGTCTCCACCGGCCGCGGCGACGTGCCGTGGGAGGACTGCTTCCGTGCGCTGAACGCGATCGGATACCAGGGCCCGATCTCGATCGAGTGGGAGGACGCCGGCATGGACCGCCTGGTCGGCGCGCCCGAGGCACTGCGCTTCGTGCGGGGCCTCGCGTTCGACGCGCCGGAGTCCGCGTTCGACGCGGCCTTCTCCTCGCGCTGATCCGCTGAAGCGGAACGGGCCGGGCTCCGCGGAGCCCGGCCCGTTACCGGTCGATCAGCGGCGCGGCAGCGGCCGCAGCAGCTCGGGGATCTCCGCCGAGCCCGCCGCCCGCGCCGCCGGCTCGGGGATGGCGGGCTTGGCGGGCGTGAACAGCCACGCCTGGAACAGGTCGTCGAGCTGCTGCCCGGAGACGCGCTCCGCGTACGCGATGAACTCCGGCGTGGTGACGTTGCCGCCGGCCCGCGTCGTCGCCCAGCCGCGCAGGATCCGGAAGAACGCGGCGTCGCCGACCCGGTCGCGCAGCGCCTGCAGCGTCATCGCGCCGCGCGTGTAGACCGCGCCGTCGAACAGCCGCTCCGGCCCCGGGTCACCGATCGTGGTCCGCCAGAACTCCGACTCGGCCGGGATCGCCGCGTAGTTCGCGAAGATCTCCTTCGTCGTGCCGTTGCCCTCGCGCTCCGACCACAGCCACTCCGCGTACGACGCGAAGCCCTCGTTGAGCCAGATGTCCTGCCAGCGGGCGAGCGCGACGCTGTCGCCGTACCACTGGTGGGCCAGCTCGTGCACGATCACGTCGGCGCCGCTCTCCACGCTGCTGAAGAAGGCCGTGGAGTAGATCGGGCGCGTCTGCGTCTCCAGCGCGAAGCCGAGCCCGGGCAGGTCGTCGACGATGCCGCCGGAGGTCCGGAACGGGTACGGCCCGAACGTGTCCGACAGGAAGTCGACGATCTCCGGCTGGCGGGCGAACGAGGCGTCGATGATGTCGCCGGTGGTGGTGATGTCGTCGGCGTCACCGACGGTCCACTGTGCCGGGTTAGGCGGGGAGCCCTCCGGCGGGCCGCCGGGCGTCCAGCCGTCGAACACGTCGCCGTCGGCCTCGAAGCCGGTGCTGCCCTGCCCGGTGGAGACCACCACGTCGTCGATGAACACCCCGGGCGAGGTCACGAAGTCGTCGTTGACGTAGGTCAGGGAGACCTCGACCTGACCGCCGGCCCAGCGGCCGAGGTCGACCGACCACTCCTGCACGCCGCCGCCGCTTCCGGTCGCGGCGTGCCACTCGCCGGTGGTGCCGGTCGCGGACGCGCACGCGCCCTCCTCGCCGGGCGTCACGTAGTGCAGCAGGAACGGGTGCAGGACCGGCGCGTACGCGCAGACGAGGTGCGTCTCGGTCGAGGTGTGGCCGTTCGCGTCCGGCAGCGTGGTCCAGTCGTCCTGGCCGGGTGTGCGCGCCTCGACCAGGAAGAAGTCCCAGCCGCCCTCGATGGCGACGGTGGCGTCGAAGCCGAGCGTGGCGCCGCCGGCCGGCACGTCCAGCGTGCGGGTGAGCCGCCGGTAGCCGGGCTCGCCGCCGCCGCTGAGCGCGAAGCTCTCGCCGCTGCTCGGCGCCGCGGGCGGGGTGTAGAGGTCGGGGTCGACCGCGTCCCAGTAGCGGACGCCACCGGACCGGTACTCGTTCATGCGGAACTCGCCGACGTTGGCCGTGACCAGGTAGGACGCCATCGGCTCGCGCGCGTCCCAGGTCCACGTGGTCCAGTCGCCGCGGGTGCGGGTGCCGGTGAGCGCGCCGTTCGCCACCGCCTCGAGGCCCTTCGGCACGGTCAGCTTGATCGTGTAGGACGCCTTGTCGGTCGGGTGGTCGTTGACCGGGAACCAGGTGGCGGCCACGTCCGGCTGGCCGGCGATGACCATGCCGTCGTCGGTGTGGAAGACGCCGGCCGTGCCGAGGATCGGGTCGTTGATCGTCTGCGGCACGCCGTCGTAGCGCACCACCACGGTGAACGACCGGTTCTTCGGCAGGCCGCGGCGGGGCACGACGGTCAGCTCGGCACCGTCGCGGGTGAACCGCGCGGGCGCGCCGTCGACGGTCAGCGACCGGATGGTCAGGCCCTCGAAGTCGAGGTTGAAGGCGGAGAGGTTCTGGGTCGCCCGCGCGCTGATCGTCGCGGTGCCGGCCAGCACGTCGGTGGCCGGCGTGTAGCGCACGTCGAGGTCGTAGTGGCGGACGTCGTATCCGCCGTTGCCGTCGAGCGGGAAATACGGATCGCCGAGGCCGGGCGCGCCGGGTGTGAACCCGCCGCCGTGTGCCGCCGCGCCCTGCGCGCCGGCGAGCAGCATCGCCACGATCACGGTGCCGATCAGGGTCGTTCGTCGCAACATCCATGCCCCCCATGCATGTCGATTCGCTGATTCCCCGCCAGGGACCCTATCGCCGAATCGCCATCGAGGCATGCCCATCAATCGTCACTTCGCGCGAATCCGGGCCGTGACCAGCGCACGGCCCGGAAAACTGGTCACGCGGAGAACGCGTACGGCCCGAATCGGCCCCAGGCGACCACGGCCGCCAGGATCAGCAGCACCGCGTTGACCGCCAGCATCGGCAGCTCACGGCGACGGGCGTGCACCACCATCGCGCCCGCCATGACCAGCGCCAGCCCGGTGGCGGCGAAGGGCACCAGGATCGGTGCGACGCCGGTCACGGCCGGCAGGATCAGCCCGATCGCGCCCAGCACCTCCAGGATGCCGATCGCGGTGATCCCGCCGGGCGGGAAGTCCTCGGCCCAGCCCATGCCGGACGCGATCAGCTTCTCCCGCGACTGGACCACCTTCATCGCGCCCGACATCAGGAATGCGGCCGCGAGCAGTCCGGCGATGACCCACAGAACGATGTTCATGATTCCCCAAGCACCCGGAGATGAGTTAAGCAGTGAAGCGAACCGTAACGGGATTGACTTAAATGTGCAAGTGATTGTGGCGGCGGTTCCGTACCGTGTCCGATGTGACGGCCGTCCGGCTCGGCATCGATCTCGGCACCTCGCACACCGTGGCCATGCTCGCGGTCGAGGGCCGCCCGCCCACGCCGTTGATCTTCGACGGCTCGCCGCTGCTGCCGTCCGGCGTCTGGGCCGATCCGTCCGGGCGCCTGATCGTCGGCCGCGACGCGCTGCACGCCGCGCAGACCGATCCGGCCGGGTTCGAGCCACACCCGAAGCGGCACATCGACGAGGAGACGATGCTGCTCGGCGCCGCGCAGCCGGCCACCGAGGCGGTGATCGCGGCCGTGCTCGGGCACGTGGCCGCGGAGGCGCGCCGCGTCGCCGGGCGGCCGGTCACCGCGGTCGTGCTCACCCACCCGGCCGCCTGGGCCGCGCGGCGCCGGCAGCGCCTGGAGTCCGCGGCCCGCACCGTCTTCCCCGAGGTCACGCTGGTACCGGAGCCGATCGCGGCGGCCGGCTACGTGGTGCACCGGGCCGCGGCGCGCATCCCGCCCGGCGGCCGGGTGGTGATCTACGACTTCGGCGCGGGCACGTTCGACGTGTCGGTGGTCCAGGCCGCGCCGCACGGCCCGCGGGTGGTCGCCTCGGAGGGTCTGGACGACACCGGCGGTACGGACGTGGACGCCGCCGTAGTGGAGCTGCTGGCCCGCACGTACGCCCGCCGCGACCCGGCGGCCTGGCAGCGGCTGGCGGCCCCGGTCACCCGCGCGGACCGGCGCGCCCGCCGCACGCTGTGGGAGGGCGCCCGCACCGCCAAGGAGGTCCTCTCCCGCACCACGTCCACGGTGCTGCACGTGCCGATCGTCGACGAGGAGGCGCCGCTCGGCCGGGAGCAGCTCGACCAGGCCGCCCGGCCGATCCTGGAGCGCACGCTGGTCGCCACCCGCCGGGTGGTGGCCGGCGCGGGCGGCGGCGCGCCGGCCGGCGTGTTCCTGGTCGGCGGCGCGAGCCGCGTGCCGCTCGCCGCCTCGCTGCTGTTCCAGACCCTGGGGGTACGGCCGACGCTGCTCGACCAGCCGGAGCTGGTGGTCGCGGAGGGCGCGCTGTACGCGGCGGCCGGTGGGCCGTGGGCACCGCCCCCGCCGCCCGCGCCCGGGACCGCCGGGCCGCCGGGCGGGCGGGTCCCGGCCGCGCCGGTGTCCGGTGGCACGGCGCCGCCCGTCTCCGCCCCTTCGGCACCGGCCGCCGGCGGCGCCGGGCTCTCCCGGCAGCGGGCCGTGACCGTCACCGTCGCCGCGACCGGTGTCCTCCTCGTCGTGCTGGTCGCCTCGCTGGGCGTGCACGCCGCGGTCCGGGGCGGCTGGCCGCTCCCGGCCGACCCCTCCCCCACGCCGTCGATCAGCCCGGGCCTGGACCCGTGCGTCGTCGGCGTGTGGAAGCAGCGGAAGTACGTCATCGAGAACACCATCGACGGCGTGCCGACCGACTTCACCGGCTACGACACCGGTATCGACACCTACCGGGCGGACGGCACCTACGAGGTGGTCTACACCGGCTCCCCGTTTCGGGCCACCGTGCTCGGCGACCGGTGGGAGCACATCGTCGACGGCCGGATCACCGGCCACTACCGCACGGCGGACGGCGAGCTGACCGCGTCCGGCACGGTCGCCACCGGCACGTCGCGGCTGCTGGTCAACGGCGAGGTCGACACGTCCGGGTCGCTCACCGCCAGCGCCGACCCGTCCCGGTACGAGTGCCGCGGCGACACGCTGCTCATCCACGGCGAGTTCTACGGCGCGGAGCTGATCCGCACCGGCGAGACGCCCTGACCGGGCCACCGGGCGGCCCGGCGGCGGGCCGCGGGACGGCAGCGGCCACGGATCGAGGCCACCGAGCCGGCCCGCCACCGGACCGCGAAGCGCCCGGGGCCGGTACGCGCCCGGCGCGTACCGGCTGATGGGTTCGTCAGGAGAGACGGTGGACGGCCTGGTCGGCGAGTTCGGCGAGCGCGGCGAAGGCCTCGGGCGTGATGGGGGCGGCGGCGAGCGCGTCGCGGGCCGCGTCCGCGCGGATGCGGATCATGCGTTCCGTGCGGGCGAGCGCGCCGGTGTCCACGATGATCTCGCGGAGCACGGCGGCGGCCCGCTCGTCCAGCGCCGGGTTGCCCACCAGGCGATCGAGGGTGGCCGCCTGGTCCGGGGCGGCGTGCTCGCGGGCGAGCGCCAGCATCACGGTCTGCTTGCCCTCGCGGAGGTCGTCGAGCGCGGGCTTGCCGGTGACGGCCGGGTCGCCGAACACGCCGAGCACGTCGTCGCGGAGCTGGAACGCGTCGCCGAGCGGGTCGCCGAACGCGCGGTAGGAGGTCAGCAGCTCGTCGCCGGCGCCGGCCAGCGCGGCGCCGATCTGGAGCGGGCGGGTGACCGTGTAGCGGGCGGCCTTCATCCGGACCACGGTGAGCGCGTCCGCGACCGAGCCGGCCCCAACCCCGGCGCGCAGGTCGAGGTACTGACCGGCGATCACCTCGGTGCGCATGCGGGCGAACAGCGCGGCGCCCCGGCGGTGCGGGTCGGCGGAGGCGAACAGCTCGTCCGCCCACGCGGCGAGCAGGTCGCCGACGAGCAGCGCGGCGCCCGCGCCGTAGGCGCCGGACGAGCCGCGCCAGCCGCGCCGGTGGTGCTCGTCGGCGAGCCGCCGGTGCACGGACGGCTCGCCGCGGCGCAGGTCGCTGCCGTCCATGATGTCGTCGTGGATCAGCGCGAACGCGTGGAACAGCTCCAGCGCGGCGGCGGCGGACACGATCCCGGGGCCGTCGTCGCCGCCCGCGCCGCGCCAGCCCCAGTAGCAGAACATCGGCCGCAGCCGCTTGCCCCCGTGCAGCACGAAGCGGCGCATCGTCTCGAAGACGGCCAGGTCCGGCCAGTCCGGGCGCTGCCGGTCCAGCCAGTCCGCGAGCGCGGTCTCGCAGCGTTCCCGGAGCCCGCTCGCGTTCGCGACGACGTCGGCCGACATCCACGACCCTTCTACGTCAGGTGTTCAATCGATAGACACAGCGTCATGGGTGATACCGGCCGCGCGCAACAGCAAATCCTTCACCTCGACCGCCTCCACGCGGTCGCGGGTCAGCGCGCGGTCGGAGCAGAGCAGCACCGGGCCGTCCCGCGGGTCCTCCGGGAGCCGGCCGTGCGAGCCGCGGACCGCGCGGGCGCCGGCGTCCAGGCCGATCGGGTTCATCAGGTACCGGAAGCCGGTCTTCTTGCGGGCCAGCGCGGCGGCGGCGCGCAGCTTGGCCGCGCCCGGGGCGGCCGGGTCGAAGAACAGCTCGGCCGGGTCGTACCCGGGCTTGCGGTGGATCTCGACGAGCCGGGCGAAGTCGGGCGCGCGCGCGTCGTCCAGCCAGTAGTAGTAGGTGAACCAGGCGTCCCGGTCCGCGATCAGCACGAGGTCTCCGGCGCGCTCGTGGTCGAGGCCGTGCTCCCGCTTGCCGGCGTCGTCCAGCACCACGTCGACGCCGGGCAGCGCGGCGCACAGCGCCCGGACCCGCTCACGGTCGGCCGGGTCGCGGACGTAGACGTGCGCGATCTGGTGGTCGGCGACGGCGAACGCGGCGGAGGTCCACGGGTCCAGGTATTCCATGCCGTCCTGCGTGTAAACGTGCAGGAGTCCCTCGCGGCGCAGCAGCCGGTTGACGTCCACCGGGCGGTGCGCGTCCGTGATGCCGTACTCGGACAGCGCCACCACGGTTGTGTTCCGCGCGGCGGCCGCGTCCAGCAGCGGCGCCAGCAGGTCGTCCATCGCGCGGGCCGCGGCCGCGGCCTGGGGCGAGGACGGGCCGAAGCGCTGCAGGTCGTAGTCGAGGTGCGGCACGTAGACCAGCGTCAGGTCCGGCCGGTGGGTGGTCATGATCTGCTCGGCGGCGCGGCAGATCCAGGCCGAGGAGGCGATCCCGGCGTTCGGGCCCCAGTAGGTGAACAGCGGGAACGTGCCGAGCGCGCCGGTCAGCTCGTCGTGCAGCTCCGGCGGGTACGTGTAGCAGTCCGGCTCCTTGCGGCCGTCCGAGTAGTAGATCGGCCGCGGCGTCACGGTCCAGTCGACGTCCGCGCCCATCGCGTACCACCAGCACACGTTCGCGACCGTGTAACCGGGCGACGCCGCGCGCGCGGCGTCCCACAGCTTCTCGCCCTGGACCAGCCGGTTGTGCTGCCGCCACAGGAAGACCTCGCCGAGGTCGCGGAAGTACCAGCCGTTGCCGACGATGCCGTGCTCGGACGGCAGCCGGCCGGTCAGGAACGTCGACTGCGCGGAGCAGGTGACGGCCGGCAGCACGGTGCCGAGCTCGGCCTGGAAGCCGAGCGCGGACAGTCGCGGCATGTGCGCCAGCAGGCGGGGCGTCAGGCCCACCACGTCCAGCACCAGCAGCGGGGTGGTCATCGGTTCGCCTCCACGGTGTGTGCCAGTCCGAGCGTCGTGAGCAGGTCCCGCGCGTACGCCAGCTCGGCCGCGATGCCGCCCGCCAGCTCGTCCGGTGTGGACGGCCGCCGCTCCGGCGGCAGCACGCCCCAGGTGTACGTCTCCACGTCCAGGTGGTCGCAGCGGGCGGTGTCGCCGCCGGCCAGCACGGTCAGCGCGTCGGCCAGCACGCCGGTGGTGGCGCGCAGCGGCGGGATCGGGTCCGCGTGCAGCGGCACGTGGTAGTGCACGCGCCACGGGCCGTCGTCCACCGTGGACAGCGCCTCGTCGAGGTCGTCGGTGGCGCGGCCGGCCCGGGACCGGGTCTGGTGCAGGAAGCGCGGCTCGACGTAGCCGCGCAGCACCGCCTCGTCCGCGCGCGGATCGGCGCTCTCCAGCGCGGCCGACACCTGCACCTTCACGATCGGCACGCCCGCCGCGTCCAGCCGGGCGACCGCCTCGCGCGGCTCCTCCCAGGCGCACGCCAGGTGTGCGAGGTCGAGGCAGACGCCGAGCCGCTCGGTGTCCACCTCCCGCAGGTGCGTGACGGCCTGCGCGGTCGACTCGACCACGCAGCCGGGCTCGGGCTCGAACGCCACCCGCACGGTACGGCCGGAGCGGCGTTCCAGCGCGGCCAGGCCGCCGGCGAGCGCGTCCAGGTTGTCGCGGCAGCGCCGGCGCGTGTCCTCGTCCCACGGCGTGCGCCAGGCCAGCGGCAGCGTCGAGACGGAGCCGCGGCGGGCGTCGTCCGGCAGCAGCTGGGCCAGCACCTCGGCCAGGTCCATCGTGTACCGCAGCCGGTCCGGCCGGGACCAGTCCGGATGATAGACCGCGTGCTTGACCACCGGGGCCTGGAACGCCTGGTAGGGGAAGCCGTTGAGGGTCACCACCTCGAGGCCGCGCGCGGCCAGCTCGGACCGCAGCCGGTGCACGGCCGCCCGGTCCGCGGCCAGGCCCGCCGCCACCGGAGCGGCGAGCCACAGGCCCAGGCCCAGCACCGGCACGCCGAGGCGCTCCCGGATCGGCACGGCGTAGCTGTCGAACTGCGCGACGATGCCGGGCAGGTCCTCGGCCGGGTGGACGTTCGTGCAGTATCCGAGGTGCACGGTGGTGCCGTCGGCGTGCCGCAGCCGCATGTCAGGAGCCTCCCCGCAGGATCGAGCTGCCCTGGTACGTACCGTCGGAGGGGGTGAGGTCCGACAGGTCGAGGCGGCCGGACTGGCCGTAGAACTCGGCCGGGTTCCGCCACAGCACGCGGTCCACGTCGTCGTCGGTGAACCCGGCCGCCAGCATCGCCTCCGCGGTGCGCACGGTCAGCAGCGGGTCCGACTTCCCCCAGTCCGCGGCGCTGTTGACCAGCATGCGGTCCAGCCCGTACTCCCGGAGGATCTCCACCATCCGCGGCGGCGACATCTTCGTGTCCGGGTAGATGGAGAACCCGGCCCAGCATCCGGCGTCCTTGACCACCTTGACCGTCACCTCGTTCAGGTGGTCGATCACCACCCGCTCCGGTGCGAGGCCGGACTCCGCGACCACGTCCAGGCTGCGCAGCGTGCCGCGCGCCTTGTCCCGGTGCGGCGTGTGCACCAGCGCGGGCAGCCCGAAGTCGACGGCCATGGCGAGCTGCCGGGCGAACGCGTCGTCCTCCTCCGGGGTCATCGAGTCGTAGCCGATCTCCCCCACCGCGACCACGCCGTCCTTCGCCAGGTAGCGCGGCACCAGGTCGAGCACCGGCCGGCAGCGGGGATCGTTGGCCTCCTTGGGGTTCAGCGCGATCGTCGCGTGGTGCCGCACCCCGAACTGCGAGGCACGGTACGGCTCCCACCCGACCAGCGAGTCGAAGTAGTCCGCGAACGAGCCCGGCCCGGTCCGCGGCTGCCCCAGCCAGAACGCCGGCTCCACCACCGCGACCACGCCGGCCGCGGCCATCGCCGCGTAGTCGTCCGTGGTCCGCGACGTCATGTGAATGTGCGGGTCGAAGATCCGCATCACCGTCTCCTCTCGCTCGTCGTCCCGGCCCGCCGCACCTCGCGGAGCAGGTCCGCCGCGTCCGCCGGGAAGTCACGCCCCGCGGCCGCGCGCTCCTCCGCGAGCGCGGCCAGCATGTCGGCCAGGCCGTCGTCCGCCCGGTCGCGCAGCCCGTGCACGACCGTCAGCGGCACACCCATGAACACGCACTTCAGCACGCCCTGCCGCCACGTCGCGTCGTCCAGCCGATCCGCCGCCGGGCCCAGCGCGGCCGCGACCAGCCGGGCGTCGTTGGTGCGCAGCGCGTCCCGCAGCAGCGGGATCACCTGCTCGTCGGGGGCGTCCGGGAGCAGCGAGCAGGCCGCGAGGATCGCCTGCTTCTCCCGGCTGTCGCCGTAGCGGTACAGCTCCGCGATCTCGGCCGGGCCGGCCGGGGCGGCCAGCAGCGCGGCCAGCAGCACCGCGCGGGCGGCGGCGTCCACGCTCCAGCCGGGCACGCCGGGCAGCGGCTCCCGGCCGGTGCGCCGGCCCGCGGCCGGGAAGAGGCGTGCGATCGCGGCGGGGTCGCTCGTGACCGCGCGTTCCGCGTCGTCCAGCCATTCCCGCCCGGGTACGTCCCGCAGCGCGACCCGCAGCTTCTCCAGGGTGATCTCCCGCGGAGTGATCGTCATGCCGTCCTCCTGTCCCTCGCGCCGTCCACATCCGCACCGTCGGTGCCCGCACCGGCCGCACCGTCGGTGCCCGCGCCGGCCGCACCGTGGGTGCCCGCGCCGGCCGTCACCGCACTGCCCGCGATCGCCGCGGCGCCGGCTGCGGATTCGCGGTGCTCGCCCGCACCCCGCCTACCGCTTCCTAGGAAGCTAGGTGCATTCGGGTCGGTCGCGGTCGTCCAGGCGGAGCGCAGGAAGGTGAGCGAATCGGCGGCGATCGTGGGGGCGGCGTGGGAGTGGCGGGGCAGCTCGACCGCAACGAGGCCGCGGTAGCCGCCGTCCGCGAGCGCGCGCAGCACCGGCGGGAAGTCGATCTCGCCGGTGCCGAACTCGAGGTGCTCGTGCACGCCCCGGCGCATGTCGTCGATCTGCACGTTGACCAGGTGTTCCGCCACCTCGGTGACGCAGTCGGCCACGTCCAGGGGCTCCAGGCACCGGCAGTGCCCGATGTCGAGCGTCATGCCGAACCAGCCCGGCGCGCCGAGGGCGTCCCGCAGCCGCCGCCAGCCGGCGATGTCCTCGACCAGCATGCCCGGCTCCGGCTCGAACCCGAGCGGAATCCCGGCCGCCGCCGCTGCCTCCCCCGCCTCGGCGCACCCGTTCACCAGCCGCTGCCAGGCCAGCTCCGGGGGTACGCCGGGCGGCCGCACCCCGGCCCAGAACGAGACCGCCTCCGCGCCCAGGTCGGCACCGACCGCCACCGCCCGGCGGAGGAAGTCGATCCGCAGCGCGCGATCGTCGTGCAGCAGCGTCGGCGCGTGCTTGCGCCTCGGATCGAGCAGGTAGCGCGCTCCCGTCTCGATCACCACCGCGAGCCCGAGGTCGCGCAGCAGGTCCGCGGTCTCCCCCACCCGGGCCGCGAGATCCGGCGCGTACGGATCGAGGTGGTCGTGGTCCAGCGTCAGCGCCACACCCTGGTAGCCGAGATCCGCGATCACCCGCAGCGCGTCCGCCAGCCGATGGTTCGCGAACCCGTTGGTGCCGTAGCCGAACCGCGGTGCCGGCGCGCTCATGTCGGCGACACCTTCCGCGCGAGCATGCGGGCCAGCGGCGCCGCGGCGGCGACCAGCAGACCGGCGACCGGACTCCCGGCGCGGGCGGTGAGTGCCCCCTGCAGCGCCGGCAGTCCCGTGATCCCGGCTCCGACCGCCGCCCGGACCGCGGCCGGGGTGGGACTCGCCACCGCCCGGGCCTGCGCGGCACCGTATCCGGCGAGGTACTGCCCGGCCAGCGCGCCCACCACGGCCGCCCGGGACGGCGATCCGCCCGCCTTCCGGGGCGCCGGCGTGACGCTGCCGGCCACCGGCGAGGACCCGGCACCGACGGCACGCGGTGCGGGCCCGGCGGCTATCGCCGCGCCGAGCGCGCCCGTCGCCGCGAGCGTGGCGGCGGGCAGCGTGGGGGTCGCGCCGGAGACCTCGCGCCGGGAGAGCGCGGTGACCGTGTAGGTGTGCGCCGCCACGGCCGCGGCCGTCGGCAGCGCCCGCCGGAGCGGGCCCGTCAGCGTCCGCCCGGTGGTCGCGCCGAGCAGGACGTTCAGCGCGCGGCAGGCCGCCATCACCGCCGGGCCGGCCGCCGTGTTCTTGGCGCGCAGGTCGTAGGCCCAGATCGCGGCCGCCAGCGGCACCGCGACGCCGAGCGAGCGCCGGCCCCCGCCCAGCGCGGCGATCCCGAGGCCGGCCGCGGTGAGCCCCGCGGCCAGCCCGGCCGCGGTGGCCGGGCGTACCCGCCCGGACGGAATGGGCCGCTCGGGACGCTCCACCGCGTCGAGGTCGCGGTCGGCCCAGTCGTTGGCGGCCATGCCGGCCCAGTAGAGACAGACGGAGGCCCCGGCCAGTGCCCCGGTCGCCGGGGTGAGCGCCCCCGCGGCGCTCGCACCGGCGATCAGATCGCCCGGGACGGAGAGGGCCGCCGGCGCGCGTACCAGGTCGATCAGGTCGGCGAGGCGCGCCATCAGACCTCTCCCGCGCCGGGGAAGGAGCCGGAGAGGTCCTCGACGAAGGAGGTCAGCAGCGACCACTGGTCGGCCAGCGCGGCCGGCGCCGTACCGATCGGGTCCTTGAAGAAGAACGCGAGTTCCGGGAGCGGGCCGGAACGGCCGGCCGCGTGGGCCGCGGCCGTCAGCCGGGCCAGGTCGAGGATCAGCGGCGCGGCCAGCGCGGAGTCGCAGCCGTGCCAGGTGAACTCCATCCGCATGGTGGTGCCGAGGAAACCGGAGAAGCTGATCAGGTCCCAGGCGGCCTTGAAGTCGCCGAGCGTCTCGACGTAGTCGATGCGGGTGGTGCCCTGCGGCTGGTAGCCGAGCGTGTCCGCGAGGACGCGCTGCTTGCTGGCGGTCTTGGCGGCGTTCGCGGCCGGGTCGGCGAGCCGGGCGCCGTCGCCGCCGCCGAGCAGGTTGAGCCCGGACCAGCTGCGCACGCGCAGGTTGCGGGCGGCGAACATGGGCGCGAGCACGGACTTGACCAGCGTCTCGCCGGTCTTGCCGTCGTTGCCGGCGTAGGGGACGCCGTGCTCCCGGGCGAGCGCGTCCAGCGCGGGCAGCCGGGCGCCGGTGGACGGCGTGAAGTCGACGTAGGCGCACCCGGCGAGGAACGCGGCCCACGCGGCGCGGGAGCTGGGCGGCAGCGTCTCGGCGTCCGCGTTCAGCAGATCGTCCGAGGGTACCGGCTCCGTGCTCGCCACGTTGATCACGACCACCCGGTCGAGGCCGTGGGCCTCCCGGAAGGCCACGAGGTCGCGCGCGATCCCGTCCACGGACGGCGGCAGCGGCAGCACGGCCGCGTCCACCTCGGACAGCTCCGCGGTGAGCGCGGACGCGAGGTGCGCGGGGAGCACGCCGGCGGCGCCGAGCGCCTCGGCCTTCTTCGGCAGCGGCGTGTCGGCGATGTCGTGCCCGCCGAAGACCAGCGACGGGATGGGCGGGAGCCAGGGGCGGGCGAGCGCGGGAAGCTCGGTGACGCAGCCGTCGGTGCCGGCCAGGCCGGCGCGGAGCGCGAGCGCGCCGGTGACGGCGGTGGTGGCGACGGAGCCTCTGGCACCCATGAGCCAGACGCCGGTGCGGGCGGGGACGAAGGACACGGTACCGACCTCCGATGGTGGTGTGGCCCCGCCCGCCGCGCCACCGGGGTGGCACCACCCGGGGGTCGCCGTCGGTCGGCGGTCTTCGGGCGACGCCCCGGGGACCCGGGAACGCGACGGACGGGGGTATGTGGCGGGTGGGACTCTACGACCCGCGTGTTACATACGGTAGGCGAATGATCACTATGGAGCTATGGAGCGAACTCGGCCCAGTTCAGGTTGAACAGGCCGGTGGTGGGCCCGCCCTCGACGCCGCCGGCGACCAGGTAGAGCCGATGTGAGCCGGGTGCCGCGGAGACCGGGACGGTCTGCGACGCCCAGGTGGTGTTGGACGCGGTCGCGGCGAGCGTGGCGCTGCCGACGATCGGGCCGTCCGGCGCGTCCAGCCGCAGCGTCACGGTGGCGCGCGGCTGCCCGGCGGTGGCGGCGGTGCCGCCCGCGTACCGGAGTGTGACCGTGCTGACCCCGCCCAGGTTGATCGGGTCGAACGCGATGTACTCGTTCGGATCGAACCCGGTCAGGTGGTTGCCGCCGCCGGTGTCGTTGGTGGACGCCACCGTCACGCCGAGCTGCTGCTGGGCGAACTCGGCCTGCTGCCGCCAGGTCTGCAGCACCACCTGGTTGACCGCCTCCAGCGGTGGCTGCCCGTTCGCGCCCAGGTCCGTGTACTTCGCGCTGACCGCGCCGTACAGGTAGCCGCCGGCGTGGTCCGCGCCGTCCGCCGGGGAGACGAACGATCCGGAGCAGCCGTTGGCGTCGCTCATGCCGTGGCCGTGCGTGTCGTGGCCGAGCACGAACGAGACCGTGACGCGGGAACAGTCGATCGGGCCGTCCTCCGGGTCGGTGACGGTCACGGTCCAGGGAACCGTGTCGCCCCAGTTGAAGAAGGTTCCGGAGATCGGCGAGGTGACCGTGACCGTGGGCCGCGTGTTGCCGACCACGATCTGGTGGGTGAGCTGCGCGGTCTTGCCGCTGGAGTCGGTCACCGTGAGCCGCGCGGTGTAGACGCCGTTGGCCGTGTACGTGAACGTGGGGTTCGGGTCCGCGGAGTCGACCGTGCCGTCGGAGGTGAAGTCCCACGCGTACGAGATGGACTCGCCCGGATCCGGGTCGTACGTACCCTCGGAGGAGAACTGCACGGTCAGCGGCGCGGGCCCGTTGTCCGGCGTGGCCTCGAGCGCGGCCACCGGCGCCCGGGTGCCCTTGGCGTAGCGGATCACGGACAGCGCCGCGTCCGGGTTGGGCCGGAAGAAGCCGTCGCCGTACTCGAGCAGGTAGAGGCTGCCGTCCGGGCCGAACTCCATGTCCATCGGGTTGTCGAAGACGAACCCGGGCAGGAACTGCTCGACGCCGGTCAGGTTCCCGTTGCCGTCCGTCCGCATCATGAAGATCTTGTCGCGGGTGAACTCGCCGAAGACCACGGCGTCGTCGTAGTACTCCGGGAACTTGCCCTCGGACGTGGACTGCGCGTCGTAGGTGTAGATCGGGCCGCCCATCGGCCCGACGCCACCGGTGCCGATCACCGGCCACTTGAAGTCGCACGTGGTCGGCGGATTCGACAGGTACGAGCCCGGGCACGGCGTGCGCGCCTGGAACGTGTACCAGAAGTCCGGCTGCGCCACCGGCGGCAGCGTGGTCAGGCCGGTGTTGCGCGGCGAGTCGTTGACCGCCGCCGCGCAGTTGAACGCGCCCTTCGACTGCTTGGTGGCGAAGTCGTAGTCGATGTAAGGCAGCGACGGCGAGTAGCAGTACGGCCAGCCGTAGTTGCCGGCCTCGTTGGTGGCGATCCACCGCCCGGTCCCCTCCGGCCCGCGGGTGGCGGACGGCACCTGCGAGTCCGGCGAGTAGTCGCCCACGTAGACGTAGCCGCGCGCGTCCACGTCGAACCGGAACGGGTTGCGCAGGCCCATCAGGAAGATCTCCGGACGGGTCTTGCCCTCCGTGTCCCGGCTCTCGTCGAACAGGTTGCCGCTCGGCACGGTGTACGTGCCGTCGTCCTCCACCCGGACCCGCAGCACCTTGCCGCGCAGGTCGTTGGTGTTGCCGGAGGAGCGCTGCGCGTCGTAGCCGGGCCCCTGCGTCGGCGACTCGTTGATCGGCGTGTACCCGTCCGAGCCGCCCGCGTTGGTGTCGTCGCCGGTGACCAGGTAGAGCAGCCCGGCACCGTCGAACTTGATCTCACCGCCGACGTGGCAGCAGACGCCGCGGTCCACGTCCACGCGCAGGATCTGTTGCTCCGTGCTCATGTCCAGGTGCGGCGTGGGCGTCTCCACGAACTTCACCCGGGACAGCTGGTTGTAGCCCTTGAACGGCTCCCACACCGACGGGTCGTTGCTGGTCACCGGCGCGTCCGTGGTGGGCGTGTCCAGCCGTGGCGCGTAGTAGATGTACACCCACCGGTTCGTGGCGAACTGCGGGTCGAGCGCGACCGACTGCAGGCCGTCCTCGTCGTGCTGGTACACCTCCAGCGTGTTGATCACCGGGCTGGCGCCGGTCGCCGGGTCGTACAGCCGGATCTGGCCGTTGCGGGTGTTGTGCAGCACCCGGCCGTCCGGCAGCACGGCCAGCGACATCGGCTCGCCCGGCTCATCGTTGAGCACGACCTTCTCGTAGTTGCCGACGACCGTGGCGCCGCAGTCACCCTCGACCACGCCGGCCGCCCACTGCAGGCCGCCGAGCAGGTGCCGCCGGAACGAGCCGTCCAGGTAGG
The DNA here is from genome assembly GCF_031458235.1 of Catenuloplanes atrovinosus. Classification (NCBI taxonomy): domain Bacteria; kingdom Bacillati; phylum Actinomycetota; class Actinomycetes; order Micromonosporales; family Micromonosporaceae; genus Catenuloplanes; species Catenuloplanes atrovinosus. The sequence continues at coordinate 2,899,271 of NZ_JAVDYB010000001.1, read as the reverse complement.
AGCGGGTGGAGTGGCCCAGTCCGGTGTAGAACGTGCGCCCGCCCTGGTAGTCGCGGCACCAGGAGATCGGGTGGTCGTGCCCCATGGTCCCGCCGGTGACCGTGGACTCGTCCAGGGTGGCCAGCACGTGCGCGGTGCCGCGCACGCTGGACTCGAAGTTGTACCACTCCTCGGAGAGCGTGACCTTCCGGGCGAGCCGCTCGGTGGCCGGGTGGGCGCGGTCCGCCACGTCGATGGTGGCGTCCTCGGCCGGCAGCGCGGCCTCCACGGACGTGCCGACCAGGTCGCGGTAGAACTCCCAGTCCGGCTCGGTCTCCGCGGCCGCGTGCACGCCGAGGTAGCCGCCGCCGTTCGTGAAGTACTGCTCGAACGCGGACTGCTGCGTGTCGTTCAGCACGTCGCCGGTGGTGTTCAGGAAGACCACGGCCCGGTAGCGGGACAGGTTGGCCGCGGTGAACGCGTCCGCGTTCGCGGTCTCGTCCACCCGGAAGCCGTTCGCGATGCCCAGCAGCTTCAGCGCGGCGACGGCGGCCGGGATGGACGCGCGGCGCTCACCGGCCGTCTTGGTGAAGGCCAGCACCCGGTACGAGCCGGGCTTACGCGCGTCGGACCGCAGGGACGCCGGCCCGTTCTCCGTGGTGATCAGGGTGTCGGGGTGGGGCGGTGGTGCGGCGGACGCGGGCGGTGCCGCGAGCGGTAGGGCGATGGCCAGGCCTGCCGCGGCCGCCAGCCACCGACGGACGGATCTTGTCATGTGTTCCTCCGGGGTCAGTGAGGCGCTTCGGGCCGGTGCCGGCCCGGAACGCCCCGCCACGGGCACGGGGGTTGTGCCTCACCCCTGGCGCGGTGCCACGTCCGCCAAGGTCCTGCTGTGGTGCCATGAAAGCCTCGGGCCGCGCCCTTCTCGCCGTCACGCGGGGCGCAACCGCGTGCCGGCCCCTCGCGGCGCGGCCCGAGGAGCCTGCTAGACCTGGACCCACGCTCCCGAGCCGGCCGACCGCTCGACCGCGTCCAGCACGAGCTGCACGCCGAGCGCGTCGGCGAACGACGGCTCCGGGTCGGTGCCGGTGCCGATCGCCTCGAGGAGGTCGCGGGCCTGGTGCGTGAATCCGTGCTCGTACCCGATCAGGTGCCCGGTCGGCCACCACGCGGACAGGTACGGGTGGTCGGGCTCGGTGACCAGGATCCGCCGGAATCCCAGCTCCGTGCCCGGCAGCGTGCCGTCGTAGTACTCCAGCTCGTTGAGTCGTTCCAGGTCGAACGCCAGCGAGCCCTTCGCGCCGTTCACCTCGATGCGCAGCCCGTTCTTGCGGCCGGTCGCCATCCGGGTGGCCTCGAACGTGGCGACCGCCCCGCCGGACAGCCGGGCCACGAACAGCGCCGCGTCGTCCACGGTGACCGGGCCCTTGCTCGATGCACCCGCGGTCGCCGCGCCGAGGGCCGCGCCGTCACCGGACGGCAGCGGCCGTTCGGTCACGAACGTCTCGGTCAGGCCGGACAGGCCGGTGATGGCCTGGCCGGTGACGAACTGCGTCATGTCGATGATGTGCGCGCCGATGTCACCCAGCGCTCCCGACCCGGCCTTGTCCTTCTGCAGGCGCCAGACCAGCGGGAACTCCGGGTCGGTGATCCAGTCCTGGAGGTAGACCGCGCGGACGTGGCGCAGCTCGCCGAGCCGGCCCTCCGCGATCAGCCGCCGCATGAACGTGACCGCCGGTACGCGGCGGTAGGTGAACCCGCACATGGCGCGCACGCCCTGTGCCCGGGCGGCGTCCGCCGCGGCGACCATCGCCCGGGCCTCCTCGACCGTGTTGGCCAGGGGCTTCTCGCAGAGTACGTGCTTGCCGGCGGCGAGCGCGGCGCACGCGATCTCCGCGTGCGAGTCGCCCGGCGTGCAGATGTCGACCAGGTCGATGTCGTCCCGGTTGATCAGGTCACGCCAGTCGGTGGTGTGCTCGTCCCACCCGAGCCGGTCCGCGGCCGCGGCCACGTTCGCCTTGTCCCGCCCCGCGATCAGCGACATGCGGGCGCGTACGGGCAGGTCGTAGACGCGGTTCACGGTCCGCCACGCCTGCGAGTGTGCCTCGCCCATGAACGCGTAGCCGACCATCCCGATGCGCAGCTCGCCCACGGATAGCTCCCTGTCTGTGAAGAAGTGTGTGTCAGAACCCAAGCTGAAGGTAGTTCGCCGCGTTCTCCTTGGTGATCGTTTCGGACGCCAGCGTGATGTCCTTCGGCACGGCCAGCTCCACCAGGTCGGACAGGCCGCGGCCCTGCGCGACCAGCCGGGCCAGCGAGATCGCCGACGAGGCCATCGACGGGCTGTACGTGACCGTGGCCTTCAGCACGCTGTTGTCGGCCTGGATCGCCTCGATCGCGGCCTTCGAGCCGGCGCCGCCGACCATGATGAACTCGTTGCGGTTCGCCTGCTGGACCGCGGCGAGCACGCCCACGCCCTGGTCGTCGTCGTGGTTCCAGAGCGCGTCCATCCGCGGCAGCGCCTGGAGCAGGTTGGTGGCCTCGCGCTGGCCGGAGTCGACCGTGAACTCGGCGGCGCGCCGGTTCGCGACCGTGAAGCCGGCCGCGGCGAGCGCGTCCTTGAAGCCCTGCGAGCGCTCCTGGGTCAGCTCCAGCGAGTCGATGCCGGCGATCTCGCCGATGATCGGGCTGGTCACGCCCTTCGCCTTCATCTGCGCGACCACGTAGTTGCCGGCCGACACGCCCATGCCGTAGTTGTCACCCTTGATCATCACGCGGTACGCGAGCGCCTGGGTGAACGCGCGGTCCAGGTTGATCACCGGGATGCCGGCCTGCATGGCCTTGATCCCGGACGCGGTCAGCTCCTTGCCGTCGTGCGGCAGCATGACGATCGCGTCCGGCTTCTGCGAGATGAGCGTGTCCAGCGCGGCGCGCTGGGCGGCCGCGTCCGCGCCCGCCTCCACGCTGGTGAAGGTCACGTCGCCGTACGCGCCGGCCTGCGCCTTCGCGTTGTTGGTGATCGCGGCCATCCAGCCGTGGTCCGCGGCCGGCGCGGAGAAGCCGATGGTGACGGCCTTGCCGGGGGACGCGTTCGGGTTCGCCCCGTCCGGGCCGCGGGTCTGCGCGGTGTTCGGGGTCTGCTCGTTGCTGGTGCAGGCCGCCAGCAGCGTGCCCGCGCCGATCGCGGCGCCGCCGAACAGCAGCCGGCGGCGGGAGGCGTCCTTCATCATGTCGTCCTCGCTCTCGTGGATTCAGAATGTGCGGTGCCCGGCCGCCGTCGCAACATCGACGGCCGCCAATGTGCTCGTCGACGTCAGCCGCGGGAGAACAGTCGGGTCAGCGAGCCGAAGCGGAACTGCTGGATCAGCACGGCGGCCACGATGATGCCGCCCTTGATCATGTTCTGCGACTCGGTGGAGAGGTTGTTGATCGCGAACAGGTTCGTGATCGTGGAGAACACCAGCACCCCGAAGAGGGCGCCGACGATGGTGCCGCGGCCGCCGGAGAGCAGCGTGCCACCGATGATCGCCGCGGCGATCGCGTCCAGCTCGTACAGGTTGCCCATGGCCGCCTGCGCGGAGTTCGCCTGCGCGGTCAGCATCAGCGCGCCGATGCCGCAGCAGAGGCCGGACAGCGCGTAGAGCAGCAGCGTGTGCCACCGGACGTTGATGCCGGCGAGCCGGGCCGCCTCCGGGTTGCCGCCGACCGCGACCGTGCGCCGGCCGAACGTGGTGCGGTTGAGCAGCACCCAGCCGGCCGCGACCACCACGGCAAGGATGATCACCAGCAGCGGTACGCCGAGCACCTCGGTCGACGCGATGCCGTTGATCGTGGCGTTCTGCGAGATCTGCGTCTGCTTGCCGGAGATCGAGGCGGCCAGGCCGCGGGCCGCGACCATCATGGCCAGCGTGGCGATGAACGGCACCAGCCGGCCGTACGAGATGAGCAGCCCGTTGACCACGCCGGTGCCGACGCCGACCGCGATCGCCGTGAAGATCATGCCGCCCGCGCCGTAGCTCTGGGTGGCGACCGTGGTGGCCCAGACACCGGCCAGTGCCATGATCGCGCCGACCGACAGGTCGATGCCGCCGCCGATGATCACGAAGGTCATGCCGACCGTGACCACGCCGATCGCGGACGCCTGCTGGAGGATGGTGAAGATGTTGTTGCGCACCCACTCCGGGTCGCCGTAGAGGTCCGGCCGGGTCAGCACGCCCAGCGCGACCAGCACCACGAGCACGCCGATCAGCGCGAGGTTGCGCCCGGCGAACTCGTTGCCCTCGCTGCTCCACCAGCGGCGCAGCACGTCGCCGCCGTCCCTGGTAGCGGCCGGGCGCGTGCCCGGATCCGCCGTCGTCGTGGCCTTCATGCCGCCTCCCCCTCGGTGGTGTCCGTCTCGGCCGCGAGCGTCTCGGTGGTGAGCGAGCCCGCCATGATCATGTCCAGTACCGCTTCCTCGTCCAGCTCGCCGCCGGGCGCCTCGTGGATCACGCTGCCCTCGCGCATGATCAGCACCCGGTCGGCGAGACCGAGCACCTCCGGCACCTCGCTGGAGACCAGCAGCACGCCGAGCCCGGCCGTGGCCAGGTCGCGGATCAGCTGGTAGAGGTCGGAGCGCGCGCCCACGTCCACGCCGCGGGTGGGCTCGTCCAGCAGGAGCAGGCGCGTCGGCGTACCCCCGAAGCGGTCGTGGTCCTGACCGGGGCCGCCGTTGCGCGGGCCGGTGCCGACCAGCCAGCGGCCGACCACGACCTTCTGCTGGTTGCCGCCGGAGAGCTGGCGGACCGGGCGGCGCACGTCCGGCGGCCGCAGGTCGAGGCGCTCGGCGACCGCGCGGGCCGAGGCGGCCTCGCGCCCGGCCCGGGTGAACCCGGCGGCGGCGAAGCGGCCGAACCCGGCCAGCGTCACGTTGCGGTAGATCGGCTCGTCGAGCAGCAGTGCCTGGCTCTTGCGCTCCTCCGGCGCCATGCCGACGCCGGCCCGGACCGCCGCGCCGACGCTGCCCGGCCGCAGCCGGCGCCCGTCCAGGGTGACCGTGCCGGCCTCCGCGCGGCGCGCGCCGAAGATGGTCTCCAGCAGCTCGGAGCGGCCGGAGCCGACCAGGCCCGCGATGCCGACGATCTCGCCGGGGCGCACGGTCAGCGACACGTCCGCGAACTCGCCGTGCCGGGTCAGCCCGCGCACCTCCAGCAGCGGCGCCGCGCCGGTCACCGGCGCGGGCCGGTCCGGGAAGACGTACTCGATGGTCCGGCCGGTCATCCGGGTGACCAGGTCGCGGGTGGGCGTCTCGCGGGCGGGCAGGCCGGCCGCGGTGGTGCGGCCGTCCTTGAGCACGGTGACCCGGTCGCCGATCTCGCGGATCTCCTCCATCCGGTGCGAGATGTAGACGACCGCGATGCCGGCCGCGGTCAGCTCGCGGATGATCCGGAACAGGTTGCCGACCTCGTCGTGCGCCAGCACCGCGCTCGGCTCGTCCATGATGATCAGCCGGGCGTCGTGGGAGAGCGCGCGCGCCATGCTGACGATCTGCTTGCCGGCCGACGGCAGCCGGTGCACCGGGCGGCGCGCCGGGATCTCCGCGTGCCCGAGCCGGCGCAGGATCTCGGTGGTACGGCGGGCCGTCTCACCGCGGCGGACGAACCCGAGGCGGCGCGGCTCGTGCCCGAGGAACGCGTTCTCCGCCACCGACAGCCCGTCCACCAGGTCCAGCTCCTGGTAGATGGTGGCGATCCCGGCGCGCATCGCGGCCTGTGGGTTCGCGAACTCGGCGGGCTTGCCGAGCCACTCGATGTGCCCGCTGTCCGGGCGGTGCGCGCCGGACAGCACCTTGATCAGCGTGGACTTGCCGGCGCCGTTCTGCCCGAGCAGGCAGTGCACCTCGCCCGCGCGCACCTCGAGCTGCACCCCGTCCAGCGCGCGCACGCCGGGGAACGTCTTGACGACATCGGTCAGTCGCAGGATCACGGAGTCATCCGCGCCGCTCTTCGGGAATTCGGTCACCTGATCGCCCATCACGAAGCCTGTTCGAACGCGACGTCGCTGGCCAGCACGGCGGCACCGGTGACGCCCGCGCGAGAGGCCAGCTCGGACAGCACCACCGGCAGGTTCCCGGTGGCGAGCGGCAGCGAGCGGCGGTACACCACGCTGCGGATCTCGGCGAGCAGCACGTGCCCGAGCTGGGCCAGGCCGCCGCCGATCACGATCATGGAGGGGTTCGCGAAGCTGACCAGCCCGGCGAGCACGGAACCGACTCGCCGGCCGCCGTCGCGGATCAGCCCGATGCTGGTGATGTCGCCCTCGGCCGCGGCCAGCCCCACGTCCCGCGCGGAGAGCGTGCCGGACGTGGCCAGCCGCTCGGCCAGCGCGGGCGAGGCGCCGGACCGGCCGGCGGCGAGCGCGTCCCGGGCCAGCGCGGCGCCGCTGAACAGCGCCTCCAGGCAGCCGGAGTTGCCGCAGGAACAGACCGGGCCGTGCGGCTCGGCCATGATGTGCCCGATGTCGCCGGCGCATCCGTCCGTACCGCGGTAGACCTCGCCGGAGAGGAAGATGCCGCAGCCGATCCCGGTGCCGATCTTCACGTACAGGAAGTCGTCGATGCTGTGCGCGACGCCGCCGTGCCGCTCGCCCAGCGCCATGATGTTCACGTCGTTGTCCACCACGGCCGGGCAGCCGTGCTCGCGGGCCAGCAGCTCCCGCACCGGGTAGCGGTCCCAGCCCGGCATGATGGGCGGGGAGACCGGCACGCCGTCGCGGTAGCTGACCGGGCCGGGCACGCCGATGCCGATCGCGTCCAGCCGCTCGTACACGCCGTCGGTCCTCGCCTTGGCCAGCAGTTCGTTGACGCGCTGCAGGATCGCCCTCGGCCCGGAGCGGATGTCGGCGGCCTCCGCGTACGCCGCGACCGGCTCCAGCCGCCCGTTGACCACCTCGATGTCGATCGAACTGGCGCCCAGGTCGACCGCGGCGAACCGCAGCCGCGGGTGCAGCTCGACGAGGGTGGAGCGGCGCCCGCCCCGGGACGCGGCCATGCCGGCCTCGCTGACGAAGCCGGCGGCGGCGAGCCGGTCCAGCTCCGTGAGCAGCCGGGGACGCGGGATGCGCAGCCGGTCCGCGAGTTCGGCGCGGGAGATCGCGCCGTGGTCGCGCAGCAGCCGCAGCAACCGCAGGTGCAGGGCCTCGTCGGGTCGCACTGTCACTCCACCCTCTTCGACGTTCAGCGCTTGTAGATCGTCAGCTCGGACATGTTGTCGTAGCTGATGTCCGCGTACTGCAGCGACCGGCCGGGATTCGCGGCGCCACCGGGGGCGGTGTCGTCCTCCCAGTTGGCGTGGTGGAAGTCCGGCTCACCGATCGTCTGGAAGAACTGCTGGAAGTTGATCGCGCCGAGGCCGAGCGGCACCATCACGTACCCGTCCGGCCTGGTGCTGTCCTTGACGCCGTCCTTCGCGTGGAACAGCGGGAAGCGGGTGGTGCGCTCCGCGACCGTGATGATCGGGTCGAAGAGGCTGCGCCGCTCGGTGCCGCGCGCGTCGACGAACGTGTGGTGCTTGTGCCGGGCCACGTACGCCCAGTAGATGTCCATCTCGAAGAAGACGTGCCGCGGATCGGTCTTCTCGAAGAAGTACTCCAGCTTGCGCCGGCCGGTGGAGCGCGTGGGGTTGCCGTTCGCGTCCTTCGGGCCGGCGTCGAGCAGGAACCCGTACGCCGAGTCGTGGTTGTGCGTGTAGAGGCGCAGCCCGCGGCGGGCGGCCTGACGGCCCAGCTCGTTCCACAGGTCGGCGGCCGCGTCCCAGTCCTTGGTGTAGGAGCTGTTCGTCGGGTCCGCGCCGGTGCCGATGTTCCGCATGCCGAGCGTCTGCGCGATGTCCATCTGCTGCGTGAACGTGGCCGCGTTGATCTGCGTGTGCGTGCCGTTCGCGACCAGGCCGTTGTCGTCGAGGATCTTGCGGATCTCCTGCGGCGTGATCTGCCGGCCCAGGATCGACTCGTGCTGGTGGTAGCCGGCGAACTCGATCTCCTTGTAGCCGAGCTCGGCCAGCCGGGCGAGCACGCGCTCGAAGCCGTACGGCACGCCGCTGTCGTCCGGCGCGGCCGTGATCCGGTCGCGCACGCTGTACAGGATGATGCCGCGGTTGCGGGCCGGGATCAGCGGCTCCGCCCGCAGCCGGCCGCGCCGGTTCCCTCCGGCGAGCGCGGGGCTGCCGGTCGCCAGCACGGAGCCGCCGGCCCCGCCGATCACGGCGGCGGCCGCCGCGGACGCGCCGAGGATCCGGCGCCGGGTCGGGTTCGTACGGCTCTGCTGCACCTCGTCCATGCTTCTTCACCTCTCGAGAACGGCAGGGGGCATCGCCCGAGCCGAGGTCGGGTCACGTCGTACGCGTGGAAGGAAGGGCTGGGTGTGCGGGTCGAGCGCCGCCGAACGCCGACTGTGGACCCATGGGTGGTGCGGGCGCCGAGGCTGTTCCGGCGCTCCCGTGTGTCGTCCGTGTTACGTCCTGCCCGGAAAGTTAGCGCGCCGTCACAGGAAAAGAAAGACCCTTACCAACACAACTTTCCGTTGACTTAGCGGTATCTTTGTCTCCGCCCAATCGAAAGTGGGGTGACCACGTGGACGGTCCGGAGAACCCGCACCAGGCGCGACTCCTCCGGCTGCTCCGCGACGACGGCGAGCGTTCCCGGGCCGAGCTCGGGGACGCGGTCGGCCTGTCCCGGTCCAAGGCCGCCGTCGAGGTCACCCGCCTCGCGGACCGCGGACTGATCGAGGGCGGCGAACCGGCCGCGTCCCGGGGCGGCCGGCGATCGTCGATCGTCCGCCTGGCGGCCGGCATGCGCTTCCTGAGCATCGCGCTCGGCGCCACCTCGCTCGAGGTGACGCTCACCGACGGCGCACTGCGCCCGGTGGCGCGCGTGACCGAGCAGGTCGACCTGCGCCGCGGCCCGTCCGCCGTGCTCGGCCGCGCGGTCGAGCTGGCCGTGAAGGTGCGCGCCGAGGCGGGCGGCTTCCTGTGCGGCGCGGGCGTCGGCATCCCGGGGCCGGTCAGCTTCGCGCACGGCGTACCCGTGTCCCCGCCGTTCCTGCCCGGCTGGGACCGGCACCCGGTCCGCGACCACCTCGCCGCGGAGCTGGACTGCCCGGTGCTGGTCGACAACGACGTCAACCTGATGGCGCTGGGCGAGAAGCACGCCGGCATCGCGCGCCCGTTCGACGACTTCCTGTTCGTCAAGATCGGCGCGGGCATCGGCGCGGGCATCGTGGTCGGCGGCACGGTCTACCGCGGCGCCAACGGCTGCGCCGGCGACATCGGGCACACCGCGGTCATGTCCGGCGGCCCGCCACCGCTGTGCGTCTGCGGCAACACCGGCTGCCTCGAGGCGCACTTCGGCGGCGCCGCGCTGGCCCGCGACGCCACCGCCGCCGCGCGCTCCGGCCGCTCGGACATCCTCGCCATGCGGCTCGCCTCGGCCGGCACGCTCACCGCGCGTGACGTCGCGGACGCGCTGGCCGCGGGCGACCAGTTCGCCATGACACTGGTACGCGACGGCGGCCGCCGCGTCGGCCAGGTCCTCGCCGGGCTGGTCAGCTTCTTCAACCCCGGCATGATCGTGATCGGCGGCGGCCTGGCCGGCATGGGCCACGCGCTGCTGGCCGAGATCCGCGGCGTCGTCTACCGCTCGTCCCTGCCGCTGGCCACCGGCGACATGCCGGTCGTGCTGTCCGAACTCGGCGCGGACGCGGCCTACCTCGGCGCCACCCGCATGATCAGCGACCACTTCCTGACCGCCCCGGACGCGTGAGGGCGCACCGTCCGTCGTGGACAACCCGGCGCGCGCACCGCACAATCGGCCGATGGGACCCAATGGCACGCTGCTCGCCCGCGCGTTCGACACGCTGACCCGGGACGGCGCGGACGCCGCCGCGCACTTGCTGACCGAGAATTTCATCGCGCACCTGCCCGGCGTGCCGGAGCCGTTGCACGGCCGGGACGCCTGGGCGGTCGGGGTGCGGCAGATGCTGGCCGCGTTCCCGGACCTGAGCATCACCGTCGAGGACGCGATCGAGCAGGGCGATCAGGTCGCGCTGCGGGTCCGGTTCCGCGGCACGCACGGCGGGCCGTTCCAGGGCATCGGCGCGACGCACCGGCCGATCGAGTTCACCAGCGTGGAGATCTACCGCATCGAGGGCGACCTGATCGCGGAGGAGTGGGTCGCCCCCGACATGATCACCCTGATGCGGCAGATCTCCTGACCTCGGGCCCGATGCCCTAGCCCGTCGCGGCCTGCTCGATCGCCGCGGTCAGCCGCGGGTCGCCGGCGGCGAGGCCGGCGCCGTCGCGCATGGTGCGGCCGCAGCCGGACAGCTCCACGTAGGTCGCCGGGCCGGCCCCGGACACGGGCTGCAGCAGCGCGAACGACGTCGACCGCGCGGTGCACGGCGCGGCCTTCGCGGCGGGCGGGAACGCGGCGCGCACCGCGGACCAGGCCTGCGCGGTGAGCACCGCGCCGGCCCGCAGCGTGCCCGCCGGCTTGCCGCTGCCCAGTTCGGACTCGTCCACCTGGTACAGGCAGAGCCGCAGGTCCGCGTCGGCGGCGGGCGGCCCGGCGGGCTCCGCGTCCGTGCCCCGGCCGGACGTCACCGCGATCATGTCGGCGTGCGTGTCGGAGCAGCCGGTGCGCACGGACAGCGCCGAACCGGGCGGGATCGCCGGCGGCCCGCCCCGGAACGGGTCCAGCGCGTCCAGCACCTCGCGGCGCGGCTTGCGGCACTCGTCGAACGGAACGCCGGGGCGGATCCAGGCGCCGTTCGCGTCGTGCAGCACGAACCAGGGCAGGATCAGCGCCTCCAGCGTGCACGCCTCCGCCGTACCCGGCAGGTCGGGCAGCCGCAGCGCCGCCGCGAGCGCCGCGACCGCGGCCGGGTCGTCGCCGCGCCGCTCCTCGCCGTCGCACACGGTCACCGCGACCGGCGTGAAGTCCTCCGGCAGCCGCGGCCCGCCGCCCTGGTCCGAGTTGATCGGCGGGATCATGCCCGATCCCCGCTCCGGCGGGATCGGCCGCGGCGCGCCGGCCGCGGCGCACGACTCCCACGAGGACCCGAGCGACGCCGCCGGACTCGGCTGCCCACCGCCCGCCCGCTCCCCCGGCGACGCGCACGCGCCCATCGACATGATCGCCAGCACCGCCGTGCCGGCCGCGATCCGTGTCCGCACGAATACCTCCCGCTCGTCCCGCCCATCCGCCGACTTCGACGACCGGCCACGCCGGACGGTTCCCGGCGGCCCACCTGGCTCCACGTCGACTACGACCCCCACCTGGACGCCTTCTACCGCGGCTGCGGCTTCACCCCGACCCCCGCGGGCCTGATCCGGCTGCGCTGACCGGCCCACCGGGACGGGCGGCGATCAGGGCAGGTGGCGGACCGTGAGGTGCGGGTCGGAGGCGATCTCCCGCTCGGTGAAGCGCTCCGTGACCCACTCCTTGTCGACGTAGAGCAGGGTCTGGTCGGTGTGGTGCGGGGAGGTCGGGTTCGCGGACTGGCCGTACGTGAGCAGCGTGCGGGTGCGCGGGCCGGAGCGGGTCAGTTCGGTCGCCATGATGAAGCTCGACCCGTGCTGGACGCCGGTCGCCGGCCGGGTGACGTCCGCGGTGATGACGTTGAAGCAGCCCTCGCGGCCGTCGCAGCCGTGCACGCCGATGCCCTCGTACCGCTGCGCGTCGCCGAGGCGCACGTCGACCGGGACGCCGGCCGCGGCGAACGCCCGCACCGCGTCCGCGAGCGCGGTGATCACGCCGGGCCGGGTGGCGTCGAAGCCGCGCGGCGTGCCGACCGGGTCGGCCGGGTCGAACGGGACGGTCCACGGGCTGGTACGCAACCGGAGCACGAACACCCGCCACAGCGCGGCACCGCGGGCGTCCAGGTCGCCGCGGCCGTTCCACCCGGCCAGCGCGGCACAGGCCGCGGTGAGGTCGACCGCGCGGCCGTCGGACGCGGGCGCGGACGGCGCGGGCGCGGCGGAGTCGCACCAGGACCGCACGGACGGCAGGCCGCGCTCGGCCGTGAGGTTCCGGTTGTTCAGCTGCATGGCCTGCAGTTCGGGGAGCGTGAAGCCGGAGTCCGCGATCCCCTCCGCGATCAGCTGAAGGCCCATCCGCGTCCGGTACGACCGCTCGGTCCCCACGCTCCCCACGATCGCGGGGTAGCCGGTGAGCGGCGCGGCCGGGTTGGCCAGCCACGGGCTGTCGTTCATGTTGCTGACGACGTCGCGGCGGAACAGCGTGGGCAGGTTGCCGGCGCCGAACAGGCCGGGCACCGGCGCGTCCGCGTCGGTGCCCCAGGCGCAGTCGCCGCGGGAGCCGTCGAGCACCGGGATGCCGTCGAGGTCGCCGAGGCCGCAGCGCTCCTCCTGCGCGTTCGTCACGTGCGGGACGACCTGGAGGTCGCCGTAGAACGCGGTGCCGGTGACGTCGGCCGCGGTGGTGTTCACCCACGGCGAGGCGAGCAGGCGGGCCTGGACGTCGCGGAGCTGCCGCACGTCGCGCGCCTTGGCCATGCCGATCCACTGGTCGACCGTGCGGAGGTTGCCCGCGTTCGCGCTGCGCAGCTGGAACGCCTGCGCGGTGTCCCAGGGCAGCGCGCCGGGGACCGCGACGATCGGGCCGTCCGGCGTGCTCCACACCGGCTGCGTGACCGTGGTGAGCGTGCCGTCGTCCTGCCGCACGGTGACGGTGACCGGGTCGCGGCGCAGCGCGCGGGTCTGGCCGTCCACCACGTACCGCGTGGGGTCGCCGGGGGTGAGCGCGAGCCGGTGCAGCGTGACGGTGACCGCGGTGGAGACCGTGTGCGTCCAGGCGACCCGGTCGGTGTGACCGATCGCCACGCCGGGCAGGCCGGGCAGCGAGACCCCGGAGACGTTCAGCTCGCCGGGGATGGTGATGTGCACCTGGTGGAAGCGGCGCGAGCCCTGCCACGGGAAGTGCGGGTTGGCCAGCAGCATGCCGGTGCGGCCGGTGGTGGCGTCCGCGCCGAGGCCGACCGCGTTGCTGCCGATGCCGCCGCCGAGCACGTCGGGCAGGCCGGTCGGGGCGGTGCGGGACGCGACGGCCGGCGTGCCGGGCGGCTGCGCGGCCGCGATCAGGTCGGTGACGCCCTCGGCGCCGCCCATGTCCGCGATCTGCAGCACGCGCCGCCAGATGTCCAGCTCGGTGATCGGGCGCACCCAGCCGGCGCCGGTGCAGGCCGACTCGGGCAGCGCGTCCACGCCGGTCTCGGCCAGGTAGCGGTTGTAGCCGTCGGCGTAGCCGCGGGCCAGGTCGCGCGCGTTGCGGGACGGGCCGGTGCGGGACGCCAGCGCCGCCTCGACCACGCCGGTCTGGTTGATCCACCGGTGGTAGAGGTCGGCCTCGAGGTTGCCGTCACCGGGCCCGAACCAGCGCGCCCGCTCGCCGTCGAGCGTGACGATCTCCTGGGCGAGCAGGCACAGGTTGTCCTCGGCGAACGCGTAGCCCGCGCCGACGCCGGCCGCGTGGTAGGAGCCGGCGAGCACGTGCGGGACGCCGAACCCGGTGCGCCGCAGCACGGCCCCCGAGCCGCCCGCCACCGCGGGGAGCGCGGTCATCACCAGCGCGGACGCGGTGGCGACCGCCACCACCGACCGTGCCGTCCGTCGTCCGAGCATGCGGGGTCCCTCCGTGTCACCGATCGGCCGCCGTCCATTATGACCAGAGCGCACGAAGATCGATGCCCGGGAGAAACCCTGAGAAACACCCCGGCGGTACGGCACGAAACGCCGCTGATACTTGTCGATGGATGATATAGACGTAGGCCGGGCCCGCGTGCCGTGCGGGAGCACGCGGGCCCGGCGGGTCACCCGACCGGGGCGGCAGTCGGGTGCAGCCAGCAGGCGACCGTGCGGGTCGCCGCGTCCGGGACGTCCGGCGGCGGGCCGAGCGGCGGCACGTGCGTGTCGCACGGCTCGAACCGCTTCGGGCAGCGCGGGTGGAACGAGCAGCCGCTCGGCATGGCCCGCAGGTCCGGCGGCGACCCGGGGATGCCGGACAGCTCGCGCTTCTCGCCGCGCAGCGCCGGGAACGAGTTGAGCAGCCCGTGGCTGTACGGGTGGAGCGAGTCGCGGTAGAGCGCGCCCGACGGCGCCTCCTCCACGATCCGGCCGCCGTACATGATGGCGATCCGGTCGCTGAACTCGACCAGCAGCGACAGGTCGTGCGTGATGAACAGCACCGAGAAGCCGAGCCGTTCGCGCAGGTGGACGAGCTGGCGCAGGATCTGCCGCTGCATGACCACGTCGAGCGCGGTGGTCGGCTCGTCCATGATCACGACCTGCGGCTCCAGCGCCAGCGCCATGGCGATCATGACGCGCTGCCGCATGCCGCCGGAGAGCTGGTGCGGGTACGCCTCCAGCCGGTCCGCCGCGATGCCGACCAGGCCGAGCAGCTCGCGGGCGCGGGCCACCTGCGCGGGCCGGGACAGGCCGGGCGTGTGCGCGCGGATCACGTCGGTGAGCTGCACCCACACCTTGTGCACCGGGTTGAGCGAGTTCATCGCGCCCTGGAACACGATGGACGTCTCCGCCCACCGGAACGCGCGGAGCTGCTTCGGCGTGAGCGCGAGCACGTCGTACGGGTCGCCGTCCCGCGGGTGGTAGATGACCTGCCCGCCCGAGATCACGCCGGGCGGCGGGAGCAGCCGGGTGGCGCCGTAGGCGAGCGTGGACTTGCCGCTGCCGCTCTCCCCCGCGAGCCCGAGCACCTCGCCGCGGTGCAGCGTCAGGTGCACCTCGCGCACCGCGTGCACCGCGTCGTCGCCGAGGCCGTAGTCCACGTTCAGGTTGCGGATCTCCAGCACCGGCTCGCGCCGGCGCGGGGACCGGGCCGCGGGTGCGGACTGCACGTCTCCGAGTGCCTCGATCACGCCGGCTCCTTCTCTCCGAGCGATGCATGGGCGGCCGGCGGCACCTGCTCCAGCGGTACGGCCGGGCGGTGCGGCGACACCGGCGTCTCGCCGAGCGGCGTGGTGCGCAGCACCGGCGTGAAGCCGACCCGCATGCGTACCGTGGCGCCGGTCGCGGTCTTGATCTTGCTCTTCCCGGCGGACCGGAGCCGAGGGCTGACGAACTCGTCGATGCCGAAGTTGACCAGCGACAGCGCGGTGCCGAGGATCGCGATCGCGAGGCCGGCCGGCACGAACCACCACCAGGCGCCGGACGCGAGCGCCTGCTGGCCCTGCGCCCAGAACAGGATCGTGCCCCAGTTCCACTCGGACACCGTGGTGATGCCGATGAACGCGAGCGTGATCTCGGACATCACCGCGAAGATCACGGTGCCGACGAAACCGGACGCGATGATCGCGGTGAGGTTCGGCAGGATCTCGAAGAAGATCACCCGCCAGGTGGACTCGCCGGTGGCGCGCGCGGCCTCCACGTAGTCGCGGCGGCGCAGCGACAGCGTCTGGGCGCGCAGCACGCGCGCGTTCCAGGCCCACGAGGTGAGGCCGATGACCAGCGCGATCATCAGGTCGGTGCTGCGCTCCAGCAGCGACGTGATGATGATGATCAGCGGCAGCGCCGGGATGACCAGGAAGACGTTGGACAGCGCGGAGAGCGAGTCGTCCGCGGTCCCGCCGAGGTAGCCGGCGGTGACGCCGACCACCACGGACAGCACGGTGGCGATCGCGCCGGCCAGGAAGCCGACGAAGACCACGCCGCGCGTGCCGACCAGGATCTGGCTGAACACGTCCTGCCCGAGGTGGGTGGTGCCGAACCAGTGCGCGCTCGACGGCGGTTGCAGCAGGTCGGCGGAGCGCGCGGACGCGTCGTACGGCGCGATCCACGGCCCGATGATCGCCAGCAGCACGAAGAAGCCGACGATGACGACGCCGGTGGCGGCCTTGCGGTTCGCGATGAACCGGAAGCTCTGACGCTTCGCGGGGGTGACCGCTACCGCGGTAGGGGTGGTCATGACGTCAGCCCTCCCTTCTGGTACGCGGGTCGAGTGCGAGGTAGGCCAGGTCGGCCAGCAGGTTCGCGGCCAGCACGGACAGCGTGATCACCAGGAACACGCCCTGCATCAGCGGATAGTCCTTCGCGCCGACCGCCTGGAACAGCTGGAAACCCAGGCCGGGGTACGAGAAGACGATCTCGACGAGCAGCGTGCCGCCGACGATGAAGCCCAGCGACAGCGCGAAGCCGGACACGTTCGGCAGCAGCGCGTTGCGGGCCGCGTAGGCGAGCGCCACCCGGCGCTCCGGCAGCCCCTTGGCGTGCGCCACCGTGATGTAGTCCTCGGCCGCGACGGTGACCATCATGTTGCGCATCGACAGGATCCAGCCGGAGACCGACGAGATCAGGATCGTGAACGCGGGCAGGATGCTGTGCTGCAGCGCGCTGCCGATGAACCACTGGTCCCACGCCGGGACGAGGCCGGGCTCGTAGCCGCCGGACGACGGGAAGAAGCTGCCCGGCCCGGCGAGCAGCGTGATCGCGATCAGGCCCAGCCAGAAGTACGGGATCGAGGAGAGGAACGTGGTGGCCGGCAGCAGGCCGTCGACCCAGGAGCCGCGCCGCCAGCCGGCCAGCACGCCGAGCAGCGTGCCGATCGCGAAGCTGATCACGGTGGTGATGCCGACCAGCGCCACGGTCCAGCCGATGCTGTCGCCGATCACCTGGGAGACCGGCGCGGGGAAGAACGTGAACGACAGGCCGAGGTCGCCGCGGAACAGCTGCGCCCAGTAGTCCAGGTACTGCTGCCAGAGCGACTTCTGCTCGTCCAGGCCGAACAGGATGTACAGCGACTGGATCGCGTCCGCGTTGAGCTGACCCTGGTAGCGGGAGATCATCGAGCGGACCGGGTCGCCCGGGATGAGCCGCGGGATGAAGAAGTTCAGGGTTATCGCGGCCCACGCGGTGAACAGGTAGAACGCCACGCGTTGCAGGATGTTCTTCACTTGCCCACCTCGTCCGGGGCGTAGAGCCAGCACGCGGCCCAGTGGCCGTCCGCGTCGCCCACGGTCAGCCGCGGCGGCAGCTCCACCGAGCAGCGCGGCATGACGGCCGGGCAGCGCGGGTGGAACCGGCAGCCGGTCGGCGGCGCGATCAGGCTCGGCGGTTCGCCACCGGCCCGGTCCTCCGGCGTGTGCTCGGCCGCCGCTTGCGCGGAGCCCTGGATGGTGTCCGGGTCCGGCGCCGACTCGATCAGCAGCCGGGTGTACGGGTGGGCCGGCCGCTGGGTGACGGTCTCGCTGTCGCCGCCCTCGACCATCCGGCCCGCGTACATGACCAGCGTCTCGTCGGCGAAGTAGCGGGCCGACGCGATGTCGTGCGTGATGTAGAGGATCGCCAGGTGCAGGCGCTCCTTCAGGTCGCGCAGCAGGTTGAGCACGCCGAGCCGGATGGAGACGTCCAGCATGGAGACGGGCTCGTCGGCGAGCAGCACCTCCGGGTCGGCGCCGAGCGCGCGGGCGATCGCCACGCGCTGCCGCTGGCCGCCGGAGAGCTCGTGCGGGAACTTGTCCAGGTAGCGTTCCGGCGGCGTGAGGCTGACCCGGGTGAGCAGCGCGTGCAGCGCCTGCTCCAGTTCCGCGCGGGAGCGGCCGCCGTTGCCGTGGATGCGCAGCGCGCGGGTGAGGTGGTACCGGATCGTGTGCACCGGGTTCAGCGACGCGAACGGGTCCTGGAAGATCATTTGAACCCGCCGGGCGTACGCGCGGAAGGCCCGGCCGCCCCGGACGGTGCTGATCCGGCCGTGCAGCCGGATGTCGCCGGACGTGCGGGAGTAGAGCTGGGAGAGCAGGCGGGCCACGGTGGACTTGCCGGAACCGGACTCGCCGACGAGCGCGGTCACCCGGCCGCGGCGCAGCGTGAGCGTCACGTCGTCCACCGCGTGCACCACGCGTGACCTGCGGGCGAGCAGGTCGGCGAGGCCTCGTCGCACCGGGAAGTGTTTGGTCAGTCCCTCGGCCGCCAGCACCGCTTCACCGGTGCGCGCCGCCGAGGTGTCGCTCAGCGTCATGCCGGGCTCCTCAACATGTGGTGCCGTCCCCCCGGGCGGCGGTGGCGCGCCCGGGGGGACAGCGGTTCTCGAAGGACTCAGGCGCCGGCGGGCTTGAGGTGCAGGATCACGTCGACCGCGTTGGGCTGCGTGGGCTGGGCCGGGGCGTACGGGTCCTCGGCGGTCGGCCAGCCGACCCAGTTCTTGACGTTGTACGCGCCGCCCGCGTTGTCCGCGCCGACCGGGATCGCCGGCATCTGCTCGACGAAGATCTTCTGCAGCGTGTTCATCGCGGTGGTGCGGGACGCGTCGTCGGTCGCGTTCGCGTACGCCTCCAGCGCGGCCGTGGCCTCCGGGTTGTCGAACCGGCCGAAGTTGCCGTTCTGGGAGACCTCACCGACCGGCTTGAGCAGCTTGCCGTCCATGATCGTCTGGTACATGTCGTACGGGGTCGCGCCGCCGTTGGTCCAGCGGAACGTGGCCTCGAACGTGCCCTCCTCGACCGACTTCTGCCAGGCGTCCTGGGTGGCCTTGTCCAGCGTGGCCTCGATGCCGATCTGCGACAGGTTGTCCTTCACGATCTCCAGGCTGGTGATGTAGTCGGACCACGGCGCCGGGTCGGTCAGCTTGATCTTGACCGGCTTGCCCGACTTGTCCTTCAGCGTGGTGCCCTCGTACGTGTAGCCCGCGCCGGTCAGCAGCGCCTTCGCGCCGTCGACGTCGACCTTGTGCGTCTGGCCCTTGTACTCCGGTGCGATGTACGGGTCACCGGCCGGCGTCGGGATGCCGGTCACCGAGGTGATCTCCGGGTGGAAGTAGCCGGCCGACGCCTGCACGAAGATGTCGTTCCGGTTGACCACCATGTTCATCGCGCGGCGCAGCACCGGGTCGTCGAACGGCTTGACCGTGGTGTTGATGTACAGCGCGTGGATGCCGATCACCGGCGCCGGGAAGATCTTGTTGTTCTCCGGGTCCTTGGCGATGTAGACCGTCTCGTAGTTCGGGATGAAGACGAAGCTCCACTCCGACTCGCCGTTGGCCAGCGCGGTGGTCTGCGCGTTGTTGTCGTTGTACGACGTGTAGCGCAGCTCCTTGACCTGCGGCAGCTGCTGCCAGTAGCCCTCGGTGCGCACCGCCAGCGTGGTGGTCTGCGGGGTGAAGGTCTTCAGCGTGTACGGCCCGGTGCCGACCGGGTTCTTGATGATGTCGGTGGCCGGGTCCGCGATGGTGGACCAGATGTGCTTCGGCACGATCGGGATGTCACGCAGAATCCGGGCCTCGTTGACGAACTGCGGGCGCTCGAAGACGATCGACGCCTGGTTGCCGTTCGCGGTGGCGGAGACGATCGGCAGCGCGAACCGGTTGATCCCGTCCGTCTTGCCGATCAGGTCGTACGTGAACGCGATGTCCTCGGCGGTGAACTTCTGCCCGTCGGACCAGGTCGCGCCCTCGCGCGCGGTGACGGTCAGCGTCTTGAGGTCCGCGCTCCAGCTGTACTCCTGGGCCAGCCACGGCTTCGGCTTGTCGGTCGGCCGGATCACGTTGGCCAGCGCCAGCGGCTCGTAGATCTGCCAGCGGTAGCCGAGGATCGCGCCGGAGGACGACTCCAGGAACGGGTTGTGGTTCTCCGTCTGCGGGCCGTTCGGCATGCCGACGTTGAGGACGGTGGCGGCCTGCCCGTTCGCGCGGTTCGCGTTCGGGCTCTCGCCGCAGGCGGCGAGCGCGGCGGCCGCCAGCACGCCGGTGAGCGCTATGGCGATGGATCTGATCGGACGCATCGGTCCTGCTCCCTGTCTTCTCAGTGATGATGCCCGGTGCCTGGGCGTGCGGGATCGCGCCACGGCGTGCGTACCGTCGCGGCCGATCCTGGTTTTTGGTGATTTATCGGGCGGTGGTGGACTCGCGGGTCACGAAGGTGGTCGGGATGGTGACGGGGCTCGCGGGCAGCGGCTCGCCCGCGAAGTGCGCCAGCAGCATGCGGGCGGCGGCGTCGCCCATCTCCCGCAGCGGCTGGTGCACGGAGCTCAGCGGCGGCTGCGCGTGCGCGGCCAGCGGCAGGTCGTCGAAACCCACGACCGCCACATCACCGGGTACGGTCCGCCCGGACTCGATCACGGCCTGCATCGCGCCGGTGGCGGACAGGTCGTTGTGCGCGAACACGGCGTCGAACCCCTTGCCGGCGCTGCGCAGCACGGCCTCCCGGCCGCACCCGTAGGTGAAGTCGCCCTCGAAGACGAGGTCCGGGTCGATGGCGATCCCGGCGTCCGCGTAGGCCTCGGCGAACCCGGCCACCCGCTCGTGCGTGCAGCCGAAGTACGTCTTCCCGGTGATCACGAGCGGCCGGTGCCGGCCGAGCGCGATCAGGTGCTCGCCGGCGGAGCGGGCGCCGCGCCGGTTGGTGGTGCCGACCGAGGGGAACATCGGCCGGCGCGCGGCCCGGTCGTCGATGAGCACGACCGGCAGGCCGCCCGCGTACAGCTCCGCGATGTAGTCGGTCTGGCCGTCCGGCTCGACGACCAGCAGGCCGTCGAACGCCTTGGCGGAGACCTGCTGCGCGAACTGCCGCATCGAATCCTCACCGCGGTTGACCGTGAAGAGCAGCAGGCCGTAGCCCGCCGCCTCCATCGCGTCGACCGCGCCCTGCAGCACCTCGCCCATCCAGGGCCAGGTCAGCGACGGCACGAGCATGCCGACGATCCGGGTGCGGCCGCGGGCCAGGCCGACCGCGCGGGCGCTGGGCACGTAACCGAGGTCGGCGATCACCCGCCGGACCCGGTCCGCGGTCTGCGCGTCGAGGTCGCCCTTGCCGTTCAGCACGCGGGAGACGGTGGTCTTGCTGACGCCCGCCGCCGCGGCCACGTCCGCGATGGTGATCGTCAATCCACTCACCTCCCGGGCTGTATCGCCGCGGTTAACGGCTCGTTCGGAACCGGTTGCGGAAGCGGTTCCGTGGGGGGAGTCAACCCGAGTGAGCTGGACCACGTCAATAACGCGCAGGTAACGAACCACGCCTAATTTCAAGCTCTGTAGAAAGTCCGGGAGAACGCTCTCTCGGAATTGGGACGTTCCGCCACG
Organism: Catenuloplanes atrovinosus; assembly: GCF_031458235.1. Taxonomy (NCBI): domain Bacteria; kingdom Bacillati; phylum Actinomycetota; class Actinomycetes; order Micromonosporales; family Micromonosporaceae; genus Catenuloplanes; species Catenuloplanes atrovinosus. The sequence goes on along the minus strand of NZ_JAVDYB010000001.1, from coordinate 2,878,217 downwards.
CATCGCCCGCGGTCACTGACGGTCGCGATCGAAACGTTATGATTTGGATCTGGCGGCTCGCTCCGTTTGACTGGCGCTCGTGAGAGCTCTTGTGGTGGGTCTCGGCGTCGCCGGCATGGCCGCGGCGATCGCGCTGTCCGGTGCCGGCTGGACGCCGGTGATCGTGGAGCGCGCCCCCGCGCGCCGCACCGGCGGATACTTCGTCGGCCTCTTCCCCGCGGGCAAGAAGGCCGCGTCCCGGCTGGGCGTCTTCGACGCCATGCACCTGCGCACGCCGGCCGACCACCGCACCTGGGCGGTCGACGCCGCGGGCGTGCGCCGGCGCAGCGTCGGCTTCCTGGACCAGCCCGGCCAGCCCGAGGGCACCATGCGCGGCGACGTGGAGGCCGCGCTCTGGGACGGGCTGAGCCCGGACACCGAGATCCGGTTCGGCACCGGGCCGCGCTCCATACGGCAGGCCGGCGACGCGGTCCACGTGGACCTCGGCGCCGGCCCGGAGCGGTTCGACCTGGTCGTGGGCGCGGACGGGCTGCGCTCCACGGTCCGCCGGCTGGCGTTCGGGCCGGACGAGCGCTTCCTCCGGCCGAACCACTCGGTGATCTGCACGTTCTCGCTGGACGGGCCGGTGCCGGGCTACTCCGGCTCGGACCAGCTCGCGCTGGTCGAGCCCGGCCGCTCGCTGTGGATCTTCCCGTACCGGGACCGGCCGCCGACCGCGCTGTTCGCGTACCGGGCCCGGGACGTCGCCGCGGAACTGCGCAAGGACCCGGCCGAGGCGCTGGCGGCCCGGTACGCCGGTATGGGCGGGCCGGTGCCGTGGGTGCTCGACCGCCTCGGCAGCGCGCCGGAGCGCCTCTTCGACTCCGTGCAGCAGGTGCGCATGCGGCACTGGCACCGCGGCCGGGTGCTGCTGCTCGGCGACGCCGCCTGGTGCCTCACGCTCTACTCCGGCATGGGCGCCAGCACCGGCATGATGGGGGCGGCCGAACTCGGCGACGCGCTGACCGCGGAGCCGACCGTGGCCCGCGCGCTGCGCCGGTGGGAGCGCCGGATGCGCCCGACCATCCGTACCCACCAGCTCATCGCGCACGTCAAGGGCGAGGGCTTCGTGCCGTCCAGCCCCTTCAACCACGGGGTACGCCGGGTGGTCGTCGGGCAGGCCGCCAAGCTGCTCATCCGGGAGCCCCGGCCGGCGATGGGCCTGTCCTGAGCGCGACCGCGGACCGGCGGCGGCCGGCATCGGCCGGCGGTGCGATCGACGGGTCCGCGGTGAGGATGCGCCGGTGCAGGTCGCGCAGGGCCGGGCCGGGCGGCACGCCGACCTCCTCGTCCAGCCGCCGGTGCGCGCTGCGGTACGCGGCCAGCGCGTCCGCCTGCCGCCCGCACCGGTACAGCGCGTGCATCAGCAGCTCCCAGAACGGCTCGTGCAGCGGGTGCCGGGCGGTCAGGCCGCGCAGCTCGGACAGGACCGCGCCGGGCCGGCCGGCGTCCAGGTCCTGCGCGATCCGGCGCTCCAGCGCGTCCAGGTAGCGCTCGACCAGCCGGGGCGCCTCAACGCCGTGCAACCAGTCGGAGCGGACGCCGTCGAACGGCGCTCCCCGCCAGAGCGCGAGCGCGGCCCGGGTGGTCACCGGGCTCTCGGTCAGCCGCAGGAAGCGCAGCGCGTCCACGTCGTGCGGGCGCGCACACAGCCGGTAACCGTCCGGCGCGGTCTCGATCGCGTCGTGCCCGAGCAGCTCGCGCAGCCGGGTGACGTACAGCTGGACCGCGCGCCGCGCGTCGCCCGGCAGCCGCTCGCCCCAGACCGCCTCGGCCAGCCGCGCCACCGACACCACGGTGCCGGCCGACATCGCCAGCATGGCCAGCACCGTCCGCAGCCGCGGCGCGGTCACCGGCACCGGCCGGCCCGCGCGCGTCACGGTCAGCGGCCCGAGCACGGTCACGGTCAGTCGCCACGTCTCCATCACGTCCCCCTCACGTGTGTCACGCGTCGTCACCCTCGTTTCTAGCCGCCGGCGCGTTGTCCGGCGTCGGGGGCGCGAAGCCGTACAACGATTTCCGAACATCGCGGTCGCCTTGACGACAGGCCGGTGCCCCGGCGCCCGGGGGCGGAAGAGAATCGATGCCGGTCTACGGGGGGACCGGATCGGGGGATGGCCATGCCGCGTGCCGAGCGACCGCTGGAGGGCGGGACCGACGACCTGCTGATCGAGTTCGCGGAGGGGCTGCGCCGGCTGCGGCGCAAGGCGGGGAATCCGCCGTACCGGCGGCTCGCCCAGCGCGCGCACTACTCGGCGGCGACGCTGTCCGAGGCCGCGTCCGGGCGCCGGCTGCCGACGCTGGCGGTGACCATCGCGTACGTGCGGGCCTGCGACGGCGACGAGGAGGAGTGGGCCGCCCGGTGGCGTGAGCTGGCCGCCGACGCGGCGCCGCCGGCCGCGGACGACGGGAACGCGCCCTACGTGGGACTGGCCGCGTTCCAGGCCGCGGACGCGGACCGCTTCTTCGGCCGCGACCGGCTGGCCGACCGGCTCCTCGGCACGCTCACCGAGCGCCGGCTGGTCGTGGTCTGGGGCGCGTCCGGCGCGGGCAAGTCGTCGCTGCTGCGCGCGGGCCTGCTGGCGCGCCGGCCGGGCGTGCTGTTCACGCCGGGCGCGCATCCGCTGGAGGAGTGCGCGGTCCAGGTGGCCCGGCTCACCGGCGGCACGCCCGGCGCGCTGCTGGCCGAGCTGCGCGCCGAACCGCGCGCGCTGCACCGCGCCGTCCGGCAGGTGCTGGCCGGGCGGCCGGTGTTCGCCGGCCGGGCGCCGCTGGCCGGGCGGCCGGAGGACGAGCTGCTGCTGGTCGTGGATCAGTTCGAGGAGGTGTTCACGCTGTGCGCGGACGCCGGTGAGCGGGCCCGGTTCGTGGCGGCACTGACCACGGCCGCGCGGACCGGCAACAGCGGCTGCCGGGTGGTGCTGGGCGTGCGCGCCGACTTCCTCCCGCACTGCACCGCGTTCCCGGACCTGGTGGAGGCGCTGGACGACGCGCCGGTCACGGTCGGGCCGATGAGCCCGGAGGAGCTGCGCCAGGCGATCACCGGTCCCGCGGTCCGGGCCGGCTGCGCGGTCGAGTCCGGCCTGCTGACCACGCTGGTCGCGCACGCGCACGGCCGGGCCGGCGCGCTGCCGCTGCTGTCCCACGCGCTGCTGGAGACGTGGCGGCGGCGCCGCGGCAACACCCTCACGCTCGCCGGGTACGAGGCCGCGGGCGGACTGGACGCGTCGCTCGCCCGCACCGCCGAGGCCTGGTACGCCACGCTCGGCCCGGCAAGGCAGGACGCCGCGCGCCGGCTGCTGTGCCGCCTGACCGCGCTCGGCGACGGCACCGAGGACACCAAGCGCCCCATCCACCGGGACGAGGCCGGGCTCGCCGACCCGGACACCGCGGCGGTCGTGGACGGACTCACCGCGCTGCGGCTGCTCACGGTCGGCCGGGACACCATCGAGATCACCCACGAGTCGCTGATCCGCTGCTGGCCGCGCCTGCACGACTGGCTCAACCGGGACCGGGACGGGCTGCGCGTACACCGGCGGCTGACCGAGGCGGCCACGCTGTGGCGGTCGATGGGCCGGGACCCGGGCGTGCTCTACCGGGGCACGCCGCTGGACGTCGCCCGCGAGTGGGCGGCGGCCGGGGGCGGCGGCGCGCTGAACCCGGACGAGACCGCGTTCCTGGACGCCAGCCTCGCCGCGCGGGCCGCGGAGCTCGACGTGGCGCAGCGCGGGAGCCGCCGCCTGCGCCGGCTGGTCGTGGCGCTGACCGCGCTGTGCCTGCTCACCACCGGCGCCACCGCGGTCGCGGTCCGGTCCCAGCAGTCGGCCGCCCGGCAGCGCGACGCCGCCACCGCGCAGCGGGCCGCGGACCGGGCCGAGGCGCTGCGCACGACCAACCCGGGGCTGGCGGCGCTGCTCGGGCTGGCCGCCTACCGCCTCTCCCCCGCCGTGGAGGCGCGCAGCCGCGTGCTGAGCAGCTTCGCGACGCCGTACGCGACCCGGCTCGGCGACGCCGGCGACGTGCGGGCCAGCGCGTTCAGCCCGGACGGGCGGCTGCTGGCCGCCGGCCGCGACGACCGCACCGTGCAGCTGTGGGACGTGGACGACCCGAACCGCGCCACACCGGTCGCCGTGCTGCCGCCGCACCACGCGCCGATCAGGGCGCTCGCGTTCGCGGCGGACGGGACCACGCTGACCGCGGCCGGCGAGGACGGCAGCACCCGCGCGTGGGACCTGCGCGACGTGGCCCGGCCGCGACCGCTCGCGGACGTGCGCGGGCTGGTCGGCCCGCCGGTGGTCACCGCGGCCGGCCAGGCCACGCTCGCCACCGCCGGCCCGGACGGCACGGTCCACCGCTGGGACGCGCGCCATCCCGGCGCCGCGCGCCCGCCGGTCGCGCTGCCGATCTCCGGGATCGCCGCGGTGGCGGTCACGGCGGACGGTCGCACGCTCGCCACCGGCGGCGAGGACCACACCGTACGGCTGTGGGACGTCCGCGACCCGGCACGGCCCCGGCAGACCGCGGCGCTGACCGGCCACACGGACGCGGTCCGGGCCCTGGCGTTCGCACCCGGCGGCCGGACGCTCGTCTCCGGCGGCGCCGACGCGGTCGTACGCCTGTGGTCGATCGACGACCCGGGCGGCCCGCGTGAACTCGCCGCGCTGCCCGGCCACACCACCGCGGTCACCTCGGTCGCGGTCAGCCCGGACGGGCACACCATCGTCTCCACCGGCGCGGACCGTACCGCCCGGCTGTGGGACGTGACCGCGTTCCGCCTGGTCGGCCACACCAGCTCGGTCTACGGCGTGGCCGTCGGCGACGACGGGCGCACGATCGCGACCGGCGGGTACGACCGGACCGTGCGGCTGTGGGACGTCCCCGAGCCCGGCCGGCCCCGTGCGGCCGCGGTGCTGCGCGGCCACACCGGGCCGGTCAACGACGTGGCGTTCCAGCCGGGCGGCACGCTGCTGGCCTCGGCCGGCCACGACCGCACCGTACGGCTGTGGGACCCCGCCTCCGGCCGGCAGCGGGAGATCGTGAGCCTGCCCGGCTCGGTCGAGGACATCGCGTTCCGCCCGGACGGCCGGATGCTGGCCGCCGCGCTCGACGACGGCACCGTCCGCCTGATCCGCCTCGACGGCGGCCGCCCGATGCCGTCCGCCACGCTCACCGGCCACACCGGCGCCGCCGAGACGGTCGCGTTCCGTCACGACGGCACGATCCTGGCCAGCGGCGGCGCGGACCGGACCGTCCGCCTGTGGGACGTCGCCGACCCGTCCCGCCCCGCCGCGCTCGGCACCCTGGAGTCCGGCACCCAGGCCGTCAAGACCGTGGCGTTCAACCCCGGCGGCGACCTGCTGGCCGCCGGCGGCGACGACGGCACCGCCCGCCTGTGGCACGTCGCCCGCCCCACCGAACCCTCGGCGCTGGCGACGCTCACCGGCTACGCCGACGGCGTGATGGCCGCCGCGTTCCGCCCGGACGGCACCACGCTCGCGACCGCCAGCTCGGACGCGACCGTCCGCCTGTGGGACGTCCGCGACCCCCGGCACCCCGGCGAGCTCGCCATCCTCACCGGCCACGGCAAACCCGTCGACGCCCTCGCCTTCACCCCCGACGGCCACACCCTCGCCACCGGCGGCGAGGACTGGACCACCATCCTGTGGGACCTGGACACCGAACGCACCGCCGACCGCATCTGCGCCCGCACCGACCCGGCGTCGCTCCGCGCGGAGTGGGACACCCACTTCCCGGGCCGCCCGTTCCGCTCCCCATGCTGACCGGCACCACCCGATCGACACTCTCCGCCGCGAGCGGAGCGCCGGCGGAGTCGAAGCCCGCGGCGAGGCCGGCCCGCGGGACCATGCGGGACATGATCCGTTATGCGGCCGGGAGGCGGCGGCGGAGGGAGGGTCGGTGCAGGGCGGGCGGCTGGTAGGTCTGGTCGAGGGTGCCGATGTCGGTGCCGGGTGGGACGATCTCGTCGATGCGGTCGAGGACGTCGGTGGGGAGGGTGACGTCCAGGCCGGAGATGAGGTCGTCGAGGTGGCGGTCGGTGCGGAAGCCGATGAGCGCGCTGGTGACGCCGGGGTGGGCGGTCGCGAAGGCCATCGCCAGGTGCGTCATGGGCAGGCCGGCGTCGGCGGCGAGGGGGATCAGGCGCTCGGTGGCCTCGATCCGGCGTTCGTCGCCGAGGTGCTGGAAGAGGCCGGCGCGGCGCAGGTCGCTGCCGGTCCGGCGGACGCGGCCGGTGAGCATGCCCTGGCCGAGCGGGCCCCAGACCAGCGTGCCCATGCCGAACCGCTGGGTGACCGGCAGTAGTTCACGTTCGATGCCGCGGTTGAGGATGGAGTAGGCCGGCTGCTCGGTGTGGAAGCGGGACACGCCGCGCCGCTCGGCGATCCACTGTGCCTCCACGATGCCGGACGCGGGCGTGTGTGACGCGCCGATCGCGCGGACCTTGCCGGCCCGGATCAGGTCGGTCAGCGCGGACAGCGTCTCCTCGAGGTCTACCGCCACTTCCCGCAACGGGCGGACCTGGTCAAGGCCGTGGTGGAGAGCGGGATCGACGCGGTGGCGGAGGCGGGGCCGGCGCTGGGCGGGTCGCTTCCGCCGGGCGAGGCGCTGGATCGGTGGATCCAGCGGTTCGCGGAGTTGCTCGGCACCAAGCGCGGGCTGGCGTCCGCGCTGCACTCGGGCGATCCCGCGTTCGCCGGGCTGCCGGACTACTTCACGTCCCGGCTCGGGCCGGCGCTCGAGGCGCTGCTCGATGCCGCGCGGGCGGACGGCGCGGTGCGCGGGGACGTGGACGCGGAGGAGGTGCTGCACGCGATCACGGTGCTGTGCCGGCCGGTGCCGGGGCGAGGGCCGGAGTACAACCGGCGGGTGGTCGGCGTGTTCGTGGACGGGCTGCGGACCCGGCGGTAGCGGCGCGTGCGGGCGGCGAGTGCGGCCCACACGCGCGCACGGGACTCAGTTCACGGTCCACTTCTGGTTGGCGGTGCCGCCGCAGGCCCAGATCTGCAGGCGGGCGCCGTCCACCGCGGCGTTGTCCACCACGTCCAGGCAGGTGCCGGAGCCGGCGTTGACCAGATCACGGCCGGCGGTGTACGTCCAGCGCTGCGCGGCCGTGCCGTTGCAGGTGTGCAACTGCACGCGGGTGCCGTCGGCGGTGGCGCCGCCGGTCACGTCCAGGCACTTGCCGAGCGCGCGCAGCGAGCCGTCGGAGGCCCGCTGCCACTGCTGGTTGGCGCCGCCGAAGCAGGTCCACATCTGGATCGGCGTACCGTCGGCGGAGTTGTTGTCCAGCACGTCCAGGCAGCGCCCACCCAGCCCGGAGACGGTGCCGCCGCCGCTGCCGGACTGGGTGCCGCTCCAGGTGAACGTGGCGGTGGTGCGCGCGGGCAGCGTGTACGTGAACGACTGCCCGCCCCACTGCACCTTCACCGACTGCGCGGCCGTACCGCCGTTGTGCGCGATCAGCGCCTTGGAGCCGTCCGGGTTGCGCCAGGCCACGTTCTGCACCGTGCCGTTGGCGGTGGAGTCGATCCGGCGCGCGCCCGGCTTGACGAACGCGGTGAGGTGCCCGGTCGTGTAGTACTCGATCGTGTAGTCGACCTGGCCGGCGCGCGGGCCGCCCTCCTGCACGGTGATCAGGCCGGTGCAGGTGCCGCAGCCGCCGTTGTGCGGGCCCATGTTCTGGTTCAGCGCCAGGCTCCACTTGACCAGGCTGGACGACCAGTTCCGCGCGTAGTTGACGATGTCGGCCAGGTCCTCGTTGTGCTGGTTGCCGATCCAGGTGCCGCCGGAGTGCTCGGTGCTGAACTGCGGCACCGACGGGTAGGCGTCGTGCACCTGGCCGCCGACCGCCGGGTCGCCGAAGTAGCCGTGCCAGGCGATGCCGCCGAACAGCGGATCGTCGCGCACACCCGCGTCGGCCAGGATCGCGGCGCCGAAGTTCGCGTAGTCACCGTAGTTCCAGTCGTGGATGAGCACCTTGGTGCCGATGCCGGCCGCGCGGAAGGCCGGGTAGACGAAGTTCTTGGTGAACTCCACCAGGCCGGACGGGTTCCACGACATGCCCGGGTAGTTCATCGAGGTGGGGTTGGCGGCCTGGCAGCAGTTCGGCTCGTTCTGCACCGAGATGTAGTCGACCCGGACGCCGGCGGCCTGATAGGACTGGATGTACTTGACCAGATATTGGGCGTACGTGGGGTAGTGCTCCCACTTGAGCCAGCCCATCTGGTCCATCCGGCCGTTGTCCTTCATCCAGCCGGGCGCGCTCCACGGGACGCCCTTCACGCGCAGTGCGGGGTTCAGGCCCTTCGCCTGTACGGTCAGCAGGCGCACGTTCGCGTCGTACCCGTTGGTGTTGAAGTCGCTGAGGTCGCAGCAGGTGTCGTCCAGCGAGACCATGCCGGGCCGGGACAGGTCGGACGCGCCGATCGGGTTGCGGACGAAGGACAGGCCGATGCCGTCCGTGGGGCTGAACAGCTTGCGCATCACGTCGTCTCGGGTCGCGGCGCTGACCGGCCCACCGCGCAACAGGTAGGCCGTGGTGTCGGTGATCGAGGCGCCGCCGCCCTCGAACACCTGGTACTGCGCGTTCTCGTTGACCGTGATGGTGTGCGCGGCGTTCGCGGAGGACGCCGCGAACACGACCGGCGGCTGCGCCTGGAGCCCGCGGGTGACGGTCCGGCCGCCCGGGTCGGACGTGGTGGTGAGGTGGATGGTGACGGTCTCGCCGGCCGCCGCCGCGGGCCCGGCCGCGACGACGACGCTCAGCCCCGCCGTCACCGACACGGCGGCGGCCAGGGCACGGAAACGTGCGGAGGGTGGGTTCATGGCACGTCCTCACATCGATGGATGTGAGAACTGTGAATCCCATCATGACTTAAGTCAAGCCATGAATAAAGGGACGTTTACCGCCCGGCCGCGACCGTGATCGCGCTGGCCGCGGCGCCGGCCATCAGCGCGTGCAGGATCGTGTGCTCGAGGTTCGGGCGCGGGCGGTCGCCGATCCGCGGCAGCACGGTCACCGTGCGGGCATAGCCGCGCGCGTGGAACTCGGGCCAGCTCAGACCGGTCCCGGCGGCGGCCCACGGCACGGAGACGCCGGTGAGGTACGGCAGCCACCACAGCGTGAGCCCGCCGATCAGGGCGAGCACCTCGATCGCGGCCGCCACCCAGGCCGGCCACGGCACACCCAGCGCGGCGGCCACGGCGAGCAGCACCGCGGGCGCGGCCAGGATCGGTGCGTTGACCGCGACCTCGGTACGGCGATCGCGCGGCGGGACGTCCCGCACGTTGTTGAACGGGAACAGGTCGACCAGCGTGGTGACCAGGAAGTATCCGACCGTGAGCACGATCAGGACCAGCGCCGTCGCGAGCATCGCGCCTCCAGATTTACGGTGTAAGTATTCGACGTCCGCTAGAGTGACTTACGGTGTAAATTTTGTCAACGGAGGTGCGGTGGCCACGCGACGCGTCGGGGAGAAGGCCGGGCTGACCCGCGAGCGGGTGCTGGACGCCGCGCTGGACTATGTGGACCGGCACGGCCTGCCCGCGCTGTCGATGCGGCGGCTCGGCGCGGAGCTGGGCGTGGAGGCAATGTCGCTCTACAACCACGTGCCGCACAAGGAGGCGCTGTTCGACGCGCTCGTGGACCGGGTGCTGGAGACCGCGATGGCGGCCGTGGACGCGCCGGACGCGTGGCTGCCCTGGATGCGCGGGTACGCGCACGCGCTGCGCGCGGCGTTCCTGGCCCACCCGGGCGTGCTGCCGCTGGCCGCCACCCGGCCGGTCGGCTCCGCCGCGTCGATGCGCCGGTCGGAGCGGTGGCTGGGCGCGATGCGGGCGGCGGGGCTGCCGCTGGACCGGGCGATGGACGTGATCACCGTGCTGACCACGTTCACCATCGGGCACACGCTGGCGGAGGCGGGCCGGACGCCGGGGCACGAGGAGGCGGCGACCCCGGCCGTGATGCCGGACCCGGCCGAGTTCCCGCTGCTGGCGGAGGTGATCGAGACCGGCGCGGGGGCGGACGCGGCGGCCCGGTTCACGGTGGCGGTCGATCTGCTGCTCGCCGGGTACGCCGGGTCGGGGTAGGTCAGGCGCCGGCGCCGAGGACCTTGTCGAGGTAGCGGGCGGCCTCGTCGCGGGAGGGCTGGTAGAGGCGCTCGGCGGCGCGGACGGCCGCCGCGTACCGCGCCAGGGTCTCGGCGTGGTCGCGGCGGGAGCGGGCCGAGGGCATGTGGACGGCCTCGTCGGCGGCGCGGCGCTCGGTGGCGGCGCGCAGCGCGGCCAGGTAGGCGACGGAGGCGATCGACCAGTGGCAGGCGTCGTCCGGGTCGACCTCGACCGCGCGCAGCTGCCAGTCTCGATGGTCGGTGGGCAACTCGTACCGCTCGGCGAGCTCCTCGGCGAGCGCGCGCTGGCCGGGCGAGAAGTCGCCCGGCTCGGGGCTGACCCAGACCGCGCTGAAGCTCTGGCCGCCCGCGGTCCAGGAGAAGCGGTAGAAGAGACGCCGTTCGATACGACGGACGTTACTACCGGCGGCGCCGCCCGCCAACACCCCGGGCGGGCGCGCGTGCGGGGATTCGCGCGGCGGCGCCGCCGTCGGCGAGCAGGCGGGCGACCGGGAGCGTGGCCGCGCCCATCGCGACCGCGTCCGGGCCGAGCTGACACAGCTCGATGGAGACCTGCTCGTACGGGCGGCGCAGCGCGTGCCGGGCGGTCGCCTCGCGGATCTGCGGCAGCAGCGCCTGGCCGAGCGCGAGCCCGGCCCAGCCGCCGAGCACGATCCGCTCCGGGTTGAACAGGTTGACCAGCGTGGCGAGGCCGGCGCCGAGGTAGCCGGCGGTGTCCGCGAGCACCTGCGCGCCGGCCCTCGTGCCGTGCGCGGCGAGCACGGCGGCGAGCGCGGACTCCTCGTCCGCGCCGGGCGCGGGCCGGCCGCGGTTGGCCTGGCGGAAGCGGTCCAGCACGCTCTCCGCGCCGACGTACGCCTCGAGGCAGCCCTGCGCGCCGCAGCGGCACGGGCGCCCGCCGTACACGATCGGGGTGTGGCCCCACTCCCCCGCGCTGGAGTGCGCGCCGCGGTAGGACGCGCCGTCCGCGATGACCGCGGCGCCGACGCCGGAGCCGACCAGCGCGACCACGGCGTGCCGCGCGCCCCGGCCCGCACCGAACCACATCTCGGCCTGGCCGAGCGTCTTCGCGCCGTTGTCGACCAGCACCGGGATGTCGGTGAACTCGCGCAGCATGGCGCCGAGCGGCACGCCCTCCCAGCCGAGCGTCTGCGCGTGCACCACGGCGCCGGAGTCGACCACGCCGGAGACCGCGACGCCGAAGCCGAGCACGGACGCCGGGTCGACGCCGGACTGGGCGATCACGGACGCGAGCCCGTCGCGCAGGTGGGCCAGCACGGTCTCCGGTGCCGGGCGCGGCGAGGTGATCGGGAACTCGGCCTTGGCCAGCGGCGTCATGGCCAGGTCGAACAGTTCCACCTGGACGCGCGTCTCGCCCACGTCCGCGCCGATCACGTGACCGAAGCCGGGGGCCACGCGCAGCAGGATGCGTGGGCGCCCGCCGTCGGAGTCGACCGAGCCGGCCTCCTCGACCAGGCCCTCCGCGACCATCTCGCCGATCAGGTTGCTGACACTGGCCTGGCTGAGCGCGGTGGTCTGGGCCAACTCGTGCCGGGAGATCGGACCGCTGCGGTACAGGTTGCTCAGCAGCACGGAGCGGTTGGCGCGGCGTACGTCGCGCACGGTCGTGCGCTTCGGGTCCATGGTGTCGCTCTCCCGTCGAGGTGGCCGCGTCCAGCATGCCGCATGCGCGTTCGGTAAAGCATGAACCAAGGCGTGATGCAACCGTTCGGGCCCCTTGAGTCTGACCACACGCCTGGTTTAATGACGTCGTAAATTAAGTGTTGAAAGATCATCTTCGGAGGAGCCTCAGTGCGCGAGTTCGCCGCCCTTCCCCCGGCCTTCGTCTGGGGGGCTGCCACGTCGGCGTACCAGATCGAGGGAGCCGTGGCCGCCGACGGCCGCAAGCCGTCGATCTGGGACACGTTCTGCCGCGTGCCCGGCGCGATCGACAACGGCGACACCGGCGACGTCGCCGCCGATCACTACCACCGCGTACCGGAGGACGTGGCGCTGATGAAGCGCCTCGGGCTGGACGCCTACCGCTTCTCGATCGCGTGGCCGCGGGTGATCCCGGACGGGCGCGGCCAGGTCAACGCGGCCGGCCTGGACTTCTACGACCGCCTGGTCGACCAGCTGCTCGCCGCGGGCGTCACGCCGTTCGCCACGCTCTACCACTGGGACCTGCCGCAGGCGCTGCAGGACCTCGGCGGCTGGCCGGCCCGGGACACCGCGTACGCGTTCGCCGACTACGCGGCCGTGGTCGCGGCGCGGCTCGGCGACCGGGTCACCGACTGGATGACCATGAACGAGCCGCTGTGCAGCGCGTGGATCGGCCACCTGGACGGCACCATGGCGCCGGGCGAGAAGTCGCTGGCCCGCGCGATCCCGGCCAGTCACCACCTGCTGCTCGCGCACGGGCTGGGCATGGCCGCGGTCCGCGCGTCCGCGCCGCGCCCGGCCGAGGTGGGCATCGTGCTCAACCTCAGCCCGATCGAGCCGGCCAGTGACCGGCCGGAGGACGTCGCCGCCGCGCACCGGGCGGACGGGCACACGAACCGCTGGTGGCTGGACCCGGTCTACGGGCGCGGCTACCCGGCGGACATGATCGCGACGTACGGCATCGAGCCGCCGGTGCAGGCCGGTGACCTGGAGGCGATCGCGGCGCCGACCGAGTTCTTCGGGCTCAACTACTACTTCCGGCAGCTCATCGCGGACGACCCGGCCGCACCGGCGCCGCACGGGCGGCAGGTGCCGGTGGAGGGCGCGCTGGAGACCGCGATGGGCTGGGAGGTCCACGCGGACGGGCTGGAGCAGCTGCTGCTGCGGGTGACGAACGAGTACGGCGTACCGAAGATCTACGTGACCGAGAACGGGTCCGCCTGGGCGGACACGCCGGGCCCGGACGGCACGGTCGAGGACAAGCAGCGCACCGCGTACCTGGAGGACCACCTGGCCGCGTGCGCGTCCGCGGTGGCGCAGGGCGCGCCGCTGGCCGGCTACTTCGCGTGGTCGCTGCTGGACAACTTCGAGTGGGCGTACGGCTACGACAAGCGGTTCGGGCTGGTCCACGTGGACTACGACACCCAGGTCCGCACGATCAAGAACAGCGGCCACCGGTACGCGGAGATCATCCGCAACCACCGGGCCGAGGTGACCGCCCCGGTCGCCTGAGCGAGCACGGCTGCCCGGCGCCGTCGCGCGGCGCCGGGGAGCCGTCACCAGGTCCGGCCGGACTCGCTCACGAGCCGTGAGCCGAGGACCATGTGGTACGCGTCGAGCTGACCGCCGTGCTCGTCCGGCCGGCTCCGCTCCACGCAGAGCAGCTCGCCGGTGCCGGGGTGGAAGACCAGCACGGCGCGGCCCGGGTCCGAGTCGTCCGGCTCCACGCTGATCGCCATGCCGGCCCGGCCGAGCCGATCGGTGACGCCGCCGCGCCACAGCCACCGCGGCCCCGTGTCCGCCAGCGCGCGCAGGAAGCGGGCGCGGCCGGCGCAATCGGTGCCGCGCCGCGCGATCGCGATCGCGGTCTCGATCGTCTCCCGCCGGCCCGCCCCGGTCAGCCCGGCGATCAGCTCGTCGGTGGTCCGCACGTCGGAACCGGTGGTGTTCTCGCTCTGCGGGGCGGGTGACGGAACCTCGTTCGCGTGCCAGCGGTCGCGGGCCGCCGCGCTCACGTACTCGAGGCGGAGCGCGGACGCGCGCTCGGCCTGCTCACCGGGCGCCCACCAGACCCACCGGTCATAGGCGACGCCGGCATCCGGCGCCCCGGCGGGTGCGTCGGGCCCCGGCCACGGCCCGGCATCCGTGCCGGCGGTCCGCGACGGCGTGCCCGCCGGGCTTGCGCCGCCGGGAGGGCTGTTCGGCGGGACGGCGGTGGCGCCGGACGCGGGCGGCGTGACGTGCGGGGTCGCGGGAACGCCGGACGGCGTGCCCGGCGGGCCCGGCCAGGATCGGGCGCCGTCCGGGCTTGCCGGCGTGCCGGGCCGGGACGGCGAACCCGGCCCGGCCGGCACAGCGCCGGGCGCCGCGAACCTGCCGCGTTCCCAGAACCGCTCGTGGCTGGCCAGATAGCCTCCCGTGCCGGCCTCGGCGGTGGACGGGGTGAGCCGACCGGCCAGCTCGCGCAGCCGATCCGCCGCGGGCGGCGCGCCCTCGGTGATCTCGAATGCGATCGGCGACAGCACGTCGTCCCAGTACGGGGCCGATCCGGCCGGGGCGGCGGACTCCGGCGCGGCCCCGCCCGGGAACGCCCGCGCCAGGACCGTGCTGCCGAGCGCGACGCCCGAGACGCCCGCCGCGGCGCCGATGAGGACGGCGCGGCGCGGCACGCGGGCCTCGCCGGCGGGGCGTCCGGCCACGGCGGGCGCGATGGACGCGGTGCCGGAGCGAACGGTCAGGACCGCATCGGGGGTACGGTCCGCGCGCGCGATCAGCGCACGCGCCGGCACCGGTGGCGGTACCGGGCCCGGCGCGCGGGCCGGATCGGCGGGACCGAGCAGGTCACGGGCCCATTGCGTGGACCGCATCATCGTCTTCCTCCCCTGTCGTCGACGGCCGCGCCCAGCGGGGCCGGCCGGGTGGTGCCGTTTCCGAGCCCGTTCACGCCGGCCCGTGCGGCCCGCGGCTCCGGCGCCCGCCACGACTCCGGCATGTCTGCGCCGGGCCAGCCGGATATCGCGGTCCGGCCGGACACTGCGGTCCGGCCGGGCGGTGCCGGTCTGTCCGGTGTCGGAGGGCGGCGTGGTGGGTGTTGGAGGGCGGAGGTGAGGCGGCGACGAGCGCGGTGGAGGCGGACGCCGGCGGCGGTGCGGGAGCAGCCGAGGACGTGCGCGGCCTCGGAGACGCTCAGCTCCTCCCAGCCGACGAGGCGGAGGATCTCCTGGTCGGGTTCGGGGAGCGTGGCGAGGGCGGCGCGCAGGTCGAGGGCGGTGGCCGGCTCGTCGCTGACCGGGGTCTCCGGCACGTCGGCGAGCGGCACCGGCAGGTGGGTGTCGGCGCGGCGGCGGTTGGCGAGCACGCGGCGGGCGACGCCGTAGAGCCAGGGCAGCGGCGTGGCGGGCACCTCGGTGCGCCGCCGCCAGGTGATCACGAACACGTCCTGGGCCAGCTCGGACGCGGCCTCCGTGTCCGGCAGGCGGCGCACGCCGTACCGGAGAATATGGTGGTAGAAGTCGGTATAAAGGGCGCTGAACCAGGCCTCGTCCCGGTCGTCGGGGTCGGGTGGTCCCATGCGATGGCCTCCGGGCGGCGTGGCGAACAGGGTCTCACCTGTCTATGTGTCCCGGGGCGGCGTGCCTGTTACCGGCTATGCTCACCGGCCGTGAAGAACGACTCCGCGCTCGCGACCACCCACTCCCCCCTGCCGGGGCTCGGCGGCAACGGGCACGGTGCCCGGCTGACGTTCTACTGGGGGCCGATGGACTGCGGGAAGTCGACGCTGGCGCTGCAGATGCACCACAACCACAGCCGGCAGGGGCGGCGCGGACTGGTGGTGACGCGCAACGACCGGTCGCTCGGGCCGAAGGTCACCACGCGGATCGGGCTCGCCCAGGACGCGATCGAGGTCACCGACGACCTGAACCTGTGGGACCTGGCGTACGGCAAGGTCGACTACCTGATCTGCGACGAGGCGTGCTTCTACACGGTCGAGCACATCGAGCAGCTGGCCGACCTGGTCGACCGCGCCGGCGTCGACGTCTTCGCGTTCGGGCTGGCCAGCGACTTCCGGTCGCGGCTGTTCCCGGCGTCGCAGCGGCTGTTCGAGCTGGCCGACGAGGTGCACCGGCTGCAGGTGGAGGTGCTGTGCTGGTGCGGGCGGCGCGGGCACCTCAACGCGCGGATCGTGGACGGGCAGATCGCGCGCGCCGGTGAGCAGGTGGTGATCGGCGACACCGCGGCCGCGGCGGACGTGCGCTACCAGGTGCTCTGCCGCCGTCACCACCGCACCGGCACGCTGAACTGACCTCGTCCGTACCCGGGCGCGCTTATGATCTTGCGATGCCACGACCCCGGGTGATGCTGATCGGCCTCGGCGGCACGATCGCGATGTCCGCCGACGCCGGTGCGGTCGTGCCCGCGCTGGGCGCGGCGCAACTCGTCGCGGCCGTGCCGGGGCTGGCCGGCGCTGGCGTGGACGTGGAGGTGCTGGACTTCCGGCAGACCGCGAGCGCGTCGCTGAGCTTCGACGACCTGCTCGGGCTGGCGGCCGTGCTGGACGCGCTGGACGGCGTGGACGGAATCGTGGTCACCCAGGGCACGGACAGCATGGAGGAGACCGCCTACCTGCTGGACCTCGCCTACCGCGGGGACACGCCGGTGGTGATGACCGGCGCGATGCGGGCGGCGAGCGCGGCCGGCGCGGACGGGCCGGCGAACCTCCTCGCGGCGGTACGGGTGGCGGTGAGCCCGCAGGCGCGCGGGCGCGGCGTGCTGGTGGTGATGGCGGACGAGATCCACGCGGCGGTACGGGTGCGGAAGACGCACACCACCGGCGTGGCCGCGTTCCGGTCGCCGGGCGGCGGCGTGCTCGGGCAGGTGACCGAGGGGCGGGTGCGGTTCGTCAACGCGGCGGCGCGCGGCCCGGGCGTACCGTTGCCGGCCCTCGACCCGCGGCGGCCACGGGTGCGGGTGGCGCTGCTGACCATGGCGCTCGGCGACGACGGCACGCTGGCCGAGACGCTGCTCCGGGACGACGCGTGGCACGGCGCGGTGATCGCCGGCTTCGGCGGCGGGCACGTGCCGGCCGGGGTGGTGCCGGTGCTGCGCCGCCTGGCCGCGCGGATGCCGGTGGTGCTCGCGTCCCGGACCGGCGAGGGCGACGTGCTGACCTCCTCCTACGGCTATCCGGGCGGCGAGGTGGACCTGCTCGGGGCCGGGCTCATCCCGGCCGGGCCGCTCGACCCGCTGAAGGCGCGCGTGCTGCTCCACCTGCTGCTGTCCGCCGGCGTCCCGGCCACCCACCTCCCGTCCGCGTTCACCGCCACCGCCGACCCCTCCACCGCCGCGTCGCCCCCTCTGCGCGTCGATCTAGGGCGGCTTCCCGCGAATCGATCTCCAATCACGTGAATCCGGCCTAGATCGACGCGCAGAGAGGGCGACGCGCAGAGAGGGCGACGCGCAGAGAGGGCGACGCGCACAGGAGGGCGATGCGGCGGTCGGGGAGCGCAGAGAGGGCCGGAAAGCGAACGCCGGGGGCGTCGCTGTGATGCGCGACTCGGGTGGAAGGCTCAGCCGCACCGTGGCGGTGCCGATGTGGCGGGCGTGCCGGACGGCACGCCGTTACTCCGAGCGCGGGGCGGCTGAGCCCGATCTCCCGCCTCGCGCCCGGTTCACGGTGGTCAGGCGTAGACGTCCCACAGCGTGCCGGCGAAGAGGCGGCCGAACGCGGCGAGCGCGGCGGCCCGGCGCGGGCCGGTGACGCGCACGGTGGCGAGCTGTTCCAGGAACGCGGCCCGGCCGATGGCGATCTCCCCCTCGTCGATCGGCTCGCCGCCCGGGACGGTCTCGATCCGGGCGTGCAGCGTGGTGGTGTCCGGCCACAGGTCGGGGCCGGGGCCGTCGTGCACGTCCTTGCGGCCGACCAGGCACAGGTCGGAGAACGGCAGCCGGTAGCGCATGTGCCGGACCGTGCCGCCCTCGTCCGGGAACAGCCGGAACGTGCCGTCGGTGATCTCGTGCCGGCCGAGCAGCGGATGGTCGATCCGGCCGGTCACGCGCGCCTCGTGGTCCGGGTCCGCGACGAACCGGAACACGTCGTCGATCTCCACGGTGAGCCGGAGCGTGCAGAAGCCGGTCATCTCCTCGGTGAACGACAGCCGGGTGGGCGGCGCGAACACGAATCGCGGGCGGCGCAGCGGCGTGCTGAGCGCGCGGTCGCAGAGCCGGTCGGCGAGCGCGGCGATGGTCAGCGCCGGGTTGGTGCCGACCGGGCCGGGCAGCGCGGCGCCGTCCGCCACGTACAGGCCGGGCAGTCCGAAGACCTCGCCGTACGGGTCGGTCACGCCGCGCTCCGGGCAGTCGGCCATGGGCGCGCCGCCGAGCGGGTGCACCGTGATCACCTGCCGCATGGCGCCGAGCGGGTTGGTCTCGAAGTCGCCGCCGAGCGCGGTGGCGATCTCCCGCATGGTGGCCTGCACGTCCTCGAAGTAGCGCGCGGACGTGTCCGTGCTCCAGTCCGCGGCGAGCCGGCCGCGGCGCAGGCCGAGCCGGCCGTCCGGCACGTCCCGGCCCATGCCGAGCAGCGGCAGCGACGTCTCGGACAGCTCGCCGCCGCCGAGCATCGCGCCCAGTTCGGCGGCGATCGCGGTGCGGCCGGCGCCGGTGAGCCGGTTCTGCGCGCGGGACAGCGCGAACATCAGCGCGCGCCGGGTCAGCCCGTACCACTGGGTCGCCTCGACCAGCCACTCCAGGAACGCGGGGTAGCCGGCGTCCTCCACGTAGTGTCCGCGTCCCGTGCCGCCGTCGGCCTCGTCCGGTACGCGCACCGCGCTGGTGATCACGGGTCCGTAGGAGCCGCGCAGCGGGCGCGGCCGTCCGTCCTCGGTGGCCGCGCGCAGGATGAAGCCGAGCAGGTCACCGTTGCCGCTGAACCGGGTGCCGAGCGCGGGGCCGAGCCCGGGCAGCCGGTCGCGGTTGCGCAGCAGCAGCCAGGACGTGCCGAGCGTGCCGGCCGCGAGCACCAGCCGGTCGCAGGTGATCACGTGTACCGGCAGCCGCGTCGAGGGCGAGTCGTCGTGGATGACGTACCGGACCTCGTAGCCGCCCTGCTCACGCGCCGCGATCGTGCGCACCTCGTGGCGTACCCGCAGGTCCGCACCCTGATGCCGGGCCGCGGACAGGTAGGTGTGGTCCAGCGAGTTCTTCGCGCCGTCGTTGCAGCCGATGTCGCACTCGCCGCACAGCCGGCAGGTCAGCCGCGGTACGCCGTGCAGGTTGCCGTACGCCGGCGGGTCCACGACCCGCCCGGGCGCCGGGTGCGCGCCGGGCCCGGCCGCGAAGCTCACGGCCAATGGCGGCAGCCGCAGGTCCAGCCCGCGCCGCGCGGCCGCCTCCGCCATGCCCAGCGTCTTAGGCGTGCGGTCGTAGGGCGCCGTGCCGAACGGGTACGGCGTCACGCCGATCATGCGTTCCACCCGGTCGTAGTGCGGGTCGAGGTCCGCGCGGGTGACCGGCCAGTCCTCGGTGCCGCCGCCCGGCAGCGGCGCGTTCCGCACGAACCAGCGCTCGTCCTTGCGCAGCAGCACGTTCGCGTAGATCAGCGATCCGCCGCCGAGCCCGCTGGACACGATCGCGTCGATGCCGGTGAACGACCAGACGTCGAACAGGCCGTGCAGGCCCTCGCTCGGATCCCACAGATTGCGTGCCATCCCGGCCGGCGTACGCGGGAAGTCACCCGGCGCGTACGCCTTGCCTCGCTCCATCACCACCACGCCCAGGCCCGCTTCCGCGAACCGGTACGCCGCGACGGATCCCCCGAAACCGGACCCGACCACCACGACGTCGGCATGTTCGACTGAACCCGGCATCACGCCTCCCCCGAAATGCGTGCCGATTGACGAACTCGCATTCATCGTTGCATGCCGCGGCTATCGTGCGTGTCAGATATACGGGGGGATACATCATGGAGCGTCTCGTGCCATTCCGTGCCGACGACGGCACACCACTTCGGCTGACCAACATCCGCGGCGACGGCGCCCCGGTGCTGCTGGTGCACGGCGCGGGCGTGCGCTCCGCCATCTTCCACCGGCTCGGCCGCGCGCTCGCCGGCGCCGGCCGGGACGTGTGGCTGCTCGACTGGCGCGGCAGCATCGACCTGCCGGCCCGCTCATGGACGCTGGACGAGGTCGCGCTCTTCGACCACCCCGCGGCGGTCCGCACGGTGCTGGCCGAGACCGGCGCGGACCGGCTCTCCGCGGTCGTGCACTGCCAGGGCTCGGTGACGTTCATGATGGCGCTCTGCGCGGGCCTGCTCCCGCGGGTGGACACCGTGGTCAGCAACGCGGTGTCGCTGCACCCGGTGGTGCCGGCCTGGTCCCGGGTGAAGCTGCGCGCCGGCACGCCGGTGGTGTCCCGGCTGCTGACCCACCTGGACCCGTCCTGGGGGCTGGTGCCGCCGCGCGCGCTCACGCCGCGGGTGCTGACCGCGCTGGTCCGGGCGTTCCACCACGAGTGCGACAACCTGGTGTGCAAGCTGGTCAGCTTCACGTACGGCAGCGGCCGGCCGGCGCTGTGGCGGCACGAGAACCTGACGCCGGAGACGCACGACTCGTTCATCCCGCACGAGTTCGGGCCGGTGCCGATGACCTTCTTCCGGCAGATGGCCGCGTGCGTGCGCGCCGGGCGCCTGGTGTCGGAGCTGCCCGGCCTGCCGCGCGACCACACGGCGCGCGGGCCGGCCACGGACGCCCGGATCGTGCTGCTCGCGGGCGCCCACAACCTGTGCTTCCTGCCGGAGAGCCAGCGCCGCACGTTCTCCTGGCTGGAGCGGCACGCGCCGGGGCGGCACGCGCTGCACGTCCTGCCCGACTACGGGCACCTGGACGTGCTGCTGGGGCGCCACGCGGACCGCGACGTGTTCCCGCTGATCCTGGACGAGCTGCGGGTGCGGGACGACGTCAGGGGCGGGGCCTGATGCCGTCCAGGGCCATCGTGAGGACGCGGTCGCGCTGGGCGTTCTCGACGAAGTTGGCGCCGCTGACGCCGTTGATCAGGAACAGGACGTCCTCGAAGGTGACGTCCGTGCGGGCCTGACCGGAGTCCTGCGCGCGCCGCAGCAGCGGGCGGCCCGCGGCGTGGATGAGGTCGCGGCCGGTGACGAACATGGCCTCGCGGTGGGCGATCGCGTCGTAGACGGCGCGCTTCGTGGCCGCGTACCCGACGAAGTGGCGCAGCCAGGTCTCCAGCGCGTCCCACGGATCGCGGTCGGTGAGGTCGGCCGCGAGCCGGGCCATCGCCTCGACGTCGTCCAGGTACACCGTCTCGAAGAGATGCTGGCGGGTCGGGAAGTTGCGGTAGAGCGTGGCGATGTTGACGCCGGCGCGGCGCGCGATGCCCTCCAGCGAGGCGCCGGAACCGTCGGCGGCGAAGGCCTCGCGCGCGGCGGCGAGCAGCGCGTCGAAGTTGCGGCGGGCGTCGGCGCGGTGCGGGCGGCTCACCACGTACCGCGAGTCGGGTTCGGCCACGTGCCCTCCTGCCGGCGCGGCACCCCGGCGGTCAGGCGCAGGGCTGCCTTCACTTTAACGGAGGCGATCGCGGTCGCCGACCGCCACCCGCCGGGTCACGACGGCGGGTGCGGTTGGAACTGGAACTGCACGCGCACCGAGCCGTCCATCGGCACCACCAGCGTCGAGTTGCTCGGCGACCACACCTCCGGCACCAGGAACAGCCGTTCCCGGCCGACGACGAGCAGCCGCAGGCGCCGGTAGCGGTACCGGAACGTCTGGTTCTCCTCGGCCGGGAGCGCGGACTCCTGCACGGTCGGGTCGCGCAGGTGCAGGCGCTCCTTGGTGTCCAGGATGACCCGGGGCAGGTCGTTGAGGTGGCGCGCCTGATTCATGGCCAGGCCGCGGCCGGACCACTGGGCGACCGTGGCGGTGCCCCAGAACACGCTCGCGGCCACCAGCACGTAGATCAGCACCCGCGCCGCGCGCCGGGCGATGTGCGCCGGCGCCGCGCCGCGCAGGTGTCCGAGGTACCCGGTGAGCCCGCCGCCGACCGCCAGCAGCAGCGGCGTGACCAGCGGATAGTAGGCCCAGCGGCCGGCCAGCGGGTAACCGGCGAGCAGCAGCGCGCCGGCGGCCAGCAGCGTCAGCCCGGCGGCGCGCGCGATCGTCATCGTGCGGCCGGTGGCGGTGGTGACGCGGTCCCGGATCGCGGCGTGCCCGGCCAGCAGGCCGGCGCCGAGCAGGGTCAGCACGATCAGCGGTACGAGCAGCGGCTGCGGGCTGCGCATCACGTAGTCCTGGGTGCCCAGCCCGACCGCGTCCACGTCCACGCCGAAGTACTCGTACTGGGAGCGGGACGAGACGTACCCGAAGTAGAACAGCACGGCGGTCAGCACGCTGACCGGCGCGATCACGCTGCCCCAGGTGCCGATCCACTCCGGCAGCCGGCTGCGCCCGTCCTCCCCCGGCACGCCGTCAACCCGCGGCGTCCGGCGTCGGCACTTCCTCCGGCGCGGTCTCCTCGACCGGCGGCGTCTCCTCGATCGGCGGCGTCTCCTCGATCGGCGGCGTCTCCTCGCCGGTGGGCGGCTCGACCGGCACCGCCGGATCGATCTCGATCGACGACGGCCGCAGGCTCGCCCGGAACGCGGCACATCGCTCCGCCGACGCGGAACACTGTGTCCGGCCGTAGATGGTGAGCCGGCCCGTGGACGGCCCCGGGCGGACGGCCTGTTGACACTGGTCGCTGCCGCTGTCGAAGGTGAAGCCCTGGCACGGCGTGCCGCAGTCCCCGCCCACCGGGGTGGCGCCGGTGACGTCGACGCTGACGACCTCCCACGCGACGCCCTCGCCCACCTCGGAATCGTCCTCGCCGAGCCATGCCACGCTCTGGCAGACGGTGCCGTCGTCCAGGACCTGCTCGCCGGCATCGCCGACCGGCCCGCCGACATAGTTGAGGTTCGGATTATTGCCGCCGCCGGGCGCGGCCGGCTCGGGCCCGGTCCCCTCCGGTGCCGGTGCCGTCGCCATCGTCGGCTCCACCGAGGGGTAGGCGCTGGGCTCCGTCCAGGTGGCGGACGGTGACTCCTCGTCCGAACCGCAGGCGGTGATCAGCGTGGTCAGCAAGAGGAACAGGCAGAGTCGGGTTCTCATGGGATCGCCTCCGACATGTCGAGGCATCGATTACACCCAGTACAAACCTGCGCCCAGCTGCCCGTCCTCCTTCTGACGTGAATCGGTCATTCACGATGATCAGGACAATATTCCCCGGCGGAAACGTTGCGTTCAGCGGTGGATCGGGGTGTCCAGGTCGGTGAGGCGGTGGCCGGAACCGCCCCAGGTGGTGGAGATGATCTCGGCGGCGATGGAGACGGCGGTCTCCTCGGGGGTGCGGGCGCCGAGGTCGAGGCCGATCGGCGAGGAGAGGCGGGCGAGCTCGTCCGCACCGACGCCGGCCTCGCGGAGGCGGGTGAGGCGGTCGGCGTGGGTGGTGCGGCTGCCCATCGCGCCGATGTAGCGGGCCGGGGAGCGCAGCGCGCGGGTCAGCAGCGGCACGTCGAACTTGGGGTCGTGGGTCAGGACGCAGAGGACGGTCCGGGCGTCGATCGCGGTGCCGGCCAGGTAGTCGTGCGGCCATCGAACCACGACCTCGTCCGCGTCCGGGAAGCGGCGCGGGGTGGCGAAGACCGGCCGGGCGTCGCAGACCGTGACGTGGTAGCCGAGGAACTTCCCGATCCGCGCCACCGCGGCGGCGAAGTCGATCGCACCGAAGACGATCATGCGCGGCGGTGGCGTGAACGACTGCACGAACACCCGCCGCGCCTCGGCGCCGAGCGCGACGACGCCGGTGGACCCGGCGGCGAGCATGCCCGCGGCCTGGTCCGCCACCACCCGGTCGAAACCCTCATGACCATCATCAGCGGGTACGTAAAGGCGCCGTCCCAAGCCGTCGCCGGGCTCCAGCGGGGACGCGATCGCGATCGGGCGCCCCTGCCGTACCGCGGAGAGGGCCTCGTCGGACAGGCCGGTGTCCGGCTGCACCAGCACCTCGATGGTGCCCCCGCAGGTGAGGCCGACCGCGAACGCGTCACCGTCGGCCACGCCGTACGTTTCGGTGACCGCCACGCCGGTCTCCAGCACGGACCGGGCCAGCTCGTAGACCGCGCCCTCCACGCAGCCGCCGGAGACGCTGCCGATCACCTCGCCGGTCTCCGAGACGGCCATCGCGGCGCCCGGCGACCGGGGTGCGGACCGCCACGTCCGCACCACGGTCGCGATCGCGAACCGGACGCCGTCGGCCCGCCACGCGGCCAGCCCGTCGGCGATGTCACGCATCGTGGCTCACAGCAGCTTGTCCAGCGTGATCGGCAGGTCGCGCACCCGGGTGCCGGTCGCGTTGAACACCGCGTTCGCAATCGCGGCCGCGACGCCGCTGGTGCCGAGTTCGCCGAGGCCGCGCGCGCCGAGCGGTGAGTGCGGGTCCGGGATGCCGGTCCAGATCACCTCGATGTCGGGCACGTCCAGGTGCGCCGGGATGTGGTAGTCGGCCAGCGACGGGTTCATGATCCGGCCGGTGCGCTCGTCGAACAGCGTCTCCTCGGTCAGCGCCACGCCCAACCCCATGATCATGCCGCCGCGCAGCTGACTCGCCGCGGTCTTCGGGTTGAGCACGGTGCCGCAGTCGAACGAGCCGAGCAGCCGGTTCACCCGCACCTCGCCGGTGATCTCGCTGACCCGCACCTCGCAGAAGATCGCCGAGGAGCTGTGCATCGTGTACTTGAGGAATTCCAGCGGCGGCGCGCCGGTCGCGGTCACGGTCACCTCGTCGCGCCCCGCCCGGGCCAGGATCGCGGTGTACGGGTCGTGCCGGTCGCCGGGCGCGGTGACGCCGCCGCCGGTCAGCGTGACCGCGTCCGCGCGCAGTCCGGCGACCGGGCTGTCCGGGCCGGCGAGTTTCAGCAGCTCGTCGCGGAGCTTGCCGGCCGCGGACATGACCGCCGCCATGATCGAAGCGGTCTGCGAGGAGCCGCCGGCCATCGGGCTCGCGGGCAGCGCGGAGTCGCCGAGCGTGAACGTGATCCGGTCCAGCGGCAGGCCGAGCCGGTCCGCGGCGTGCTGGGCCTGCACCGTGGTCGTACCCATGCCCATGTCCTGCGCGGAGCAGGAGATCTCGACCGTGCCGTCGCGGCGCAGCGTGAGGCGGACGTTCGCGCCGGGCATCCGCGCGTACGGGAAGCCGCCGGAGGCGCAGCCCATGCCGATCAGCCACTCGCCGTCGCGCCGCTCACCGGGCTTCGCGGTCCGCCGGTCCCAGCCGAACCGCGCGGCGCCGTCGACGAACGCCTGGTGCAGCGCGTGCTGCGAGAACGGCGCGCCGGAGATCGGATGCCGGTCCGGCAGGTTGCGCAGGCGCAGCTCGACCGGGTCCGCGTCCATCGCGTCCGCGAGCTCGTCGATCGCGCTCTCCACCGCGAACGTGCCGATCGTCTCGCCCGGCGTCCGCATGAACGTGTTCGGCACGATGTCCAGGTCCAGGTGCCGCTGGAGAAGCTCGAAACTGTCCGCCCGGTACGCCGTGCGCGTACCCATGGTGAACTGCTCCGGGCAGGCGCCGTAGGCCGGCATCACGGTGTACCCGGTGTGGATCAGCGCGGTGAACCGGCCGTCCGCGTCCGCGCCGACCGCCACCCGCTGCTCGGACGGGCTCCGGCCGCCGATGATCCGGTAGACGCCCTCCCGGGACAGCCGCAGCCGCACCGGCCGCCCGGCGACCCGGGCCGCCGCGACCGCGATGATCTGGTGGTCCCACAGCCCCTTGCCGCCGAACCCGCCGCCGATGAACGGCGACACCACCCGTACCTGCTCGTCCTTCAGGCCGAAGACGGTAGCGAGCCCGCGTGCCTCCCGGGCGATCAGTTGCGTGGTGTCGTGGACCAGCAGCGAATCGCCGTCCCAGGCCGCGGTCACGCCGTGCAGCTCGATCGCGTTGTGGTTGTGGCGCGGCGTCCGGTAGACCTGATCCACGCGGTGGACCGCACCGCTCAATCGCCGCTCGGCGCCGCCGATCGACACGTGGTTGCGCTCGATCAGGATCGACGCCGGGGTACGCGCGTCCGCCTTCGCCTCCTCGAACCGGGTGGCGGCCGGCCGTGCGGCGTAGTCGATCTCGATCAGCGTCGCCGCGTGGTCCGCCTGCTCCTGCGTCTCCGCGAGCACGGCCGCGACCACCTGCCCGTTGTACCGCACCTCGGGGTCCTGCATGATCGGCAGCCCGCTGTTGCCGGGCGCGAACAGGTTGGCGCCGCCGGGCATCGGGACGATGCCGAGCCGGGGCATGTTCCGGTGGGTCAGCACCAGCACCACGCCGGGCGACGCCTCCGCGGCCCGGGTGTCGAGGCGGGTGATCCGGCCGCGGGTGATCGTGCTGTACACCAGCGCGGCGCAGACCTGACCGTCCATCACGGTCTCGGTCACGAACGGCGCGCGGCCGGTCACCTTGAGCGGGCCGTCCAGGCGCGAGGTGGCCCGGCCGACCTCGTTCCGCCGTTCGATCAGCGGGTCCGGCACGCCGCCGCCCGGCAGCAGCCGGTCCGGCATCCAGCCCATCACCCGCCGCGCCGACCCGATCATGACATTCCGCACCCGGCTCATGCCGGACCTCCTCGAAGATCGGCCAGCAGGGCGGACACCGTTCGGCGTACCAGTTCGAGCTTGAAGGTGTTGCCGGGCAGCGGCGTCGCGTGGGCCAGCTCCGCCGAGACGGCGGTGGCGATCGCCTCGTCCGTGGGCCGGGCGCCGCGCAGCGCCTCCTCGGCGTGGCCGGCCCGCCACGGCCGCGGCGCGACGCCGCCGAGCGCGATCCGCACGTCGTGCACGACCCCGTCCCGCACGTCCAGCGCCGCCGCCACCGAGACCAGCGCGAACGCGTAGCTGGCCCGGTCCCGGACCTTGCGGTACGCCGAGGTCGCGGCGACCGTGGACGGCGGCAGCTCGATCGACACGATCACCTCGTCCGGCGTGAGCGCGGTCTCCAGGTCCGGCCGGTCGCCGGGCAGCCGGTAGAACTCACCGATCGGGATCGTCCGGTCGCCGCCGGCCCCGCTGACCGTGATCCGGGCGTCCAGCGCGGCCAGTGCCACGCACATGTCGGACGGGTGCGCCGCCACGCAGGAGGCCGAGGCGCCGAAAATCGAGTGGTAGCGGTTGAAGCCGCCGATCGCGTCGCAGCCGCTGCCCGGCTCGCGCTTGTTACAGCGGGAGCCGGCCGCGTCCGCGAAGTACGCGCAGCGGGTGCGCTGCATCAGGTTCCCGCCGGCCGTGGCCATGTTGCGGATCTGCGCGGACGCGCCGGCCAGGATCGCCCGGGACAGCATCGGATAGTCGCGCCGGACCAGCGGGTGCGCCGCGATCGCGCTGTTCCGCGCGGCCGCGCCGATCGTCAGCCCGCCCCCGGGCAGCGGCGAGATCGTGTCCGGCAGCAGCCCGGTCACGTCCAGCAGCCCGGACGGCGTCTCCACGCCCTTGCGCATCAGGTCGACCAGGTTGGTGCCGCCGCCCAGCAGCCGCCAGCCGTCCGTGCCGGCCGTCGCGACCGCGTCCGCGACCGACGAGGCCCGGCGATACGTGATCGGGTTCATGCCTCGCGCTCCCCCGCCACCTGCATGATCGCGTCCACGATGCCGTGGTGCGCCCCGCACCGGCACAGGTTGCCGCTCATCCGCTCGCGCACCTCGTCGCGGGACAGCGCCACGCGCTCCGCACCCAGGTCCGCGGTCACGTAGCTGGGCGCGCCGGCCCGGACCTCGTCCAGCATGGCCGCGGCCGCGCAGATCTGGCCGGGCGTGCAGTACCCGCACTGGAGACCGTCCCGCTCGACGAACGCGGCCTGGAGCGGGTGCAGGTCGCCGGCCGTGCCGAGGCCCTCGATCGTGGTGACCGACCGGCCGTCCGCCTGCACGGCCAGCGTCAGGCAGGAGAGCACCCGGTCGCCGTCGATCAGCACCGTGCACGCGCCGCACGCGCCCTGGTTGCAGCCGACCTTCGTGCCGGTCAGGTGCAGCCGGTCGCGCAGCAGGTCGAGCAGGGAGACGCGCGGATCATCCGGCGGCGGGACCTGCGTACCGTTGACTGTCATCGTCATTTCTTCACGCTATGAACGCCGTGGCGTACTGTGAATGTCTGTGAATCCGCTTTTTCTTCGCGCGCGTCCGGGCGACCCGCTCTCCGAGGTGTTCGACCTGGTCGAGGTGAACGGCGTGGTGTCCGGCGGCGCCGCGGCCAGCGGCCCGTGGACGTCGCCGCGGATGGTGATGGAGCGGCCGGAGCTCAAGTTCATGGCGCTGGTCCGCGGCCGGGTGCGGCTGACCGCCGACAGCCTCGGCGCCCCGATCGAGCTGGAGGCCGGTGACGTCGCCGTGCTCAACCACCGATCCTGGGCGCAGCTGGAGAGTGTGGCCGGCGAGGAGCGCACTCGCAGGGTGCTGGACGACCTCGACCTCGACGACGACCTCCTCGCGCTGATGGGGTCCGCCGCGGACGCGGACGACATCGTGGTGGGCGGCCACGTCGACCTGAACGCGGCCGGCCACGCGCTGGTCATCCCGGCGCTGCCGCCGGTCGCGCACATAAGGGCCGCGGCACCTCCGGCGCTCGGCGTGCGGCGCGTCCTGGACCGGCTGTTCGAGGAGCTGGTGGCGGAGCGCGCCGGGTCCACGTTCGCGATCCGGCAGTACGGCCAGTTGCTCGTGCTGGAGCTGCTGCGCGCCTACCTTCACCAGTCCGAACTGCCGCCCGGCTGGCTGCGCGTCTCCGTCGACGAGCAGCTGCGCCCGACGCTGGAGCTGATGCACGCGGAGCCGGCCCGCCGCCCCAGCCTGGACGAGCTGGCCCGCGCCGCGTCGATGTCGCGCACCACGTTCGCCGAGCGGTTCCGCGCGGTCGCCGGCATGCCACCGGTCGCGTACATGAGCCGCTGGCGGATGCTGCACGCGCAGCGCGCGCTGCGTGACAGCGACATCGGCGTCGGCGCGCTGGCGTCCCACCTCGGGTACGCGTCGGAGAGCGCCTTCAGCACCGCGTTCAAGCGCGAGGTCGGCGAGTCACCGCTGCGCTTCCGGCAGCGCGTGCGGCACCGGCGGGAGGATGTTGTTAGATCTTCCCATGGCGATCCAACCGCTGCGCCCGGGCGATCCGCACACCCTGGGTAGGTACACGCTGCTGGGGCTGCTCGGCGAGGGCGGCATGGGTGCGGTCTACCAGGCCAGGAACCCGCACGGCCGGCTGGTCGCGGTCAAGGTCGTCAGGCCGGAACTCGCGGCGGTGGACGAGTTCCGGGCCCGGTTCCGCAGCGAGGTCAACCGCGCCCGGCAGGTGCCGCCGTTCAGCACGGCGGCGGTGCTGGACGCGGACCCCGAGCACCGGACGCCGTACCTGGTGGTCGAGTACGTCGACGGGCCGGACCTGGCGCAGGTGGTCCGTGAGCGGGGGCCGCTGAGCGGCGGCGCGCTGCACGGGCTGGCGGTGGGCGTGGCGACCGCCCTGGTGGCGATCCACGGCGCGGGAGTCGTGCACCGCGATCTCAAGCCGCGCAACGTGCTGTTCGCACTGGGCGCGCCGAAGGTGATCGACTTCGGGATCGCGCGGGCGGTGGAGGCGACCAGCGAGCACACCCGGACCGGCCAGATGGTCGGCACGGTCGCGTACATGGCGCCGGAACGGCTGGACGGGCCGGTGGAGCGGGTCGGGCCGGCGGTCGACGTGTTCGCCTGGGGCGCGGTGGTGGCGTACGCGGCGAACGGCCGGTCCCCGTTCGCCGGCGAGTCGACGACCGCGACCGCGGTGCGGATTCTGACCGGGCAGCCCGACCTGGGCGGGCTCGCGGAGCCGCTGCGGTCGATCGTGGCGCGGGCGCTGGCCAAGGACCCGGCGGAGCGGCCCACGGCGCCGGAACTGCTGGAGATGCTGCTGGCGGACGGGACGCCGCCGCCGCGCCCGCGTGCTCCCGGTGCGGCGGTCACCGGCGGCCCGGCCAGGTCGCGCCCGTCCCGGCGTACCCCCGTCATGATCGCCGCCGGCGTGGTGGCGGTGCTGTCCGTCGCGGCGGCGGTCGTGTTCGCCAACGGGCGGGACCGGTCCGGCCTCGCCGCCGGTCCGCCGTCCGCCGCCCCGTCCGCCACCGCCCGCGCGCTGGTCCTGGCCGATCCGCTCACCGCGCCCGGGCGGTGGCGGGAGCAGTCCGCGGAGGGCGTGAGCTGCTGGTTCGACGGCGGGCTGGTGATCGAGGGCATGACCGCGATCGACTGTCCCGGACCGGCGGACGTCGTCGCGGGCGACCAGAGCATCGCGTTCACGCTGCGCGACCGCACCGGCGACGCGTGCGCGGACGTGCGGTTCCGGGTGGCCGCGCCGGGCCGGTTCTACCTCCTCGAGGTCTGCGCCACCACGGTCGACCTCATGCACTACGACGGCCAGGGCCAGGCCGTCATCGGCAACGTCACCCGCATGTGGCCGGAAGGCGGCACCAGCCGCTTCACGATCGAGGTGACCGGTGACCGGGCCACGGTCGCCGCCGACGGCCGTCACCTGATGACCGCCACGGTGGACGACCCGGCGCTGTCCAGCGGCGCGATCAGCCTCGGCTTCCGTACCTTCGACGACGACGTGCCGTCCCGCGTCGTCTTCGCCGACCTGGAGGTCCGGGCCGGCTGATCCGTCCCGCTCAGGGCTCCGGCAGGAACGCGGCGGCGAGCTCCGCGTCGACGGTCCAGCCGAGCGCGCGGTAGAGCGCGCGGCCCTCGTCCGTGGCGGCCAGCACGCCGTACCGCACGCCGCGCCGCGCCGCCCGGTCGCCGAGCGTCCGGATGACCGCGGCGCCGAGCCCGCGGCGCCGGTGTTCCGGCACGGTCTCCACCTGGTCGACGACGCCGAACCCGCCGGCCAGTGCGATCCGCCCGGACGCCGCCACCTCGCCCGCGCGGTCGCGGACCGTGGCGGTGAGCACGCCGGCCTCCGCGGTGCCGGCCTCCATCCGGTACGGCGAGGGCACCCGGGCCGCGCCGGTGGTCAGCGGCGCGCTCATCAGATAGTTGCTCTCGAACATCCGCCAGTGCGGCGGCAGCGCCTCCCGCAGCGCGTCCCGGCTGCCGTCAACCTTGATCCAGGCCCCCGGCGTGGTCACCCGAAAGCCGAGTTCCCGCAGGTACGGCCGGTCCCAGGTGTGCAGCACGTAGCGGACGCGGTGCCCGGGCCGATCGACGTCGACCCGGAAGCCCCCGGGGACGTGCACCAGGGCCGGCACGCCACGGGAGCGCGCCCATCCCCGCCCCCACGCCATCACCAACTCGTCCCGGCCGCCACTCACTGTGGACATCCGATGATCATGCAACACCGCCCTCGGCGGCCGCCTCCCGCCCCCGGCGGTCGCGCCGTCATAGTCGCCGGTAAATACGCCACCCACCGACCGCCCAATCTCTACGCTGGACGGTGAATGGCTCGCCCGAGCCGTTCACCACGGGGAGGTAAGGTACATGCGGAGACGATTCGCGGTCAGATCGGTCGCGGCCTCGGCCGCCGCGGTGCTGATGTCGGTGTTCTTCGTCGCGCCCGCCCAGGCGGCGTTCTACCGGCAGTGGCGCAACGGCAACAGCACCCAGTGCATGGGGACGAACAACGGTTACACGACCAACGGCACCGTCGTCATCCAATGGGGCTGCAACAACAATCCGGACCAGAAGTGGCTGGACGTCCCGCTGGACGACGGCGAATGGTACCGCATTCAGAACCTGGCGGATCCCACGAAGTGCCTCGGCGTCATGAACGGATCCACCACTCCCGGCGCCCAGATCATCATCTGGGACTGCAACGGCAACTGGGACCAGCAGTGGACCCTCGTCGCGTTCAACGGCCAGTACGTGTTCTACAACCGTGCGTCGTACAGGATCATCGGTATCGCCGGTGCCAGCCGGACCCCCGGCGGCGGGGCCGTGCTGTGGGACTGGCAGAACAACCCCGACCAGCGCTGGTACTGAGTCGGCTTCGCCGGTGGCTCCACGACCCATGGAGCCACCGGCCCCGCACGGTGTGCGGCGGGCTACTCCACGAGCGTCGCGAGGGCGATGATGACGGAGATGATGGCGAGGATCGCGCCGAGGTCGATGGCGGCGATGGCGGCCAGCTTGCCGAGGGCGGAGAGCGGGCTGCGGCTGACGCGCAGGTTGGCGATGATGGCCGGTACCGCGAAGACGGCGCCGAAGAGCACGCCGCCGAGCGGGATGAAGAGGATCGGCAGCAGCGCGAGCGCCTTCAGGTAGCCGGGCAGCGGCGGGCCGGTGCGGTAGGTCGCGTCCACCGTGAGGATGCTCGGGAACGGCTCGGCCAGCCCGGTCTTGAGCTTGACCAGAACCGGGGCGCCGGCGGCGCCGGGCAGCAGGAAGTCGCTGCCGCGGAGCCGCTGGGCGGGCATCCCGTTGACGGTGATGGCCGGGCGGCCCAGGGCCGGCAGCGTGACGGAGACCCAGCCGGCAACGCCCGGAATCATGATCGGATTGGTGTGCACGGGCAGCGACTCTAGGGCGCGCACGCGTTGCACCGCAGAGATTCCGGGAAGATGACGCGATGACAGCCGACTGGTGGGAACTGCGGCACGCGTACGGCCGGGCGACGGACACGCCGGCGCACCTGCGCGCGCTGGAGTCCGACGACGCCGAGGCCCACGCGGCGGCGCTGGACCACCTCGACGTCGCGGTGCTGCATCAGGGCTTCCCGGACAGCGCGACCGCACCGGCGGTCCGGGCCGTGACCGAGTTGCTCGCCGCCGGGCGGGCCCACCCGGACACCGTGGAGGGACTGCTGGAGTTCCTCGGCGACGCGGCCCGCAGCGCGGCGGACGTGACCGGGAGCGACTACTTCGCCGTCCTCCTGCCGGAGCTGCGGGAGACGGTGGCCGCGGCCTATCCGGTGGCGCTCGCGCTGCTCGACGCTGTCCCGCCGGACCGTACCGTCGTGCGCGCCAGCCAGCTGGTGGAGATGGCCCGGATCGCGAACCCGGCGGACGGCCACGAGCACCTCATGACCCTCCTCCGCGACCTTGCCACGCGCGACCCCGGACCGCGGGAGCGATGGGTCCACTGCCTCGCCCGGCTCGGCGCGGACCTGCGCGCGCTGTTCAGCGATCCGGACCCGGCGGTACGGCTGCGCGCCGCGCTGACCCACGCGGCGGAGCCGCACGGCCGCGAGCTGATCCGCGCCGCGCTGGCCGCACCGCTCCCGGCGGGCGTGTATCGCGGCGAGTTGGTCAGGGCCGCGATCCGCAACGCGCCGGACATCGACAGCATCGCCACCGAGGCCGCGGATTTCATCGGGCGTGACGACTGGACCGGCTTCGACGACGGCTGGGGCGCCCTGGTGAGCTTCGCCTTTCCCGAGCGGAGCGAGCCGCTGACCGGCACGCGGCGCCGGATCCTGTGGGCGCTGGCCGGCAACGACGACCAGGAGATCTGGAATCCCGGCAACGGTAGCTGCCGCCTCGTCTTCACGCGCGCCGGTCTGCCGCACGACCGGGGTGCCTGCCGGCGGCTCGCGGACGACGTGGATCGGTGACCGGGCCGCCCGCGGGCGGGAAATGTACCGGTCCGGCTTCTCGCCCCACTGGAACAGGAAATGATCAGGGGGTCGCGGGTAGCGGCGGGAGGGCGGTGGGGCGCCGTGGTGGGGCTCAGTGCGGTGGAGGCGGAGGCGCGGCGGCGCCGGGGGGAGGCGAATACGGCGGTACGGGGTGGGTCGCGCGGATATGGCGAGATCCTGCGGACGAACGTCTTCTCGTTCTTCAACCTTGTGCTGTTCGTGATCGGGGCGACGCTGCTGGCGCTGGGGCGGTACAGCGACGCCCTGATCAGCGTGGGGCTGGGGCTGATCAACGCGGTGATCAGCACGGTGCAGGAGGTCCGGGCCAAGCGCAAGCTCGACCAGCTGCAGCTGCTGGAACGCGCGGCGGTCGTGGTGGTCCGGGACGGGGTGGAGACGGCGCTCGGGCCGGAGCGGGTGGTGCGCGGGGACGTGCTGCGGGTGCGGGCCGGCGACCAGATCGTGGTGGACGGGCCGCTGCTGGACGGCGGACGGGTGGAGGCGGACGAGTCGCTGCTGACCGGGGAGTCGGATCCGGTGGTGAAGCGGCTGGGGGACGATCTGCTGTCGGGAAGCCTCTGCGTGGGCGGCGAGGGGCTCCAGCTGGCGCGGGACGTGGGGGCGCGCAGTTACGCCGGGCGGCTGACGGCGCAGGCGCGGCGGACGACCACGGACAAGACGCCGTTGCAGCGGCGGATCGAGTTCCTGGTCCGGCTGGTCATGGTGCTGACCACGCTGATGAGCGGCGCGATCCTGGCGCAGGCGGCGCTGGAGGGGTTCACGCTGCTGCGCGTCGTGCAGATCACCGCGGTGCTGTCCGGGCTGATCCCGTACGGG
The DNA here is from genome assembly GCF_031458235.1 of Catenuloplanes atrovinosus. Classification (NCBI taxonomy): domain Bacteria; kingdom Bacillati; phylum Actinomycetota; class Actinomycetes; order Micromonosporales; family Micromonosporaceae; genus Catenuloplanes; species Catenuloplanes atrovinosus. The sequence continues at coordinate 2,843,908 of NZ_JAVDYB010000001.1, read as the reverse complement.
CTGTTCTTCCTGATCGCGCTCGCCTACACGGCGGGGGCGGTCCGGATCGCCCGGCGTGGGGCGCTGGTGCAGCAGGTCAACGCGGTCGAGTCGGTCAGCAACGTGGACGTCGTCTGCACGGACAAGACCGGCACGCTGACCACCGGCAAGCTGAGCCTGGACGAGGTGGTGCCGCTGGGTGGGCACGACCGGGAGAGCGCGGCGGCGGCGCTGGGCGGGTTCGCGCGCGCGGTCGGCACGCCGAACCTGACCTCGGCGGCGCTGGCGGCGGCGCTGCCGGGCGAGGCGTGGACGGTCCGTGACGAGGTGCCGTTCTCGTCGTCGCTGCGCTGGTCGGGGCTGCGCACGGACGACGGGACCTGGGTGCTGGGCGCGCCGGACGCGCTGCTGCCGGAGGTGCCGGAGGAGGTCTCCGCCCGTACCGGCGAGGGGTTGCGGGTGTTGGTGTTCGCGCGGGCGATCGGGGACGGGTTGCGCGACGCGGACGGCCGGCCGGCGCTTCCGGCGCTGGAACCGGTCGCGCTGGTCGCGCTCGCCGACGAGCTGCGGGCGGACGTGGTGCCGACCGTGGCCCGGTTCCGCGCGGACGGCGTGCGGCTGATGGTGCTCTCCGGCGACGACCCGCGCACGGTCGCGGCGATCGCGGCCCGGGCCGGGCTGGACGCGGGCGAGCCGGTGCGGGGCGCGGACCTGGACGGGCTGGACGACGCGGCGCTGGACGCGGTCGTCGCGCGGACGAGCGTGTTCGGGCGGGTGGCGCCGGAGCACAAGGAGCGGATCGTGCGGTCGCTGCGGCGGCGGGGCCGGTACGTCGCGATGATCGGCGACGGCGTGAACGACGCCCGCGCGCTGAAGCAGGCGCAGGTCGGCGTGGCGATGCGCAGCGGCAGCGCGGTCACCCGGGACGTGGCGGACATCGTGCTGACCGGCGACTCGTTCGCGGTGCTGCCGCCCACCCAGGAGGAGGGGCGCCGGATCATCGGCGGGATCGGCATCTCGCTGTACGTGTTCCTGGCCCGGGTCGCCAGTCAGGGGCTGGTCATCCTCGCGGTCACCATGCTGGGGCTCGGGTTCCCGTACACGCCCACGCAGGTGGGGCTGACGCTGTTCACCGTCGGCATCCCGACCGCGTTCCTCACGTTCTGGGCGGCGCCGGCCCGGCCGGACCCGCACCTGCTGTCCAACCTGGCCCGGTTCGTGCTGCCGGCCGCGATCGTCACGGCCGGGTTCGGCACCGCGATCTACACCGCGCTGTACCAGGGCATCACGCGCGGGTTCAGCTCCGGGCGCACGCCGGCCGAGGTGATCGACGAGTTCGAGAGCTACACCGGCCTGGAGTACGGCACGGACACCGACTTCACCGAGGCGGCCGCCACGATCGGCGCGCAGACCGGGCTGTCCACGTTCTTCTGCTACGCCTCCTTCCTGCTCATCCTGTTCCTGGCGCCGCCCGGCCGGTTCTTCGCGGCCTGGACCCGGCCGACCGGCGACCGCCGGCCCGCGGTGCTGGTGGTGGCGCTGCTGATCGCGTTCAGCGCGGTGCTGCTGGTACCGGCGCTGTGGTCGTATTTCGGGTTGACCGGCCCGGCCGGGCCGGTCTTCGAGGTGGTGCTGCTGGCGCTGGTGCCGTGGTTCGCCGCGCTCAGCCTCGCCTACCGATACCGGGTGCTGGAACGCCTGCTCGGCCTGCCGGCCGGCCACTGAGCCCGTCGCGCGCGGGGCCGAACGGCCCCCCCGAGGGGTGGCGACCGCCGCTGACCGCCGCGCGGCCCGGCGACGAGGCTGGGAACCGGCACCGACGGAAGAGGTGGAGGGACCCCGCATGACGACCGACGCGGTCATCGACGTTCTCGTCGCGCACGGGCTGAAAGCCCTGGCCGACTACGACCGTTTCACGCAGGAGCAGATCGACGAGATCGTCAGGAAGGCCTCCGTGGCCGCGCTGAGCCGGCACGCGGACCTGGCGCGGCGCGCGGTCGACGAGACCGGGCGTGGCGTGTTCGAGGACAAGGCCGTGAAGAACATCTTCGCGTGTGAGCACGTCACCAACCACATGGCGGGCGTACGCACGGTCGGCGTGATCCACCGGGACGACATCGCCGGGATCACCGAGATCGCGGAGCCGGTCGGCGTGATCGCGGCCGTCACGCCGGTGACCAACCCGACCTCCACCACCATCTTCAAGGCACTGCTGGCGCTGAAGACGCGCAACCCGGTGATCTTCGCGTTCCACCCGTCGGCGCAGGAGTCCAGCGCCGAGGCCGCGCGCGTGGTCCGGGACGCCGCGATCGCCGCGGGCGCGCCGGAGCACTGCGTGCAGTGGATCTCCGAGCCGTCGGTCGCCGCCACGTCCGCGCTGATGAACCACGACGGCGTCGCCGTCATCCTGGCCACCGGCGGGAACGCGATGGTGCGGGCCGCCTACTCGGCCGGCAAGCCCGCGCTCGGCGTCGGCGCCGGCAACGTCCCCGCGTACATCGAGCGGACCGCCGACCTGAAGCGCGCGGTCAACGACGTGGTGCTGTCCAAGTCGTTCGACAACGGCATGATCTGCGCCTCCGAGCAGGCCGTGATCGTCGACGATGCGGTGCTGCCGGCCGTGCTGGACGAGTTCCGCGCGCTGCACGCCCACGTCGCCACGCCGGAGCAGAAGGCCGCGCTGGAGAAGCTGATGTTCGGCGTCGCCGCGGACGGCACCGACTGCGCCGGCGCGAAGCTCAACGCGGCCGTGGTCGGCCAGAGCCCGGCGTGGATCGCCCGGCGGGCCGGCTTCGAGGTCCCGCCGGAGACGTCGATCATCATCGTGCCGGTCGACGCGGTCGGCCCGGCCGAGCCGCTGACCCGGGAGAAGCTCTGCCCGGTCCTGGCGCTGCTCACCGCGGGCGGCACCGACGAGGGCATCCGGCACGCCGAGCGGATGGTGGAGTTCCACGGCCTCGGGCACAGCGCCGTCATCCACACCGCGGACGAGGAGCTGGCCGAGTCGTTCGGGCGGCGGGTCAAGGCGGTCCGGATCATCTGGAACGCGCCCGCGTCGCAGGGCGGCATCGGCGACATGTACAACGCGTTCCTGCCCTCGCTCACGCTCGGGTGCGGCAGCTACGGCCGCAACTCCGTCTCGCACAACGTCACGGCGGTGGATCTCATCAACGTCAAGCGCGTCGGGCGGCGCACGAACAACCTGCAGTGGTTCAAGGTCCCGCCGAAGATCTACTTCGAGCCGCACGCGATCCGCTACCTCGCCGACATGCCGGAGGTCCACCGCGTCACGGTGGTGACGGACCACACCATGACCCGGCTGGGGTACGTCGGCCGCGTCATCTCCGTGCTCCAGCGCCGCCCGGAGCGGGTCGCGCTGCAGATCATCGACGACGTCGAGCCGGAGCCGAGCGTGGCCACGGTCGACCGCGGCGCCGAGCTGATGCGCTCGTTCCGCCCGGACACCATCATCGCGCTCGGCGGCGGCTCGGCCATGGACGCGGCGAAGGTGATGTGGCTGCGCTACGAGCACCCGGAGGTCGTCTTCGCGGACATGCGGGAGAAGTTCTTCGACATCCGCAAGCGCGCGTTCAAGTTCCCCACGCTCGGCGAGAAGGCCCGGCTGGTGTGCATCCCGACCACGTCCGGCACCGGCGCGGAGGTCACCCCGTTCGCCGTCATCACGGACACCGCGACCGGCAAGAAGTACCCGCTCGCGGACTACGCGCTCACGCCGAGCGTGGCGGTCGTCGACCCGGTGCTCGCCGCCGACCTGCCGGCCGTGGTCACCGCGGACAGCGGCTTCGACGCGCTCACGCACGCGATCGAGTCGTACGTGTCCGTCTACGCCAGCGACTTCACGGACGGGCTGGCGCTGCACGCGATCCGGCTCATCTTCGGCCACCTGTCCCGGGCCGTCCACAACGGAGGGTCGGACCCGGAGGCGCGGGAGCGGATGCACAACGCCGGCACGATCGCGGGCATGGCGTTCGGCAGCGCGTTCCTCGGCATCGTGCACGCGATGTCGCACACGCTGGGCGCCACGTTCCACGTCGCGCACGGGCGGACCAACGCGATCCTGCTGCCGCACGTCATCCGCTACAACGGCACGGTGCCGACGAAGCTGACCGGCTGGCCGAAGTACGAGAGCTACCGCGCGCCGGAACGCTTCCAGCAGATCGCGCAGTTGCTCGGGCTGCCCGCGAGCACGCCCGCGGAGGGCGTGGAGTCGCTGGCCGCCGCGATCGAGCGGCTGCGTGACGAGGTCGGCATCCCGGCGTCGTTCCGGGCCGCCGGCGTGGACGAGCGCGCGTTCCTGGACTCGCTGCCGCAGCAGGCGCTCAACGCGTACGAGGACCAGTGCGCGCCCGCGAACCCGCGCATGCCGATGCTGGACGACATGCGGGAGCTGATGCGCACCGCGTACTACGGCGACCGCGCCGCCGCCGCGCTACCCGCCGCCGAGCAGAACCGCCCGCGCCGGCCCGAGCCGGTCCGGGCGGCCCGGTGATCCCGCTCCCCCGGCCGGGGCCGATGGTCCCGGCCGAGGGAGACGTGGTGCTCTGCCCCGCCGCTCCCGGCGGGCCTACCGTCGAGGTGATGGAGGTGGTCGAGATGACACAGTGGCAGGTCGGCGACGTCATGACCAGGGATGTCGTGACGGTGACCGCCGGCACCCCGTACCGCGTGATCATTGATGTCCTGATGCGCCGGAGGGTGAGCGCGGCCCCGGTCGTCGACGAACTCGGGCGCGTGCTCGGCGTGGTCTCCGAGACGGACCTGCTGCACCAGGTCGAGTTCTCCGACCAGGACCCGGGCCCGCGCCTGTTCGAGAGCCGCCGGCACCGCCGCACCCGGGCGAAGGCGGGCGCGGCCACCGCGGCCGACCTGATGACCGCGCCGGCACACACGGCGCTGGCCACCACGTCGGTCACCGCGGCCGCGCGGCGGATGGCCGAGAACCGGGTCAAGCGGCTGCCCCTGGTGGACGAACTGGGCCGGATCGTCGGCATCGTGACGCGCTCCGACCTGCTCAAGGTGCACCTGCGCGGCGACCCGGCGATCCTCGCCGAGATCGAGAAGGACGTGCTGGGCCGTACGCTGCTGCTGGAACCCGGCACCGTGACGGTCACCGTGCGGGACGGCGCAGTCACGCTGGACGGCGTCGTCGACCGGGTGTCCTCAGCGGACCTCGCGGTGCGGCTGACCCGCCGGGTCGCCGGCGTGGTGACGGTGACCGACCGGCTGCGCCCCGAGTTCGACGACACCGCGCTGTCGCGGGCCGCGTTCCCGATCATCGCCGCCTGACCCCGGCGGGGCGTGGGCGCCCACGCCCCGCGCGGCCGGACCGGCCGCGCCGTGGGCAGGATGGTGCTCCCGGTGAGGTTGATGCGCCGCGGTGTTCCACCGGGAGACCGGCGTGCCGCGCCGCGGGTCGTGCCGACGCCGGCGGCGCTCAGCGTCCGGTCGCCGCCCGCGCGGTGAGGTCGAGCGGGCCGCCGGCCAGCTCGCGACCGCGGCGGCGGCCATCGCGCGCGAGTCACCGGCACGAGTCCGCGGCCCCTCCGCCGACGGCCGTCCACGGAAGACGGGAACGATTCCCCCCCCCCGTTACCTTTTTGATCAACCCCTTCGGGGTTGCTTGGTCGCTCGGCCCGGTATGGCTCTTGCCCCCTGTCGTACGCATGATCCGGGGGGTGTTGCCGCCGGTCCGGGTGGCGTCGACGGACCGCTGATAGGGACCCGGCCGCCCCGCACGCCAGGGGTTGGTCTCTTCGTAACGTGGGTGCCGGCAGTTCGACGCCCGACCCGTGACCAGGCTCTGTGACCTGCGGTGGAAGGTAGTCGGTGTTCAACGAGTACGACGTGTTCCTCGGGCTCGACGTCGGCAAGAGCGACCATCACGCGGTCGCTCTCGACCCCGGCGGGAAGCGGCTGCACGACGCGCCGCTGCCGAACACCGAGAAACGCCTGAAGACCCTGTTCGGCAAGCTGTCCAGGCACGGGCGAATCTTGGTCGTGGTCGACCAGCCTGCCTCGATCGGCGCTCTGCCGGTCGCGGTCGCCCGCGCGACCGGCTGCCAGGTCGCCTACCTGCCCGGCCTGGCGATGCGCCGCATCGCCGACCTGCACCCGGGCACCGCGAAGACCGACGCCCGGGACGCCTTCGTCATCGCCGACGCCGCCCGGACCCTCCCACACACCCTGCGCCGGGTCGACACCGGCGACGAGGCCCTAGCCGAACTCGAAGTCCTGATCGGCTACGACGACGACCTCGCCGGCGAAGCCACAAGGGTCAGCAACCGCATCCGCGGCCTACTCACCCAGATCCACCCGCCACTGGAACGCGTCCTGGGCCCGAAGATCGCCCACCCGGCGGTGCTGGAACTGCTGTCACGATGCGGCGGCCCGGCAGGCCTTCGCCGGACCGGCCGCGACGACCTCGCCGCGATCGCCGCGGCCAAGGCACCGCGGATGGGCGACCGGCTCGTCAAGGCCGTCCTGGCCGCATTGGACGAGCAGACCGTCACCGTCCCCGGCACGACCGCAGCCGAGACGGTCCTGCCCAGGCTCGCCGACAACCTCCGTCAGGTGTTGCAGCAGCGTGACCAGGTCGCCGACGAGGTCGAACGGATGCTCGATGCCCACCCTCTCGCCAAGGTCCTGACCTCGATGCCCGGCATCGGCGTCAGGACCGGCGCCCGGATACTGCTCGAAGTCGGCGACGCCACCGCGTTCAAAACCCCAGGCCACCTCGCCTCCTACGCCGGCCTCGCCCCGGTCACTCGGCGCTCCGGCAGCTCCATCCGTGGTGAACACCCGCCGAAGGCTGGAAACAAGCAGCTCAAACGCGCATTCTTCCTCGCCGCGTTCGCGTCCCTGTCCCACCCGCCCTCACGCGCCTACTACGACCGGAAACGGGCCGAGGGCAAGAAACACAACGCCGCGATCATCTGTCTCGCCCGCCGCCGCGCCGACGTCCTACACGCCATGCTCCGCACCAAAACCCCCTACCAGGCGAAAACTTCCGAGGAAGCCAGCCCTGAGGCTTGACGAAACCCATAGGGACACCCCCCCGCTCGGCTCCGCCCGGGCCGGCACGGCGTGCGGGTGCGGCCCCCGGCACGTTCGGGACCGGCGCGGCCCGGTCCGCGCCCGCTGACCGGCGCTACGGCTGGAGCTGGGTCGGCGGGGTGTCGCGCCACTCGGCCAGCAGGACGGTGGCGTCGTCCTGGAGCGTCTCGTCCTGGTGGGCGAGGATGGCGTGCACCAGGCGCCGGGTGGTCTCCGGCGCGGGCAACTGGTCCGCGACCGCCCTGACCGCGAAATCGATCAGCCGCTCGACGCCGAACTCCTGGCCGTCCCGGGACCGGGCCTCCGTGATGCCATCGGTGTAGAGCAGCAACTGGTCACCGGGCTCGAGCAGTTCCTCGACCACCACCGGCGTCTGGAGGTCGCCGAGCGGCACGGGCAGCGCGGTCGGGGTCGGCAGTATCTTCACGGCCTTGCCGGCCCGGAGCACGATCCCGCTCGGGTGACCGGCCGAGATCACCCTCAGCATGCCGGTACGCTGGTCCAGCTCGGCGAGCACCGCCGTGATCATCCCGGCTCGGTCGTACGCGCGGACCGCGTCGTCGATGTGGTGATAGGTGGCGATCAGGTCCAGGCCGGTGCGGCGGGCGTTGCGGTACGCGCCGAGCGCCTGCGTGGCGAGCATGACCGCGCGCGTCCCGCCGGACGAGCCGTGCCCGGCCGCGTCGAACAGCGCCAGGTGCGCGACGTCGCCGTTGACCGCGTAGTCGAACGCGTCGCCGGCCACGTCGTAGCACGGCTCCAGGATGCCGCTGACCACCAGCCGCTCGGTGGCGAAGGTCAGCGGCGGCAGTTGCGCCCGGAGGATCTCGGCCGGCAGCCGCATGGGCTCGCGGCGGCGTACCCGCTCGATGGTGTCGGTGTAGAGACTGCGCGTCACGATGATCTCGCCGAGCAGCGACGCCACCGTCTTGCAGTCCGCCACGGCCTGCGCGCTCATCGGCGCGGCGGACACCACCTCCAGCACGCCGAGACGTTCCGCGCCGTCCAGCAGCGGCACCCACAGCCGCGCACCGGCGTCGTCACCCTCCGTCGTGATGGTGGTCGTCATGCAGTACGCCCGGCCGGGCAGTGTCCCGTCGACCGCCAGCGGCTCCCGCCCGGGCGTGCCGTCCGCGTTCAGCGGCGTCAGCTGCCGCTGCTGGAGATCGACCAGGTAGATGATCAGCGCGGTGGCGTCGAGCTGCGGCGCGGCCCGCATCACCATCCCCGGCAGATCCTCCGGCCGCGCGCGATGCGCCTGCCGCAGCAGCTGCCGCACCGATTCCAGACTGCTCATCCCGCCTCCGTCGTGCTCCCGGCCCATCATTCTGCCGGTACCGCCGGCCGCCGTCGGCGACAAGCCCCGGAAAAACGCATGCGCCGGTACGGACGTGAGGGCGGTTCACGCGGGCCCGGTCGGCGATCCGACAGAACACAGTGGATGATCGCACGAAGAGTGACCGCGCGACTCCACAAATCATCCACGCATGTCTATCACGCGAAGCGACCGGCACCCCGGCGCGCACGAGGACGACTGGCGGCAGGGCGGCTGGTCCTTCCGGGCCGAGGGCACCCTCCCGGCCGGCACCCGCTTCTGGGTCGCCGTCGACGACCAGCCCGCCAACCCCTGGGACGCCCGACCCGCGGACCGGCCGGCGCCGGTGACGCCGGCCGCGCGGCGGTCACCCGGCTGACGACGGCAGGGTGAACCAGAAGCGGGCGCCGCCGCCGGGGTTGTCCTCGACGCCGATGGTGCCGCCGTGCCGGGTCACGATCCGGCGGCAGATGGCCAGGCCGAGGCCGGTGCCGCTGTAGCCGGCGGCCGGGTGGGCGCGGTGGAAGTCGTTGAACACCGCCTGGTGCTGGCCGGCCGGGATGCCGATCCCCCGGTCCGCGACCTCCACCCGCACCCAGCCGTCGCCGGTGTCCGCGCTGGTGACCTCGAGATGGGCGCTCTCGCCGGGCGGCGTGTACGTGACGGCGTTCCCGATCAGGTTGTCGACGAGCTGGAGCACCATCGCGGGGTCGGCGTGCACCCGGTCGAGCGCGGCCACGTGGATCCGCGGCATCGGCGCGCCGGCGGTGACGAGCCGCTCCTCGACGACGTCCTCGACCAGCTCGCGGAGGTCCACGTCGTCGGGGCGGACCGCGCCGTCCCGGGCGGCGGCGAGTTCGAGCAGGTCGTCGATGAGCCGGCGCATCCGGGCGCCGGTGTTCAGCATCCGGTCCAGCATGCCGGCCTGCCGGTGCATGTCCGGCAGCTCGGCGAGGTCCTCCTGGACGATCTCGGCGTACCCGGTCAGCGAGGTCAGCGGGTTCTTCAGGTCGTGCGCGACGACGCCGGCGAACGCGGTCAGCTCGGCCTCGCGCTCGCGCAGCGCGGTGACGTCGTACGAGGAGGACACCGCGCCGGCCGGCTCACCGGCCGGGGTGCGCAGCGCGCGGCTGTGCGTGATCAGGTACCGGCGGGAGCCGTCCGGCAGAATCCGGACGACCTCCTCCCCGCGGACGTCCTCGCCGTTCAGCGCGCGCAGCAGCGGCGAGCGGTCCATCGGGTACGGCGACCCGTCCGGGTACACCAGGGTGAGGTCCGCGGCGAGATCGGCGACGTGCCGCCGCGCGCCGGCGTCGCCGATCCGGGTCCGGCCCTCGGTGTTGGTGTGCACCAGCCGGCCCTCGGTGTCACACGTCAAGATCGTGACGTGCACGGCGTCGAGCACCTGCGCCAGGTAGTCCTTCTGCCCGGCCAGCTCGTCCGCGGTCGTCCGCAGCCGCGCGGTCGCGGCCGTGACCTGCGCCTGCGCGCGGACGCGACCGGTGGCGAGGACCCAGACCAGCCCGGCGAGCAGCAGGCTGGTGACGGTGCCGCCGGCGGCCAGCGAGGTGGGCAGGCCGGTGCTCCCGCCCGGCAGCGACGGCCCGGCCGCGGCGTACGCCAGCATCCAGCTGCGGTTGGCGACCCGCACGTTCGCCTGCCAGGCCAGGTCGCGGCGCCCGCCGGCCGCGGCGCGCAGCGTGGCGATGTCGGCGGTGCCGGTGGCGGTGTGCGCCCGCAGCGTGACGTCGATGAGGTCCTGGGACGACTCGCGCAGCGCGTCGCCGATGAAGTCCTGCCCGCGCAGGCCCATCAGCACCCAGCCGCGGAACGCGCGCCGCCCGGCGGCGTCCGCCGGCGCGAGCACCGGCGCGGTGATCACGAACGAGAGTTGCCGTGCCGCGGCGGGCACGGTGCGGTCCCGGAGCAGGTGATACGCGTCGGAGACGACCACCCGGTGGCCGGCGCGGGACTCGCGCAGCGCGTACGTGGGCGCGGGCGCCTGGGTGGCGTCGATGCCGGCCGGCGCGGCCGCCCCGTCCAGCGGCACGCTGAAGATCGAGAAGATGTGCTCGCCGCCGCCGCCGACCGGCCGCAGGACCAGGTCGGCCGCCCCGAGCGACCGCCACCGCCGCTGCGTCTGCGCCACGGTGCCGCTGTCCGCCGCGGCCAGGAACACCACGGAGCTGGCGCCGGGCAGTCGCATGCGCACGACCGGCTCGGTGACCTCGGCGAACGACTCCGCGGTCACCTCCTCCCGCCAGCCGAGCGCGGCCGCGGCCAGGCTCACCGAGTCGGTGTAGCGGCGCGCCTCAGCGGCGACCCGGGCGGTGACCACGGACGACCGCCGCTGGAGCTGTTCCTGGGCCGTCTGGCGCTGCTCGGCCGCGACCACGCCGGCCACCCCGACCGCGACGGACACGCCGAACACGCCGACGACCGCGGCGAGGATCGCCGCGGGCCGCCATGCCGGGAACCGCTTCCTTTCATCCACGTCTGGCGCATCGGCCGCGGCCGGCGGGCCTGAAGGATCGGCTACCGACCGAACCTCAACGACAGCCGGACCGCAACCGGGCGCCGCCGGCCGGTCAGGTGGCCGGGGCCAGGTCGGCCGCGCCGAACGAGACGGAGAAGCGCTGACACCAGATGGTCACGCTGTCCAGCCGGTCCAGATCCGTACCGGCGGGGATGGCGTACGTCTGGTCGCCGCGGTTGCCCTTGAGCGGCCCGAGCTCGGCCCACTCGCCGTCGTCGAAGACGAACCAGCCGTCCCGGCCGTCGATCACCGGCTGGTCGGAGAGCCAGACACGCAGGTCCGGGCCGTCGGAGGTGTCGAGGCCGACGAGTTCCAGCACGTGCGAGCCGTCCGGGTGGCGCACCACGCGGGCGGCCCCGGCGGTCCGGTGCTCGTGGCTGACGAACTCGCCCTGCCGCACCACGGCCGGGCCGGACGGGCTCGCGGGGGTGGCCGGACCGGCCGACGGGCCCATCGGGCTCGCGGCCGCCGTGGGTACGACCGCGAGCGTGTCCTCGACCGCCCGGTCGGTGAGCAGCCGCCACGGCTGGAACCAGTAGAGGACGGCGGTGGCGAGGAGGATCAGGACCACCGCGGCGGCCCCGATCAACGGCAGGCGACGTAGACGCGCGTTCATGGGTTCAGTACACCGCACGCCGGCCCGGGAAACCCTTACCGAACGGTGACGGCCTCGGCGGCCGGCAGGCGCACCTCGAAGCGGCAGCCGCCGTCGCCGTTGCGCACGCCGACCCGGCCGCCGTGCGCCTCGACCAGGCCGCGCACGATCGCCAGGCCCAGCCCGCCGCCCGCGCCGGAGTCCTCCCGGCCGGGGGTACGGGCCGGTTCGCCGCGGAACGCGACGTCGAAGACGCGGGCCAGGTCGCCGTCCGGGATGCCGCCGCAGGTGTCGGCGACCGCCAGCCACACGTCACCACCGTCGTGACCGGCCTCGACCCGGACCGTGCCGCCGGCCGGGGTGTACCGCACGGAGTTGACCAGGAGGTTGCCGACCACCCGGGACAGCTCCCGTTCGCCCGCCCACACGACCGGCCAGCCCGTCTCCGGCGCGACCAGCGTGATGCGGCGGCTGGCGGCGAGCGGCGCGACGCCGGCCAGCGCGTCCGAGACCACCTCGCGCAGTGGTACGGCCGTGGGCGTGGGCCGCAGCGCGCCGGCGTTGATCCGGGACAGCTCGAACAGGTCGTCGACCAGCCGCGTCATCCGGTCCGTCTCCACCCGGATGCGACGGTGGTACTCGGCCGTGGTGGCCGGGTCGTCGATCACCCCGTCCTCCAGCGCCTCCGCCATCGCCCGCAGCCCGGCCAGCGGCGTGCGCAGGTCGTGGGAGACCCAGGCGACCAGCTCACGGCGCCCGCTCTCCAGCCGGCGCTCGCGTTCGCGGGCCGCGCGCGCCCACACGGCCGACGCGGCCAGCCGCCGGCCGAACAGCCCGCCGGCCACCAGGCTGACCACGGCGGACGCGCTCACGGTGACGAGCACGACGCGCAGGTCGTGCCCGGACAGGAACATGGCCTGCGCGACCGTGACGACGCCGGCCACGACCGCGAGCACGGTGACCGCGAGCAGCAGCAGGATGTGCACCAGGATCGACCGGCCGCGCAGCAGGCGCAGCGCGCCCGCGCCCGCGGCACCGACCACGCCACCGGCCAGCAACGCGTACCCACCGATCTGCAGCATCTCGGTCGTCATGCCGAGACCGTCTCGTAGCGGTATCCCACGCCCCAGACGGTGTGGATGCGGCGTGGCTCGGCCGGGTCACGCTCGATCTTCTCGCGCAGCCGGCGCACGTGCACGGTGACGGTGGACTGGTCGCCGAACTCCCAGCCCCAGACCCGGCGGAGCAGATCGGTACGCGACCAGGCCCGCCCCGGGCTGCCGGCCAGGAACGCCAGCAGGTCGAACTCGCGCACGGTCAGCGACAGCGGCACGCCGCCGAGCGTGGCGGTCCGGCGGCCGACGTCCACGGCGAGATCGCCGTCGGTGATCACGGCCGGCCCGCTGTCCGCGGCGGCTCGGCGCAGCACGGACCGCACGCGCAGCGCCAGTTCGCGCGGCGAGAACGGCTTGGTGACGTAGTCGTCCGCGCCGACCTCCAGGCCGAGCACCCGATCCGGCTCCTCGCCGAGCGCGGTCAGCATCACGATCGGCAGGTGCGGCAGCCGCCGGCGCAGTTGCCGGCAGACCTCGATGCCGTCGACGCCCGGCAGCATCAGGTCCAGCACGACCAGGTCGGGCCGGTCCGCGGCGACCGCGGCGAGCCCGGCCGCGCCGTCCGCGGCGAGCCGTACCTCGCAGCCGTCCTGTTCCAGATAGCGCCGCACGACGTCGCTGACGGTCGGGTCGTCGTCCACGACCAGCACCCGGTGTCCCATTCCGAGCACGCTACCGACGCGCGCACGCGCGGTCGATTCCCGGCGGGCCTTCCCGCGCCTGAACGCGGCGACCAGCACGAAGCTGACGCTGACCAGGAGCGCCCCCGTCGCCCGGAGCAGCGCGGTCAGCGCCAGGCAGCCGATCAGCAGCGCGTCGTACCGGGCGATCGGCAGCGGCACCACGCTGGTCACCGCCAGCGGGGCGAAGACCCCGGCCGCGAACACGCAGCTCGCGGCTTGCCGGTGCCCGGATCGGAGGAGCCGGCGCACGGCGTCAGTGTGTCGGCGCGGCCGGGGCGGCGGGTGGAGCTTCCGTGGAGGTCCGGTGCGGGCGTCGCGGCGGCGGTGCTGCATGATCGACGGTCGTGGTGGCAGAGACCGGGCACTGGCGCGAGATCTACGAGGGCGGCTCCGCCGAGGCCGAGCAGCGGCGGTTCCAGGAGTACGCGCGGCGGATGCTCGCGGTGCAGGCGGCGCACGCGCGCGCCGCCGGCGGGCCGCACCGTACGCTGCACGCCAAGACCGTGGTCGGGGTGACCGGCGCGGAGCTGGCGTTCGCGGAGGACCTGCCCGCCGCGCTGCACGCCGGCGCGTTCCGGGCGGGCGCCCGGTTCGCCACCACGGTCCGGCTGTCCAACGCGTCCGGCGTCCCCCGCTCCGACGCCGAGCCGGACCTGCGCGGCGCCGCGCTCAAGCTCACGCTGCCGGACGGCGGCGCGCACGACCTGCTGATGACCAGCTATCCGGTCTCGCACGTGCGGAACGCGGCGCAGTTCGTGACCGTGGCCGAGATCGGCGCCCGGTCGCGGGCGCTGGCCGTGCCGCGCATGCTGGCCGCGTTCGGGCCGGCCGAGACGCTGCGGATCGCCGGCAACCTGCGCCGGGCGGCCCGGCGGTGCGAGAGCCTGGCGCTGGAGTCGTACTGGAGCCGGGGCGCGATCCGGTGGGGCGCGGCCGGGCCGGTGCGGTTCCGGCTGAGCCCGCTCGACCCGCCGGCACCGGCGGCCGCGGTGCCGGCCGGCGATCCGGACCGGCTGCGGCGCGACTTCCACGCCCGGCTGGCGCGGGGCCCGGTCCGGTTCGCGCTGCACGTCCAGCGCTTCGTGGCGGAGGCGGTGACGCCGATCGAGGACGGCGCCGTGGAGTGGGCCGAACGCGACTCCGGCTGGATCCCGGTCGCGGTGCTCACCGTTCCGCGCGGGACCCCGGCCGCGGAGTCCGAGGTGGACGGTCTCGCGTTCGGCCCGTGGCACGCGCCGGAGGAGTTCCGTCCGCTGGGCAACCTCAACCGCGCGCGCCGCGCGGTCTACGCCGCCAGCGCGGCGGGCTGGCGGCGCGGCTAGGTGTGCTGTCCCGGGGCTGCGGGTTCGTCGCGGGGCTCGTCGCGCAGGTACAGGTACCAGTAGGAGGTGGCGACGAAGACGACCGCGCCGACCAGGTTGCCGGCGAACGCGAGCGCCCAGTTGCGTACCGTGTCGTCCCAGCCGATGCCCGGCACGCCGGCGAAGATCGCGGCGGGCAGGAAGAACATGTTCGCGATCAGGTGGTCGAAGCCCATCGCCACGAACGCCATGATCGGGAAGAAGATGCCGATGATCTTGCCGGAGACCGAGTCCGCGGCCAGCGAGATCCACACCGCCAGGCAGACCAGCCAGTTGCAGCCGACCGCGCGCAGGAACACCTGCCAGGCCGTCTCGTGCAGCCCCTTCGCCTCCGCGATCACGGCCAGCCGCTCGTAGGCCATCCCGCCCGGCGTGCCCGCCTCGCTCCCCAGGCCGCCGATCACGCCGGTCTGCACGGCCAGGAAGTACGCGACGAACAGCGCGCCGGCCAGATTGCCGATCAGCACCAGGGTGAAGTTGCGCAGCACGTCCGTCCAGCTCAGCCGCCCCTGCATGGCGCTGATCGGGACCAGCAGCATGTTCCCGGTGAGCAGATGCGAGCCGGCGATCAGCACGAGCACCAGCCCGAGCGTGAACGCGGCGCCGGTGAACAGCGTCGGCAGGCTCCCCCACACCTCCGGATCGAGCCCGGCCGACACCGTGACCGCCACCAGCCCGCCGAACGCGATGTAGGCGCCGGCCAGGAACGACCCGACCAGCACCTTGTCCCACCGCAGCTCGGCCTTCTTCACCCCGGCCGCGACCGCGGCACGGGCGGTCTCCGCGGGCTCCTTGGCAGCCATCCGGCACCCTCCAGTGACGTCCGTCGCTGCGTTCCGGGTACCCGGCCGGGGGAAATGCCTAACCCGGGTGCGCGGCCCACTCCTTGGCGAGCAACTCGTACGAGCGCACCCGGTCCGCGTGGCCGTGCGTGATGGTGGTGATCAGCAATTCGTCCGCGCCGGTGGCGTCGCGCAGCACCCGCAGGCGGGCCGCGACCGTCTCCGGTGCGCCGGTGAACTGCGTGTCCAGCCGGTCCGCGACCAGGTCGCGGTCCTCGTCGGCCCAGACGTGCGCGGCCGCCTCGGCCGGAGTGGGGAACGGGATCGCGCCGGCGCCGGACCGGATGCCGCGCACCCACAGCCCGTACGGGGACGCGAGTTCCCGCGCCTCCTCGTCGGTCGGCGCGACCACCACGTCCGCGGACACCGAGACGTACGGCCGGTCGAGGACACCGGGCCGGAACGCGTCCCGGTAGGCGGACACCGCCTCCAGCACGGTCGCGGGGCTGACGTGGTAGTTCGCCCCGAACGGCAGGCCGAGCGCGCCCGCCACCCGGGCGCTCTGGCCGGCGCTGCTGCCGAGGATCCACACCTGGAGGTCCGCGCCCTCGCCGGGCACCGCGTGCGCGTCGATCCCGTCGGCCGAGACGTACGCGCCGCGCAGCAGCGCGAACAGCTCGTCCACCTGGTCCGCGAAGTCCGGTGGCTCGGCGCCGGGCTGGTGCAGCAGCCGTCCGTACACGCGGAATCTCGGGCTCGCGAAGATCCGGCCGAAGGAGAAGGCGCGCGGGATGAGCAGCCCGTCCACCACCCGCGCCGGCGGCGACGGCCGCTCGCCGGCCGAGGCCTCGGTGCGCCGCTGGCCGGAGCGCCCGAGGCCGAGGTCGATCCGGCCCGGGTACAGGGCGTCGAGCGTGCCGAACGCCTCGGCCACGGACAGCGCGGTCTGGTGCCCGACCTGCACCGCGCCGGAGCCCACCCGGATGCGCCGGGTGGCGCCCGCGACCGCGCCGATCAGCACGGCCGTCGCGGAGCTCGCCACGCCCGGCGCGAAGTGGTGCTCGGCCAGCCAGTAGCGGTGGTAGCCGAACTCCTCGACGTGCCGGGCCAGGTCCAGCGTGTTCCGCAGCGCGTCGGCCACCCCCGATCCGGACGGTACGGGCGAGAGGTCCAGCACGGACAGCGGCGTGGTCATGACGGACTCCCGGGGAACGGCCGGCTGGGGATGAGGGAACGCAGCGCGGGCGCGATGTCGCTCTGGAACAGCGCGAGCGTCTCCCGATGCTGCTCGGCGGTCAGTCCGTCGCGGTCCGCGTGCAGGTGGATGACCTCGTGGCCGAACCGCTCGTGGTACCGCTGGACCTTCTCGATGATCTGCTGCGGGCTTCCGACCAGCGCGGAGCTGCGCTCGACCGCGTCCTCGACCGAGGTGAAGACCGGTTCCACGCCGATCCGCCGGAACGCCTCCTGCCGCGCCTCGAAGATCGGCTGCCAGGTCTTGATCGCCTCCTGCGAGGTGCGGGCCGCGTAGTAGCCCGCGGTCCCGGCGCCGACCAGTGCGTCCGCCGGGTCGTGCCCGTAGTGCGCCCACCGCTCGCGGTAGTGGTCGATCAGCTCGGCGTACGGCTCGATCGGGTTGCTGACGTTGGCGGAGAACAGCGGGTCGCCGTACCTCGCGGCCAGGTCCACCGACTCGCGGCTGGTGGCGCTGCCGTGCCACACCCGGATCGGCTGCTGCAGCGGCCGGGGCCAGGTCTCCGCGTCCACCAGCGGTGGCCGGTACCGCCCGGACCACGTCACCCGATCGGAGCGCCAGAGCTGCCGGAACAGCTCGTACGCCTCCCGGTTGCGGTCCCACTGGTCCTCCGGCGTGACGTGGTAGAGCGTGCGCTGCGCCGCGCCGTTGCCCTTACCGATGATCAGTTCGAGGCGCCCGCCGGAGAGGTGGTCCAGCGTGGAGTAGTCCTCGAACGCGCGCACCGGGTCGAGCAGCGCCAGCGTGGTGACGGCCGTGAAGAGGCGGATCCGGGATGTGCGGGCGGCGACGTGGCTGAGCACGACCGGCGGGGACGAGGAGATGAACGGGCGCTCGTGCCGCTCGCCCACGCCGTAACCGTCGAAGCCCAGTTCCTCCGCGAGGACCGCGGTGTCGATGACGTCCCGGAAGCGCTCGGTGGCCGTCGGCCGCACCCCGGTGAGCGGGTCCGGCAGCTGGGTGATGAGCGTGATCAGCAGGAATTTCACGCCGCCTCACCCCGCCGGAACGCGGCCACGGAGGACGGTGACACCGGGGGCAGGCCGAGCAGTGATCGCAGCGTGGAGCCGGCCTCCGGGTAGGCGGAGCGGAACACGCCGCGCTCCTGGAGCAGCGGCACCACCAGGTCGACGAAGTCGTCCAGCCCGGCCGGCGTCAGGTGCGGCACCAGGATGAACCCGTCGGCCGCGTCGCGCCGCACGAACGAGGTCATCGACTCCGCGACCGCGGCCGGCGTGCCGATGAACGACTGCCGGCCGGTCACCTCGATGATCAGGTCGCGGATGCCGAGGTTCTTCGACGCCGCCAGCTCGCGCCAGTGACGCGCGGTGGCGATCGGGTCGTCGTGCAACCGGGTCCGGCCCTGGATGATCGGGTCCGCGGAGACGTCCGGGTCGAACGGCGGCAGCGGCCCCTCCGGGTCGAGCGCGGACAGGTCCCGGTTCCACACCTGTTCCAGCAGCCGGATCGCGGTCTGCGGGGTGACCTGCTGGCGCCGGATGTGGTGTGCCCGCTCCTGCGCCTCCGCGTCCGTGTCGCCGAGCACGAAGGTCACGGCCGGCAGGATCTTCAGCGAGTCCGGCTCGCGCCCGTAGCGGGCCAGCCGGCCCTTCACGTCCGCGTAGAACGCCTGCCCGGCC
This sequence comes from Catenuloplanes atrovinosus, assembly GCF_031458235.1. Taxonomy (NCBI): domain Bacteria; kingdom Bacillati; phylum Actinomycetota; class Actinomycetes; order Micromonosporales; family Micromonosporaceae; genus Catenuloplanes; species Catenuloplanes atrovinosus. The sequence continues at coordinate 2,825,573 of NZ_JAVDYB010000001.1, read as the reverse complement.
TCCAGCGTGCCGTGCCGCGAGAAGATCGCGTCGGCGGACGCGGCCGCGAAGTCGCGCCCGGCCGCGGAGTCCCCGGCCTGGATGATCACCGGATGACGTTGCGGGCTGCGCGGCACCGTGAAGTTGCCGGCGATGTCGAACTGTGTGCCGTGGAACTCGAACGCGCCGGGCGAGGCGGTACGCGTGAAGGTGTCCCCGGCCGCGACCACCTCGTCCTCGGCCCACGAGTCCCAGAGCACGCGGGACGCCGCGATGAACTCCGCCGCGCGCACGTACCGGTCCTCGTAGGACAGGAACCCGCCGCGCCGGAAGTTCTCGCCGGTGAACGCGTTCGGCGTGGTCACCACGTTCCACGCGGCCCGCCCGCCGGAGAGGTGGTCGAGCGTGGCGAGCTGGCGCGCCAGCTCGTACGGCTCGTGGAACGTGGCGTTGAGCGTGCCGGCCAGCCCGAGCCGCTCGGTCACCGCCGCGATCGCGGCCAGCACGGTCAGCGTGTCCGGCCGTCCCACCACGTCCAGGTCGTAGATCTCGCCGCGCTGCTCGCGCAGCCGCAACCCCTCCGCCAGGAACAGGAAGTCGAACAGGCCGCGCTCCGCGGTACGCGCCAGGTGGGCGAAGGAGGAGAACTCGATCTGCGAGCCGGCCGCCGGATCGGTCCACACGGTCGTGTTGTTCACGCCCGGGAAGTGCGCGGCGAGAATGATCTGCCTGGTCATGCCCGGCTCCCCGCGTATCGGCTGGCCGGGCGTTCCAGGCCGAGCGTCGCGCGCAGCGTGGTCCCGGGGTACTCGTGCCGGAACAGGCCGCGGGCGCGCAACTGCGCGGTCAGCTCCCGGGCGATGACGACGAGGTCGTCCGGCAGCACGCCGGGCCGCAGCCGGAACCCGTCCAGCCCGGCCGCGTGCCACTCCGCCAGCAGGTCCGCCAGTTCCCCGGGCGTACCGGCGAAGACGAACGCGTCGGAGGCCGGCTCGGCGCCGTCCAGTTCGTCGAGCCGTCGTCTCCGGCGCGCCGCCGCACCCGGCTCCGGATCCAGGAAGACCACCAGATCACCGAACACCTTCACCGGTACGCCGGCGCGGCGCTCGGCCCGCTCCAGCCGGCGAACCTCGGCCACGACGGACCGGGCGCCCGCCGCCGAGCCCGGCGTCACGTAGAGCACGTCCGCGCCGCGCACGCCCAGCCGGTAGGGGACGGTCGCGTGCCCGAGCACGGTCACCAGCGGCTGTCCCTGCGGCGGCCGGGGCACGATCGACGGCCCCTTGACGCTGAAGAACTCGCCGGCGAAGTCGACGTAGTGCAGCTTCCGGTTGTCCACGAACCGCCCGGTGGCGACGTCCCGGATGATCGCGTCGTCCTCCCAGCTGTCCCAGAGCCGCCGCACCACCTCGATCACGTCCGCGGCCTCGTCGAACAGCGGCCGGAGGACCTCCGCGATCCGGTCCGGCGGCAGCGCCGGGTCCAGCACCGGCACCTCCCGCCGCCCGATGTGGCGGGCCTCGGCCGCCAGCCCGGAGACCTGCGCGCGCCACCCGGCCCGGCCGGTGCTGACGTAGTCGAGCGTGGCGACGGCGCTGGCGATGTGGAACGGCTCGGTGTGCGTGGTGGTGATGGTCGGCACGATGCCGATACGCGTGGTCGTCGGCGCCACCCGGGCCGCGATCAGCGCGGCGTCCAGCCGCCCGCGCACCCGGCCGGCCCGGTCGGCCGCGACGCCGGGCGGCTCGGACCGCAGGGCCAGCGAGTCCTCGATGGTGACGAAGTCGAGCAGCCCGCGCTCGGCCTCCGCGACCAGCCCGGTCCACCAGCCCGCCGTGAACAGCGCCGGGGTGTGCAGGCGCCAGGCGGCCGGATGCCACCCCGCGCCGTCCAGCGCGGCCGCCAGATGCAGGTGCGTCATGAGCGAGTTCCTCCTGTCACGAGCGTGGGCAGCGCCGCGACCAGCGCCTTCGTGTAGTCGTGCCGCGGGTGGTGGAAGACGTCGCCGACCGGCCCGGACTCGACCACGCGGCCGTCGCGCATGACCAGCACGCGGTCCGCGAGGTGGTGGACGACGCCCAGGTCGTGCGAGATGAACAGGTACGCGGTGCCGTCCTGTGCCCGTAGTCCGGCGAGCAGGTCGAGCACCTGGGCCTGCACGGACACGTCGAGCGCGGAGACCGGCTCGTCGCAGATGATCAGGCTGGGCCGGGGCGCGATCGCGCGGGCGATCGCCACGCGCTGCCGCTGCCCGCCGGACATCTGCCGGGGGTACCGGTCGAGGTGCTCCTCGCCCAGCCCGACGCGTTCCAGCAGCGCGATCACCTCGCGCCGGCGCGCGCCACGGCCGGGCAGCGCCTCCGCGACGATCCGCCCGACCGGATGGCGCGGGTCGAACGAGCCGAGCGGGTCCTGCGAGATGAGCTGCATGCGCCGCCGGTGCGCGCGCCGGCGGCGTTCCGGCACGCCGGACCACGGCCGCCCGCCGAACTCGATGACGCCCGCGTCGGGCGCGACGGCGCCGAAGAGCACCTGCGCGACCGTGGTCTTCCCGGAGCCGGACTCGCCGACCAGCCCGACGATCTCACCGCCGTGGAGGTCGAACGACACGTCGTCGACGGCGGGCCGGCCGGCGTACCGCTTGACCAGGTTCCTGACGGTGACGACCGCGGTGCCGGTGGCCGGCGGCGGAACCGGCAGCGGCCCGCCGGGCGGTGCCAGCCGTCGGCCCCGGGAGGCCGCGGACGGGATCGCGTCGAGCAGCAGCCGGGTGTACTCGTGGGCGGGCGCGCCGAGGATCTCCGCGGTCGGCCCGGATTCGACGATCCGGCCGTCCCGCATGACCAGCACCCGGTCCGCGATCGCGGCGACCACCGCGAGGTCGTGGCTGATCAGCAGCAGCGTGTCGCGCCGCTCCGCGAGCAGGCGCAGGATCGCGGCCTGGACCGTGACGTCGAGCGCGGTGGTGGGCTCGTCCGCGATCAGCAGCCGCGGCCGGCCCGCGATCGCGGACGCGATCAGCGCGCGCTGGCGCAGCCCGCCGGAGAGCTGGTGCGGGTACTGCCGGGCGCGGCGGGCCGGTTCCGGCACGTGCACCTCGGCGAGCAGTTCCTCCACCCGTTCGCCGACCACCCGCCCGGGGATGATCCGGTGGGCGCGCAGCACCTCACCGACCTCGTCGCCGACCCGGCGCAGCGGGTCCAGCGAGACCAGCGCGTCCTGGAGCACCAGCCCGGCGGTCCGGCCGCGGACCCGCTGCCAGTCCCGCTCGGTGAACGCGCGCGCGTCCCGCCCGTCGAGGTCGAGGCGGCGCGCCCGGACGGTGGCGCGCGGGCCGGCGAGACCGACGAGCGTGCGCGCGGTGACGCTCTTGCCGGAGCCGGACTCGCCCACGATCGCGACCCGCTCGCCCTCCTCGACCGTGAAGCTGACGCCACGCACGGCCTCCACCGCGCCGCCCGCGGTCCGGAACGTGACGTGCAGGTCCTCGACCGCGAGCATCGGGGCGGTCACGCGTCCCGCCCCTCGAAGCGGGCCTGGAGGCGGCGGCCGGTCACGGTCAGCGCGATGACCGTGAGCGTGACCGCGACGCCCGGCAGGATGCCGGTCCACCAGGCCACGGCCAGGTAGTTGCGGCCCTCGGCGAGCATCGCGCCCCACTCCGGGGACGGCGGTTGCGGTCCCATGCCGAGGAAACCGAGCCCGGACGCGGCCAGCACGGCCTCGCCCAGGCCGATCACCGCGACCACCGGGACCGGGCCGAGCACGTTCGGCAGCACGTGGCGCAGCACGATCCGGGTGCGCCCGGCGCCGAACGCGACGGCCTGGGCCACGTACCCGGCGCGGCGGACCTGGAGCGTCTGCGCGCGCACCACGCGGGCGTAGTGCGGCAGCGTGGCGATGCCGATCGCGATCATGAGGCTGGGCGTGCCGGTGCCGGCCAGCGCGATGAACAGCAGCGCGAGCAGCAGCATCGGGAACGCGGCGAGCGCGTCGAACGAGCGGGTCAGCGCCTCGTCCGCCCAGCGGTGGGTGAGCCCGGCGAGCAGGCCGAGCAGCACGCCGCCGGTGACCGCGATGCCGATGGCGGCGACCGCGATGGTCAGCGAGTGCCGCGCGCCGTGCACCACCCGGTCGAAGACGTCGCGGCCGAGCTGGTCGGTGCCGAACCAGTGCGCCGGGCCCGGCGGCAGCAGCGCGTGTGCCGGGTCGGCGGCGAGCGGGTCGCCGGCGCCGAGTGCGCGCGGGGCCACCACCGCGATCAGGATGAGCAGCAGGTACGCGGTGGCGGCCGCGACCGCGGGGCTGATCCGGCGCGCCGGCGGGGCCGGGCGTGCGGTGCGGAGCCGGTCGAGTGCCATCGTCATGCCGGCCTCCGCAGCCTCGGGTCGACGATCAGGTATGCGAGGTCCGCCAGCGTGTTCAGCGCCACGTGCACCGCGGCCGCGAGGATCACCACCGCGAGCACGACCGGCATGTCGCTGCTGGTCACCGCGTCGAGCGTGACGCGCCCGACGCCCGGCCGGCCGAACACGGACTCGACGATCACCGCGCTGCCGAGCAGCAGCCCGAACTGCCAGCCGGCGAGCGTGATCGCGGGCAGCAGCGCGTGCCGGAGCGCGTGCCGGGCCAGCACCGCCCGGTCGCGCAGGCCCCGGGCGCGCGCGGTGACCACGAACGGCTCGGCGAGCGCCCGGTCGAGGCCGTCGCGCAGCACCTGGCCGAGCAGCCCGGCGATCGGCAGCGCGAGCGTGATCGCGGGCAGCACCAGCGCGGCCGGTCCGGCGTCACCGGCGACCGGGAACAGGCCGAGCCGGAACGAGAACGCGGTGAGCAGCACGATCCCGATCAGGAACGACGGCGTGGAGACGATGGTCAGTTCGGCCGTGGAGAGGACCCGGCGCAGCCACGGCCGCCGGTCGCCGGCGCTCGCCACGGCCGCGAGCACCGCCAGCGCCACCCCGAGCGCGCCGGCCGGCAACGCGAGCTGGAGCGTGGGCGGGATCTGCTCGCCGAGCACGTCCGCGACCGGACGCTGGAGGATGTAGGAGGTGCCGAGGTCGCCGTGCAGCAGCCGCCACAGATAGTCCAGGTATCGCACGGCCTCGGGGCGGTCCAGCTGCCACTCGCGGACGATCTGCGCGCGGATCTCCGGGGTGTCCGCGCCGTCCCCGATGATCCGGTCGACCACGTCGCCGGGCGCGAGGAGCAGTGCGAGGTAGGCGGCGGTCGCGGCGGCCCAGAGCGCGACCAGCCCGGCGCCGAGCCGGCGCAGCATGGCCGTCACGCGCCGATCCAGACGTCGTACGCGCTGGCCGGGACGCCCGCGGTGGGCTCGAAGCCGATGCCGCCGACCGTGGTGGACGCGGCGATCTGGTCCTGCGGGGCGTAGAGCGGCAGCGCGGCCGCCTGGTCACGGACCACGTACCGCTGGACCTCCTGGTAGATCCGCAGGCGCTCCGCGGTGTCCGGGGTGGCCTGGGCGCGGTCCAGCAGCGCGTCCAGTTCCGGGCTGTCGAGGTGGGTGCGGCTGATCGCGCCCTGCGAGTGCAGCAGCAGGTTGAGCGCGGCGCCGGCGTCGGTGTCGGCGCGGGAGTTGTCGAACACCTCATACTGGCCGGTGTCCAGCGCCTCGGTCGCGGTGCCCTGGTCGACGAGCCGCACGTCGAGGTGGATGCCGGCGGACTGCTTGACCGCGGCCTGCACGGCCTGGGCCAGCACGTCGCGGCGGTCGCGGACGAACGGCGCGTTCTGCACCAGGCGCAGCGTGAGCCGGCGGCCGTCCCTCGTGCGGTATCCCTCGGCGTCGCGGCCGGTCCAGCCGGCGGCGTCGAGCAGCGCGTTCGCCTTCGCGGCATCGCCGCCGTAGGTGCCCTCCAGCGTCCGGTCGTAGAACCGGGAGGACGGGCTGACCACGCTCCACGCGCGGGTGGCGGTGCCCCGGTAGACCGAGTCCAGCACCGCGCCGACGTCCACGGCCTCGCGGAACGCCTGCCGCACGCGCACGTCGTCGAACGGCGGGTTGCCGACGTTCAGGTAGTACGTGTACGCGGAGCCGGAGTTGAGGCTGCGGTCCAGCCGCAGCCCGGGGTTCGCGGTGATCAGCGGCTCGTCGGTGGCCGGCACGCCCTCGGCCACCCGCACCTGGCCGGAGGTGAGCGCGCCGACCCGGACCGACGATTCCTTGAGGAAGCGGTAGGTGACGGTGTCCAGGTAGGCCGGGCCGGTGTGCGCCGCGGTGGCCGGGGCCCAGCGGTAGTCCGGGTTCCGCCGGTAGACGACCTGCTGACCGGCCGTGTAGGAGTCCAGGATGAACGGGCCGGTGCCGACCACGTCCGTACCGCCGGCCTTGAGGTTCTTCGCGTTCTTGATCGACCTCGGCGAGACCTGCGCGGCCTGCGGCGTGGCGAGGAAGTCGCGGATCAGCACGTCCGGCCTGCTCAGGTTGAGCCGGACCGTGGCCGGGTCGACCACGTCCACGCTCGTCAGGTTGCGCAACTGGACCGCGCGCAAAGCCGGGTTGTAACCGTCGGAGAGCAGCAGGTCGAAGTTCGCCTTCACCGCGGCCGCGTCGAACCGCTCCCCGTCGTGGAACGTCACGTCGGTGCGCAGCCGGATGGTGTAGGTGCGGCCGTCGCTCTCGATCCCGGTGGCCAGCCAGGGCACGTAGTCGCCGCGCTCGTCGTGGGTGAACAGCGCCTCGAACGAGTTCCACACCAGCAGCCGTGCCTTGGCCTGCGCGTACTGGTGGGGGTTGAGGGTCAGCGGCTCGGTCTCGACGGCCCAGATCAGGTCGCCGCCGCTCCTCGGCTCGCCGGCCGCGCTCGGGGCCGGTGCGGCACCGCACGCGGCCAGCAGGACCAGCGCGGCTGCCGCGGGTATCAGTCGGAGTCTCATGGTGATGCTCCCGTCCGGCTCATCGAGCACCGTAAGTATACTTGGCCGATAGGATTAGGAGAATATTGCGGTCACCACGCGCCGGATTCGGCGTGCACCAGCGGCCGGGGCGGCGTCCCCTCGCGGACGGCCTCCAGGAACGACACGATCTCCGCGGCCACCGACCGGTGCTGAAGGTCGTTGAGCACGTCGTGGTGCGCCCCGCGGACCACGGCCAGCCGCGCCACCGGCAGCGCCGTGGCGAGCCGGCCGAGCGCCGCCCGGTCCGCGAGCGGATCCCGGTCACCCACCAGCAGCAGATGGGGTACGCCGGAGGTGCGCGCGTACGCGCGGGCCAGCAGCGCCGGGTCGACCGGCTCGGCGAACGCGCCCGGGGCGACGTCCGCCAGCACGCCCCGGTGGGTCGGGCAGTGCGTCCGCGCGTCCAGCTCGCCGTCGCTGAGGACGCCGTCGGCGCGCGGCAGCCCGGCCAGCACGACCGCGTCCGGCCGCAGCCGGTCGCCGTCCACCGCGACACGCACCGCACCGAGGTCCGCGCCGATCAGCACGAGCGGGCGGACCGGCGCGTCGTCCACGGTCACGTCGCCGAGGTCGTCGACGACCAGCACCCGGTACGCGTCCGCGGCCAGCCGCCGGCCGAGGCGCTGGTAGGCGAGCGGGAAGTCCCCGCGCCCCGGCACCACCACGACCGTGCCGCGCACCCGCAGCCCGGCCGGTGCCTCGTACACACTCATCTCGTTCCTCCAGACGCGGGACGTCATGCCGTGGTGCCCTCGGACAGCAGCGCGCGCAGCGAGGCGCGGGCCGCGCGACCGGCGGCGGCCGACCGCAGCGTCGGCGCGGAGCCGACCAGCAGCCGGGTGTACGGGTGGACCGGCCCGGCGATCACGTCGCGGACCGGGCCCTGCTCGACGATCCGGCCCTGGTAGAGCACGGCGACGCGGTCCGCGACGCCGGCCACCGAGCCCAGGTCGTGCGAGATGAACAGCAGCGACGTACCGGCGTTCCGCAGGCTCTTGAGCAGCTCCAGCACGCGGACGCGGTTCGCCGAGTCGAGCGCGCTGACCGGCTCGTCGAGCAGCACCAGCCTCGGCTCGACGATCAGCGCGCGGGCCACCGCGACCCGCTGGCGCTGCCCGCCGGACAGCTCGCCGGGCAGCCGGTCCAGCGATGCCGGCGCGAGCCCGACGCGGTCGAGCAGCGCGGCGGCGCGCCGGGACGCCTCGCGCGCCGGGACGCCCCGGATGCGCAGCGGCTCGGCCAGCGAGGAGGCGACGGTCAGGTCCGGGTCGAGGCTGCGCAGCGGGTCCTGGAAGACGTACTGCACCACACCGGTGCGGCGCAGCGCGCGCCACTGCCGGGCGCGGAACCGGGTGACGTCCGTGCCGTCGACCACGATCCGGCCGGCGGACGGGCGCACCAGGCCGAGCACCGCCCGCGCGAACGTGGACTTCCCGGAGCCGGTCTCGCCGATCACGCCGACCGTCTCGCCCGGTCCCACGCTCAGCGACGCGCCGCGCAGCGCGGGCCGCCGGCCGTAGCGGACCTCCAGGTCCGTGACGTCAAGCAGCATGGTGCACCGCCAGGAACCGGTCCAGCCCGTACGACTCGTGCTCCTCGATCAGCAGCCGGGTGTACTCGTGCCGCGGGTGGTAGAGCACCTCGTCGACCGGGCCCTGCTCGACCACCTCGCCGGCGCGCATGACCAGCACCTCGTCGCACAGCTGCGCCACCACCGCCAGGTCGTGCGAGACCACCACGAGCGCCAGGCCGGTGGTGTCGCGCAGGTCCGCGAGCAGATCGAGGATCTCCGCCTGCACGGTCACGTCCAGCGCGGTGGTGGCCTCGTCCGCGATCAGCACCCGCGGGCGGGCCGCGATGGCGGTCGCGATCAGCGCGCGTTGCAGCATGCCGCCGGACAGCTCGTGCGGATAGCGGCCGGACACGTCCGGCAGCCGTACCGACGCCAGCAGCGCCTCGGCCCGGTCCCGCGCGGCCCGCCGGCGCAGCCGCAGCTTGACCCGCAGCACCTCGGCGATCTGCGTGCCGACGGTCAGCGACGGGTTGAGGTAGGACGCGGGGTCCTGGAACACCGCGCTGATCACGGCGCCGCGCAGCGCGGTCCAGTCCCGGCCGGAGAACGTGGCGGTGTCGCGGCCGTCCAGCTCCACGCGGCCGGACGTGACCGTGAAGCCGTCCGGGAGGATGCCGAGCGCGGCCCGGCAGGTGAGCGTCTTGCCGCTGCCGGACTCCCCCACGATCCCGACCACGCCGCCGGGCCGCAGCGTGAACGACACGCCCCGTACGAACCCGCCGATGTGGACGTCGCTCAGCCTCAGGATCGCACGCTCGGTCATGCCGCCGCCTTTCGACGAGTGAGGAGGGCGCGGCCGGCCACGCCGGTCACGTCGCGGATCGCATCGGCCAGCAGGTTGCAGGCCCAGACGGTCGCCATGATCAGGGCGGTGGGCAGCAGCGGCGCCCACGGGCGGAAGCTCAGGTAGCCGAGGTCGGCCGCGAGCACGCCGCCCCAGGTCGGTGCCGGCGGCTGCACGCCGATGCCGAGGAACGTGAGGCTGGAGACGATCACGAACCCGACGCCGGCCGTGTGCGCGAGCGCGACCGCGATCGGCGGCAGCACCTTCACCCACACGTGCCACCGCACCACCCACCCGATGGACGCGCCCGAGATCAGCGCGGCCTCCACGTAGGGCGACCGGGCCACCGCCAGCGTGGCCGCGCGGGAGACGCGGTAGAACAGCGGCGAGATCATGATGCCGACCGTGACCATGGCCTGCGGGATGCCGTTGCCGAGCAGCGCGGTCACCGCGACCGCGAAGACCAGGAACGGCAGCGCGATCAGCGTGTCCGCCAGCCGCAGCGTGATCCACTCGAAGACCGCGCCGAGGTAGACCGAGAGGATGCCCGGGATCACGCCGGCGACCAGGGCGACCAGCGCGACCTGGATCGCGCCGAGCACGCTCACCGGCGAGCCCGCGAGAAGCCGGCTGAGCACGTCCCGGCCCAGATAGTCGGTGCCGAGCGGGTGGCCGGCGGACGGCCCGGCCAGGATCTGCGCGCCGCCGGCCAGCGGGTCGTGCGGCGCCAGGGCCGGGCCGAACAGCGCCAGCAGCCCGATCACGGTCAGGATGCCGGCCGCGATCCGGCCGGCCGGGAGCGCGAGGACGCGGCGCACCATGCGCTCACACCCCCCGTGCCGACGCCGGCGTGACCCGGGCCAGGATCACGTTGACCAGCAGGTTGAACACGACCACCAGGACCACGGAGACGACCAGCACGCCCTGGACCGCGGGCACGTCGCCGCGCTGGGCGGAGTCGGCCGCGAACTTCCCGAACCCGGCCATCCCGAAGATCGACTCCGTGACCACCGCGCCGCCGAGCAGCGCCGGGAACTTGAGCCCGAGCACGGTCAGCGCGGGTCCCATGCCGTTGCGCAGCACGTGCCGGAAGAAGATCCGCCGGGGGCCGAGGCCGCGCACGATCGCGCCGGTCACGTAGTTCTCCCGGTACGCCGCGACCAGCCCGGCCCGCAACTGCCGGGCCACGTCCGCGACCGTGTCGAGGCTGAGCGCGACGGCCGGCAGCGTGATGTGCGCCAGCCACAGCCCCAGGTCCCGGTCCGCCGGCACGTACCCGGCGCTCGGGAACCAGCCGAGCCCGACCGCGAACACCGCGACCAGCGCGATCCCGACCACGAAGGACGGCATCACGGACACGGCCGTCATCGCGCCGGTGATCGCCCGGTCGACCCAGGTGGTGCGGCGCACCGCGGCCAGCACGCCCAGCCCGAACCCGAGGACCACGCCGATGACCAGCGCCAGGCCGGCCACGGAGAGGCTGACGATCGCGCCCTCGAACAGCAGGCCGGCGATGTCCGCGCCGTTGTACCAGCTGACGCCGAGGTCGCCGCGGAGCACGCCGGCGAACCAGTCGCCGTACTGGGTGAGGAACGGCCGGTCGAGCCCCCACTCGCGCTCGATCGCGGCCACCGTCTCCGGCGTGGCCGACTCGCCGAGCTGGAGGTGGGCGGGGGTGAGCCCGCTCAGCGCCCGCAGCGCGAACGTGACGAACGTGGCCACCAGGAACACCGGCACGAAGACCGCGACCGAGCGCAGCAGGATTCTGAGGATCACGGCGTCACCGTCAGCCCGGTCCAGTGGATCTGGCCCGGGATCGGCGCCAGGCCGGACACCCGCGGCGACTTCACGAACAGGTTCGGCTGCGAGTACGTGAAGACCAGCGCCCGGCTCTCCAGACCCGCGCGCGTCGCCGCCCGAAGGTTGCGCTGGTAGTCCGGCGAGTCCAGCGGCGTCTGCCGGGCGGTCGCCACCGCGGCCGGGAAACCGGGCGGCTCGTACGGCGTTGACAGGTTCAGCGGCCCGTTCGGCCCGAAGTGCGCGGTCAGCGTCTGTACCGGCGACTCGCGCCCGGTGGTGCCGTAGAGCGACAGCGCCAGGTCCTTGGCGAAGAACGGCGTGGCCCAGTTCGGGTCCACCTTGATCGTGACCGTGATGCCGACCGCGCCGAGCTGCGCCTGCACGATCTCGGCCGCGGTCGACTGCGCCGGGACCACCAGGTCCACCGCCGCGTCCGCCGCCCCCGCCTCGGCCAGCAGCGCTTTCGCCCGCGCCGGGTCGTACGGGTAGGCGTTCGCGGACGCGTCGTCGTAGGCGATGTAGCCCGGCGGGAACGGCTGGTCGGTGACCTTGCCGAGGCCGAACGTGACCTTGTCGACGAACTCCTGCCGGTTGATCGCGTGCCGGACCGCGTCGACCACCCGGGGGTCGTCGAACGGCGCCTTGTTCACGTTGATGCTGATGTTCGAGGCGTTGTAGCCGGGCTGGACCACCACGTCGAGCTTCGCCGCCTCCGCGGCCTTGACCTGCGCCGGCGCCACGTTCGCCAGGTCGTACACGCCGGTCTGGAGCCCGGAGACGACGGTGGCCGGGTCCGGCTCGGCGAGCAGCTCGACGCGCTCGATGTGGATGTTCGCCGCGTCCCAGTACCGCGGGTTCTTCGTCAGGTACACGTGCGAGCCGGGCACGTTCTCGACCACGGTGAACGGGCCGGCGCCGACCGGCGACCGGTCCAGCGCGGCCGGGTCCACGGCCGGGCTGGAGATCTGCGCGACGCGCTCGCCGAGCAGCAGCGGGATCTGGTAGTCGACCTGCGTCAGGTCCACCACCACGTCCAGGTCGCCGCGCGCGGAGACGCGCTCGATCGAGGTGAGGTCACCGAACAGCGCGGAGTCCTTCTGGGTCTTCGCCCGCGTGAGGTATGCCCGCACGGCGTCGGCGTTCAACGGCGTGCCGTCGCTGAACTCCAGGCCCGGACGGAGATGGAACGTCACCTGGTCGCCCGCGTCGTTGTAGGTCCACGACTCGGCCAGCGACGGCACCGCCGCACCCTTCTCGTCGATCTCGGTCAGCGACGCGTAGGCCAGCGACAGGATCCGGAACTGCGCGCCACTGCCGCTCACCACCGGGTCCCAGTGCGCCGGCAGCGTCACCGCCCAGCGCAGCGTGGGTACCGCGTCCGCGGCCGCCGCTCCCCCGGCGCACCCGGACAGCGCCAGCAGCAGCGAGCCGAGCGCCGCCGCCACGCGGGTCCGGGCGCTCATCGCGCACCGGCCGGCTGCGCGGCGCGGGCGGCGTGCACGTTGCGCGGGATCGGCAGGCCGAGGTTGCCGCGCAGGGTGGTGGCGTCGTACCCGGTGCGGGCCACGCCGCGCTCGCGCAGGATCGGCAGGACCTCGTCGGTGAACCGGGCGAACTCGCTCGGCACCGTCACCATGACGTTGAGCCCGTCCAGCGCACCCGCCTCGAACCAGCGCTGGATCTCGTCCGCGACCGTGCGCGCCGAGCCGACGAACGGCGACCGCCGGCCGTCGATCGTGGACTGCACGACCTGCCGCAGCGTGAGGCCGTTGTCCCGGGCCAGTTTCTTGATCGCTGCGGCCTGGGTGCGGAAGCTGCGGTCGCCCAGGTCGCCCAGCTCCGGGAACGGCGCGTCCAGGTCGTACCGCGTGAAGTCGTGCCAGCCGAACGGCCGGCCCAGTTCCCTCAGCGCGCGGTGGAAGTCCTTGCCGCCGGCGATCGCCGCCTCGGCCGCGCGCGCCTCCTCGTCGGTGTCCGCGATGATCGGGCTGAACCCCGGCACGATCAGAATCCGCTCCGGGTCCCGCCCCTTCGCGGCCGCGCGGGCCCGGATGTCCCGGGCGAACGCCACGCCCTGCTCGATCGTGCGCGCGTGGGTGAAGATCGCGTCGGCGATCTCGGCGCCCAGATCGCGGCCCTCGTCGGAGTCGCCCGCCTGGAAGATGACGGGCTGACCCTGCGGCGATCGCTCGATGTTGAGCGGACCCACCACGGAGAAGTGCTCGCCGACGTGGTGCAGCGCGTGCAGCTTGGCGGGGTCGAAGAAGACGCCCGCCTCCTTGTCCCGCGGGAACGCGTCCTCCTCGTACGAGTTCCACAGCCCCTGCACCACGCGGACGTGCTCCAGCGCGCGGCCGTACCGTTCGGCGTAGTCGTAGTGCTCCTCGCGCCCGTAGTTGCCGGCGGTGCCACCGTCGCCGGTCGCGACCACGTTCCACCCGGCCCGGCCGCCGCTGATCAGGTCCAGCGACGCCAGCCGGCGCGCCACGTTGAACGGGTCGTTGTAGCTGGTGGTGAGCGTGCCGACCAGCCCGATGTGGGTGGTGTGCACCGCGACCGCGGACAGCAGCGTGAGCGGCTCGAGCCGGTTCAGGTAGTGGTGCGGCGAGTCCGGCGTGATGAACTGGCTGTCCACGATGAACACGTGGTCGAAGAACGCGGCCTCGGCCTGCCGGGCACGTGCGATGTACCAGCGGATGTCCACGCTGGCGTCGCCGGGGATCTCCGGGCTGAGCCAGGTGTGGTGCTGGCCGGGGCCGCCGACGCCGACGAGGACGGCCCCCAGCTTCAGGGTCCTGCGAGTCATGGTGATGCCTTTCATGGGTGCGCGACACCGCACGCCCGATCGCGGGCGTGCCGGTGCGGGAGAGTCGGCTGAGCGCCCGGCTACCCTGCCGGGGCGAGTGAGTGAGCGGGATGCCTCTCGGGCGGCATCGGTCGAGCGATGCTCAACGACAGAGCGAGGCCGCGCTGCGTCCGTAGTCGACACAGCGGCGGGTGGTCAGATCGACCCTCTGTCCGCGGCTCATGCGAACGAGTATTCGGGCCCCGCCGGAGCGTGTCCAACGAGAGATCGTGATGGGAGACATTACGGCACCTGATCTAATTCCTAGTAACCTGGTAGGCATGGGTCAGATCTTGGGCATCGCACCGCTGCGCAGCTTCGTCGCCGTGGCCGACTGCGGCGGCTTCCAGCGCGCCGCGACGTCGCTGCACCTCACCCAGTCCGCGGTGAGCCAGCACGTGCGCCGCCTGGAGACCGCGCTCGGCCGCTCGCTGATCGAGCGCGACGGCCGCGGCTCCCGGTTCACTGCGGACGGCGAGGAACTGCTCGCCCGCGCCCGCCGCATCCTCGCGCTGCACGACGAGACGCTCCGCGCGTTCGGCGTCGAGGTGGAGCGTGCGCTGACCATCGGCTCGACCGAGCACGCGGCCGCGCAACTGCTGCCCGCGCTGAGCACCGCGCTGTCCGCCACGTTCCCGGACCACCACATCCGCTTCCGCATCGACCGCGGCCAGCAACTGCGCGCCGCGCTGCAGGACGGCCGGATCGACCTCGCCCTGCTGCTCGGCCCGGCCGGCGACGCCGACGCCCGTACCGTCGGGCAACTGCATCTGACCTGGTACTCCTCTCCCGGATGGCTCCCGCCCGCCGCGGGCGTCCCGATCCGCCTGGTGGCCTTCGATGACCCGTGCGCGCTGCGCAGCCGCGCCCTGGAGACGCTCGCCGCGCACGGCCTGCCCGCCGAGATCGGCGCGGAGGCCGCGCACCTCGCCGGCGTTCAGGCCGCCGTCCGCGCCGGCCTCGGCGTCGCCCTGATGGCCACGCTCGGCCAGCCCCTGGACGGCCTGACCGCACGCGACGAACTGCCGCCCCCGATGCCGATCCCGCTCTCCGTCTGGTCCCGCCGCGGCCTTCCCGCCGACATCACCGACGGCGCGGTGTCAGCCCTGATCGGCCTGCTCCACCCGGACCGCTGACGCCGCCCGTTCGCAGGACTCCCCTCCCGTTTCCGGCGTGACCGGGGGCCCGCCCGTTCCCTCGGGCGCCGGTCGCCGCCGGCGCTCCCGCCCGCCGGTCCCGCACGGGGCCGGGCGAGCCAGAGCGGCGCGGCCACCTGGCGTTCCCGCCGGGAACGCCACCCGCACACGGGTGGCCGCGCCGCGAGCCGCCACCATCCACGCCCCGGGCGCGCCGAGCGACCCCGGACCGCCGGCGGCGGCCGCGTGGTCCTGCCCAGCCACGCGGGTACCGGCTCCGACGCCGCGAACGCAGCGGAGCGCCGGCGGAGTCGGCGCCCGCGACGAGGTTTGCCCGCGGCGGCATGCGGCATCCAGCCACGCCGGAGGGGTTGGCCTTCTAGCGGAGTCGGGGGTGGACGGAGGAGTACCGGCCGGCGTGGTAGAGCAGGGGGGTTTCCGCCTCGTCGGCGCGGTGTTCGCCGTCGAGCGGGCTGGCCAGCACGATGGTGTGGTCGCCGGCCGGGACACGGTCGACGACGCGGCAGACGAGCCGGGCGAGGACGTCGTCCAGCAGCGGGACGCCGTCGGGACCGGGGTGCCACTGGCCGTGCGCGGCCAGCCGGTCGATGCCGCTGGTGGCGAACGTGCGGGCGATCTGCTCCTGTTCGCGGCCCAGCACGTGCACGGCCACGGTCGCGGCCTCCGCCACGGCCGGCCACGCCGAGGCGCTGCGGGCCAGGCAGAACGAGACCAGCGGCGGGTCCAGCGAGACCGAGGTGAACGACGTCGCGGTGAAGCCGGTGCCGGGCGCGGTGATCACCACGACGGCCGCGGCGTGCCGGCGCAGAAGCCGGCGGAAGAGATCGGGAGCGACGGCCACGGTCATGACATGCCTCCAAGCACGTTCGATGCAACATTGAGGGCAGCGGCGTCGCTGCCGCTGCGCCGGTCGCACGACTCCCGAGGTCAACGCGATGCCGGGTTCCTTCCTACGACGGTGCGCGCGGTCCCTGGCCGGCGTCAACCGCCGTCCCAAATCCTAGTAACCCGATAGGTTTGGATTGACACGGGCCACGCCGCGTATCACGATCACGACCATGAGCGACCCCTTTCACCAGCGGCTGCATCACGTCGCCGCGGCGGGCCTGAGCGGCGACACGGCGCAGACCTCCGGCATGCGGCGCGTCGAGGCGATCAGCGGCAAGACCGTGGGCAGCCGGAACCTGTGGATGGGCCAGACCCACGTGGCCGCGCACACGTCCTCCGGCAACCACCACCACGGCGAGTCGGAGACCGCGATCTACGTGGTCAGCGGCCACCCGTCGTTCGTGTTCCTGGACCCGGAGCGGGGCGAGATCCGCATCGACACCGGCCCGGGCGACTACGTCTACGTGCCGCCGTGGGTCCCGCACCGGGAGGAGAACCCCGACCCGGGCACCGAGGCCGTCGTGGTCATCTCCCGCACCACCCAGGAGGCGATCGTGGTCAACGTGTCCCACCTGGAGTGGCGCGGCCCGGCCACGGCCTAGTCTGACCCGATGCCGCACGCGGTCTATCCGGGAACCTTCGATCCGTTCACGCCGGGACATCTCGACGTGGCCGGCCGGGCGCGCCGGATGTTCGGCCGCGTCACCGTCCTGGTCGCGGTGAACGACGACAAGCGGCCCGGCAGTCCCGCCGCGGCGCGGGCGAGGGAGATCGAGCGGCTGCTGCCGGCCGGATGGGACGACGTGTCGGTGGTCGCCTGGCACGGGCTGACCGCCGACTACTGCCGGCGGCACGGCGGCGAGGTGATCGTCCGCGGCGTGCGGAACGCGGCCGACTGGCGGCGGGAGCGCGACCTCGCGCTGATGAACGACGCGCTCGGCGTGGCCACGGTGCTGCTGCCCGCGCGGGCCGAGCTGGCGGCGACGTCGTCCACCGCGGCCCGGGCCCTGCGCGGCTGAGCCACTTCGGGCGGCCCGGTCGCGCGCGGTGGGGTGGGGTGGGCGTTGACAGGTGGGCGAAGGCGTACAAACATGCATATCGCTCGATAACGCGCCGCCAACCACATAGGAGCGGGACGATGCCTCGTACGTTCGGGACGCGGCGTCGCCGCGCTGTCGCCTTCGCGCTCGCGGTCGCGGTCGTGCTGGAGCCGGCCGCCGCCTCGGCCGCCCGGCCGGACTCGCCGCCCGAGGCCTGGACCGCGACGCCGGCGACCGTGGCCGTGGACCCGGCGGGCGGGCCGAAGACCGTGGACGAGCTGTACCGCTACCTGGAGAACCCGGAGCTGACCGGCGAGGGGCAGCAGCCGCCGCACTCGGATCTGCGGCCGTACGCGGACGCGCGCGCCGCGGTCGCGGACCTGACCGACCGGACCGCCCGCAACCCGCACGTCCTCCCGCTCAACGGTGAATGGCGGCTCAAGATCCACGAGCGGCCGCAAGACGTGCCGGCCGCGTTCCGCACGGACGGGTTCGACGCGTCCGGGTGGCCGGTGGCGACCGTGCCGCACACCTGGCAGTCCAACTTCATCGACCACCCGATGTTCCGCAACATCCCGGAGGAGTTCCCGGACGACCCGCCGCGGGTGCCGCGGGACCTCAACCCCACCGGGGCGTACGTCCGGACGATCGACCTTCCGGCGGACTGGGACGGCGACCGGGTGTTCCTCCGCTTCGAGGGTGTGACCAGCGCGTACCTGGTCTGGGTCAACGGCGGCTACGTCGGGTACGACCAGGGCGGCTACACGCCGGCCGAGTTCGACGTCACCGAGCGGCTGCGGCCGGGGCGCAACCAGATCGCCGTGCAGGTGCACCGCTGGAGCTCCGGCTCCTACCTCGAGGACGTCGACCAGTGGCGGTACAGCGGCATCTTCCGCGACGTGTGGCTGTACCGCACCGCGCAGACCCGGCTCCAGGACGCGTACCTCACCACGGACCTGGACGCGGCCTACCGCGACGCCACGCTGACCGCCCGGGTCGACGTGGCCGGCGCGCCGGGCGAGTTCGCGGTCCGCGCCACCCTGCTCGACCCGCGCAACCGGGCGGTGACCACGGCCCGGCAGCCGGCCGGCACCGGCCGGGTCACGCTCACCATGCCGGTCACCGCGCCGGCGACGTGGAGCGCCGAGGAGCCCACCCTGTACGCGCTCGTGCTGGAACTGCTCGGCCCGGGCGGCACGGTGCTGCACACCACGGCGCAGCCGGTCGGCTTCCGCGAGATCGAGGTGCGCGACCGGCAGATCCTGGTCAACGGGGAACGCATCCTGATCAAGGGCACCAACCGGGCGGAGACGGACCCGGACACCGGCCGCTACAACACGCCGCGGCGCCAGCGCGACGACGTGTTCCTGATGAAGCGGCTGCACCTGAACGCGGTACGCACCTCGCACTATCCGTCCGACCCGTACCTGTACCGGCTGGCCGACCGGTACGGCCTGTGGGTGGACGACGAGGTCGACATCGAGACGCACTCCCGCGAGAACTGCCCGTCGAACTGCCTGGCCGACCGGCCCGAGTGGCAGGCCGCGTTCGCCGACCGGTTCCAGGCGATGGTGGCGCGGGACAAGAACCACCCCAGCGTGATCTTCTGGGACACCGGCAACGAGGCCGGGCTCGGCGCCGCGCACTACGCGATGGCCGCGTGGGCGGACGCGAACGAGCCGACCCGGCTGCTCTACCACCAGTCGAACAATCCGGACGGCGACGCGCCGTTCGCGGACGTGGACGGCCCCCGCTACCCCACGCCGGCCCGGCTGGAGAACCGGGTCAACGCGTCCACCAAGCCGGTGGTGATGGGCGAGTACGCGCACGCGATGGGCAACGGGCTGGGCAACTTCGACCAGTTCTGGGCGCTCGCCCGCCGCAACCCGCAGATGCAGGGCGGCTTCATCTGGGACTGGGCCGACCAGAACCTGCGCCAGCCGCTGATCCTCACGCCGGACTCGTCCGCGAACCGGATCCAGACGTTCCTGGTCGGCAAGCCCGAGCCGGTCGCCGGCCGGCGCGGCCAGGCCGTGTCACTGTCCGGCCTGGACGACTTCGTGGACGTCTTCCGCGACCGCCGGCTCGACCTGACCGGCCCGCTGACGCTGGACGCGTGGGTGCACCCGGGCGAGTGGTCCGGCAGCTTCCCGATCCTGACCAAGGGGCAGGGCTACGCGCTGCAGCTGCGCGACGCGGACACGCTCGAGTTCGGCGTCGACGCCGGCGGCTGGGCCACCGTCACCGCGGACGTGCCGGCCGGCTGGTACGGCGCCTGGCACCGGGTCAGCGGCGTCTACGACGGCGCGGCGCTGCGGCTCTACATCGACGGCGCCGAGGTGGCCGCCGTCCCGCGTACCGGTGCGGTCGATCCCGGCCTGTTCGAGGTGAACCTGGGCCGCAACGCGGAGACCCAGCAGGACAACGACCTGTGGAGCGTACGGCTCGGCCGCGGCCTGATCGACGACGCGCGGATCTACGGGCGGGCGCTGACCCCGGCGGAGCTGGCCGGCGACCCGGCCGAGCGGGCGGTGCTGGCGCTGAACTTCGACACGTACCAGCCGAAGGGTGATTTCCTGAGTCTCGGCATCAGCCTGTCCGGCACGGACGGCCTGGTCGGCTCCGACCGCTACGTGCAGCCGGAGACCGCGGAGATGGCCTGGGCGCAGGCGCCGATCCGGTTCACCGCCGTCGACGCGGCGCGCGGCCGGGTGCGGGTGCACAACGAGCAGCAGGCCGGCGCGTACGAGCTGCGGCTGGACTGGAACGTGGCGGAGCAGGCCCGCACGCTCCGCTCCGGCAGCCGGACGCTGCGGCTGAAGCCCGGCGAGACCGTCGAGCTGGACCTCGGCGCGCCACCGCCGAACCCGGGCGACCGGGAGCGGTTGCTGAACCTGACCGCCGTCACCACGCGCGACCTGCCGTGGGCGCGGCGCGGCTGGACGGTCGGCTACGACCAGTTCTCCGTCGGCGGGCGCGCGGTCCCGGGCATCCTGCCCGCACCGGCGCGCGGCGCGCCCGCGCTGGCCACCCGGGGCGACACGCTCACCGTCTCCGGTCCCGGCTTCGCGTACCGGTTCGAGTCGGGCGCGCTCACCTCGATGCGCGCGGACGGGCGGGAGCTGATCGCCGGCCCGCCCACGCTGGACGTGTACCGGCCGCCGACCAGCAACGAGACGTACGACTGGGGCACCGACGACCGGCGGATCTGGCACGAGCTGGGCCTCGACCGGCTGCGCACCACGATCGACGACGTGCGGACGCGCACCGAGGCGGACGCGGTGGTGGTCGAGGTGCGCAGCACGGTCGCCGGGACCGGCATCTCGTTCGAC
Source organism: Catenuloplanes atrovinosus (assembly GCF_031458235.1). Lineage (NCBI taxonomy): Bacteria > Bacillati > Actinomycetota > Actinomycetes > Micromonosporales > Micromonosporaceae > Catenuloplanes > Catenuloplanes atrovinosus. The sequence continues at coordinate 2,805,257 of NZ_JAVDYB010000001.1, read as the reverse complement.
CAGACCATGCGGTACCGGGTCGACCGCAACGGCACGATCACGCTCACCCAGAACGTGGCCGCGACCGGCGGCCGCGTCGGCGAGCTGCCGTACCTGCCGAGGGTCGGGGTGTCGCTGCGGCTGCCGGACGAGATGCAGAGCTTCGCGTACTACGGCCGCGGGCCGCACGAGTCCTACAACGACCGGCGCAGCGGCGCGCGGCTCGGCGTCTACCGCAGCACCGTGGAGCGGGAGTACGTGCGCTACTCCCGCCCGCAGGCCTACGGCAACCACACCGACACGCGCTGGGCCAGCCTGCACGACGGCCGCGCCGGGCTGCTCGTCGGCGGCGCCCGGGACGTGAGCGTGACCCCGTACGACGACCTGGACCGCGCCGAGTACGACCACCAGCTTCCGCTGGTGCGCAACCGCGACTGGGTGACGCTGCACGCGGAGGCGGGCGAGACCGGCATGGGCGAGACGCCGAACTCGGTCCTCGACCCGTTCAAGCTGTCGCCGGCCGAGCCGTACTCGCACGAGCTGGTGCTGCGCCCGCTCACCCGGGACGAGATCAGGGCCGGTGGCGTCCCGGACTCCGACGTCGCGGCCCCGTGCGCCCCGGACGTCACCGCCACCACCGACGGCCGGGTCACCGCCGGCACGCCGGAACGGGTCGACGTCACGGTCTCGCCGCGGTGCGCCGGCGGCCTGACCAGCGCCGCGGTCGATCTCGCCGTGCCGCCGGGCTGGACCGTCGAGCCCGCGCGCGCCGACCTCGGCCCGGTCGCCACCGGCGGCCCGGAGACGGCCACGTTCACCGTGACGCCGCCGGCGGACACGGACGTGGGCCGCTACGACCTGACCGCCTCGGTCACGTCCGGCACGGCAGCCGGTTACCGCACCACGGTCACCGCGGCCGCCGCCGTCGAGGCGCCGCTGCCGGCCGGCTACGCGTGGCTGAGCGACCGTCCCTATGTGGAGCAGGCCAACGGCTGGGGCCCGGTGGAGCGGGACCGCAGCAACGGCGAGCAGGGCGCCACCGACGGAAACCCGATGACCATCGGCGGCGTACGGTACGAGAAGGGCCTCGGCGCGCACGCGTACTCCAGCGTGCTGGTCGACCTCGGCGGCACCTGCACCCGCTTCCGCTCCGACGTCGGCGTCGACGACGAGGCCTCCGGCTCCGTCGAGTTCGAGGTCTGGGCCGACGGCACGCTCCGCGCCCGCAGCGGCGTCGTGACCGGCGCCGCCGCCGCCGTTCGCCTCGACGTCGACATCACCGGCGCCCGCCAGCTCGACCTGCGTGTCACCGACGCGGGCAACGGCAACGGCAGCGACCACGCCGACTGGGCGGCCGCCCGCCTCGCCTGCGCCTGACCGCGCGTCCCGCCGCGGCGTCAGCCGGCGAGGGTGTCGTCCGGGGGCTGGGCGGCGCGGTGGCGGATGCGGTCGGTGAGGTCGAGGGCGTCGAGCGCGGTGTGGAGCGCGGCCATGGTGGTCTCGAAGGTGCCGGGGCCGAGGGCGGCGCGGAGCCGGGCGTCGATGCGGGCGCGTTCGGCGCGGGCGGTGTCGATGGCGTGGTGGCCGGCCGGGGTGAGGGCCATCGGGCGCCGGCGGCGGTCGCCGGTGGTGGCGGGGGCGACGTACCCCAGGGTCAGCAGTTCGTTGAGGGCCTTGGAGACGGCCTGCTGGCTGATGCCGAGGTGGTCGGCGATCTCGGTGGCGGTGGCCGGGCCGGTGAGCAGGCGCTGGATCAGGTAGCCGTGCGCGGGGCGGAGCCCGGTGCCGTCCAGGGCGCGCAGCACGCGGCGGGTGACGGCGTCGCCGAGCAGCGTGAACGCGGAGGACATGTCGAGTTCGGGAGCAGCGTCTTCCAACACACAACCATGGTTGTGTAATCTCGGCGCCATGGCAACCGTGGAGTCCGTCGTGCGCCGCTACTACGCCGTCGTGTCCGACCTGTCCTCGACCGAGGACGAGCTGCGGGCGCTGCTCTCGCCCGGGGTGCGGGTGACCGAGCATCCGAACGCGCTGGTTCCGGCCGGTGCCGTGCGGGATCTGGAGGCCACCGTCGCCGGGTTCCGGTCCGGCAAGGCGCTGCTGCGCGAGCAGGTCTTCGAGGTGCACGAGGTGCTCTCGGACGGGCCGCGCGCGGCCGTGCGCGCGACCTGGCGCGGCGTGGTCGGCGCGGACGCGGGGCCGTTCCGGGCCGGGCAGGAGCTGGTCGCGCACGTCGCGGCGCTGCTCACCGTGGACGACGGGCGGGTGCTCGCGCACGAGACGTTCGACTGCTACGAGCCGTTCGCACCGCCGGCCTGACCGGCGCGCCGCGTGCTCGGCCGGCGGCTCCGCACGCCCGAGGAGGCCATCACGGCCGCCGCCCGCCGCCGCGCGACGGCCACCGCCGGTCGGGCGTGACGCCCGACCGGCGGGACGCCGCGGGTCAGGGCCTCACCACCAGGCCCCGCACCGCACCGGGCCGCCACTGAAGGCGCCGCAGGCGCGCACCCGCCAGCTCGTGCTGGAGCTGGTCCGCTTGGCCGCGGTCGTCTTGGTCTGGCCGGGCGCGGTGATCTGGAACGGGCCGCACTGCAGCCAGGTCGCGCCGCCGTTCTGCGTCCAGTCCATCCACACCCGATCACCCGGGTACGTAGTCCCGTCGATCATCGCCCAGGTGCGCTGCGCGCCGGACACGGTGCCGACGTACAGCCGCGACGTGGCGCCGCCGCCCAGATCGACCGCGTAGACCTGGGAGCCGCGCAGCGTGTCTGGGATGTCGATGAAACCGTTCGCACCCCCGGAGCACTCCGCCGCGGTCGCCGAGGCCGGGGCGCCGGTCCCCGCCACGGCGAGCGCGGCCGCCACCGTAGCGGCGGCCGCACCGGCGCCGAGGCGTCGCATCATCGTTCGCATTCCGTCTCCTGTCCGATAGGGATCATCCCGGGCACGGCGCCCGCCGCGCCCGGCCACAGTCCTCATCGGACCATCGGGCGGCTTCGGACCGGTTTCATCCCGGCTTCAGCTCGCGTGGCGCGAGCTCCGCGCCGAGGTCGTCGTGCAGCCAGGGCCGGGCCATCTCCGGGCCGTGGCGGGTCTCCGTCCGCAGCACGGTCAGCACCTGCTGCCGGGCGTCGTCGATGCTCAGCGCGCCGGCGTGGAACCGGCTCAGCACCGCGCGCAGGCGCTCCAGCTCGGCGTCGCCGGTGCCGTCCGCGGCGGCGGGGGCGGCGAGGTCCGTACCGTGACGGTCCGCCCCGGTGCCGGTGAACAGCCGCACCGCGGCGTGGCGGGCGAGGATCTCGGATTCGAGGAGCGGCGGCAGCGCGGTGCCGGGCTCGTCGCGGATCGCCCGGATCGCGCCGGCCAGCGCGTCGTCGGCCGGCTCGTACTCCGTCACCCGCACGTGCAGCGCGCTGAGGTCGACCAGCGCCCGCAGCAGGCGGGGCAGGTTCCCGCAGCGCCGCCAGTGCTCGACCGCCGTGGCGCGCCACTGCCGCGCGAGCGCGACGTCGCCGCTGTCCTCCGCGGAGAGCGCGCCGTTCTCGCACGTCACCGCCGCGTTGAACCAGTTCTCCTCGGCGCGGTAGAGCGCCTCGGCGCGGCGCGCGGACGCGATCGCCGCCGCCAGTTCCCCGGCGTCGTGCTGGGCGCGGTTCAGCTCGAACGCGGCCGACGCCTGGAGTCCCCGGTCCCGCACCCGGCCGGCCAGCCCGTCGGCGCGGCGGGCCCAGGATGACGTGCGCGTGGCGTCCCGCAGCTCACGCGCCAGCCGGCAGTTGTTGATCGCGACCGGGATCACGGCCGCCTCCCGGCCGGCGGCGGTGAGCACCGACGCGGACCGCTCACCGGCCGCCAGCGCACCGGTGAGGTCGCCGGACTCCCACAGCAGCACGCTCAGCGTGAACTCGGCCTCGCCCGCGCGGGCGACCAGGCCGTGCTCCTGGGCGATGCGGACGGCCAGGCGGGCGCACCCGGCCGCGCGCGTCACGTCGTGCGCGCGCAGCGCGGTGGCGTTGGCCAGGCACGCCGCCACCGCGTCGCCGGGCACGCCGCGGCGCAGGTGAAGGCGCACGCGCAGGTCGTTGACGGCCACCACGCCGTCCAGTTCGCCGCGGGAGTCGTGCAGCATCGACAGGTCCCCGGCCAGCTCGGTGGCGAGGTCGAACCACTCCCCCTCCTCGGCCAGCCGGGCCGCGGCGTGGAACCGGGACGGGTCGAGCTCGCCGGGCATCACGGGCGGGCGGTCCAGGCGGACGATCTCGGCCAGGCGGTCCCGCAGATAGCCGAGCGCCCGGTGCCGGAAGTCGCGTACCAGTTCCTCGGGCTCCTCCTCGGCCAGCCGCTCCCGGGCGAAGAGCAGGACCAGGTCGAACAGGTTGACCGTGGCGACCAGGCTCGCGGACGGCGACCGGACGGTGACCTGTTCCGCGAGGCTGCGGTCCACCAGGCGGTTCAGCAGCAGCTCCTGCGTCAGCGCGCTCTCGCCCAGGCAGTGGCCCAGCTCCGCGCCGGTGGTGGCGCTGCCCGGTGCGGCCGCGACCAGGCGGAACACCCGCCGCGCGGCGACGTCCAGGTTGTCGTAGCTGAGCCGGATCGCGGCCCGCACGGCGCGGTCGCCGGCGTCCAGGTAGTCGAGCCGCGTGGTCTCCTGCTCCAGCGTCTGCAGCACGTACTCCAGCGGGAGGTCGGGCCGGCTGGCCATCCTCGCGCCGATCATGCGCAGCGCGAGCGGGACGTCGGCGCAGAGGAACGCGATGCGGTGCAGCAGGTCCGCCCGGTCCGCGCGCGACTCGTCGCAGGCGGCCAGCACCCGCACCGAGTCCTCCCGGGCGAGCGGCTCCGCCCGGAACACCAGGCCGGGGTCCGCGAAGCTCTGCACCCGGTCGCGCGCGGTGACGATCACGGCGCAGCCGCGCGGTGCCCGGGCCAGCGGCGCCACGTGCCCGGCGTCGCGCGCGTTGTCCAAGACCAGCAGGACGCCGCGGTCGCGCAGCTGGGCCAGGAGCGCGGCGGCCCGCTGGGTGTCGTCCATGGTCTCCACGCTCAGGTCCAGCCGCAGCGCCTCGGAGATCAGCCGGACCATGGTGGACAGTTCCCGGCGCACGCCCGCGACCAGCCCGTGCAGGTCGAGGTAGACGACGCCGCCGGCGAAGTCCGGGGCGAGCAGCCGGGCCGCCTCGACGGCGACCGTGGACGTACCCACGCCCGGCTGGCCGGACAGGAAGGCCGTCGCGGACCCGTGACCGGCGATCCGGCGGCGCACGGCCGCGGCGACGACGGACACCGGCTCGGCGCGGCCGGCGACGTACGGGTCGGGGTCGGGCAGCCGGCACAGCTGCGCGGCGACGGAGGCCAGTTCGCTACGCCGGGCGGCCTCCACCGGCACCGGCTCGTTCCCGGGCCGGACCAGCACCGCCTCGGTCGACGGGGACCGCAGCGGCGGCAGGACCGCGGCCAGCGCGTCCAGGAACGCGGCGCAGCCGGCCGAGTCGACGCGGAACAGCGCCTCGCGCAGGTACCGGCGGCAGGTGGCCGACAGCCCGGCGAACACGTCGGTGGTCACCTCGTGCGCGAGCACGACCGCCAGCGAGGCCAGCGGGCCCGCCGCCGGCCCGCCCGCCGCCCAGCGCCGCAGCGCCTCCTCGTGCTGGGCCATGGCGGGGAACAGCACCCGCGGGTCGAGGCCGTGCCGGCGGAGCCTGGCCCGGAGGTCGCCGACGGCGTGCCGGTCGTGCCGACCGTCGCGTTCCACCCGGGTGACCAGCGACTCGACCAGGTCACCGAGGTGGCCCACGCCGCGGCAGGAGTCGTCCAGCGCGGTCAGCACGGTCGCGGCCTCCAGCGCCGCCTCGTGCACGCCGACCTCGGCCGTCGCGGCGCCGGCCACCAGCGCGCCGGCGCCGGGCGCCCGGACGGCCAGCACCGTGCTCACCCGGTCGGCCACCAGCAGCCGACGGCCGACGCCGATCCCCGGGAGCCCGTCCAGCAGCGCGGCGAGATCCTCGGTCCGGGCCGCCCACACGGAGTCCCGCAGCCAGCCGTCGGCGCTGTTGTACCGGGCGGAGACGACCCCCACCACGGTACGGTCCGCGAGCCGCAACACCGGTGCGCCGCTCATCCCGGGGACCACGCCCGCCGAGGTGAACCGGCCGAGCCGGACGTCCGTGTCCCGGACGGTGCCGCCCTGCCAGCTGCCGGTCGCGTCCAGGTGCCGGTAGACGTGCCCGGGGTCGTCGATCGTGGAGACGCCGGTGACCAGCACCGGGGTGAGCGGCTCGACCGCGCCGGTGTGCACGAGCCCGGCCACCGTGTCCGGCAACGGCTCGTCCCGCCGCAGCACCGCCAGGTCACGGCCGGGGTCGCCGGCGATCACCTCCGCCGCGGCCGGCGGCACACCGCCGTGCAGCGCGTCCACGCTCAGCCGCGCGCCGGCCCGGTCGCCGCCGGCGTCCCGCAGGACGTGCCAGGCCGTCACCACCAGGTGCGGGGCGACCTGGAACCCGGTGCCGCACGGCACGCCGTCGCCGCCGAGCACCCGGCACAGAAATCCCGGCACGCGGAGCATCTACCGCCTCGCGATCGTCGTTCCGCCCATGAGAGCACAATCTGCCACGACGGCCACCCGGGTCCAACGGTGAATCGGCCGGAATCGACGCGGCCGGTCAGCCGGCCCGCCGGATTCGCGCCAGCCAGTCGCCGACCAGCGCGCAGCACAGTTCGCGCTGCTCGAACAGCAGGTTGTGGCCGGCCGCGTCGAGCGCGGCGAACGACGCGCGCGGGTAGTGCTCGATCCGGCGCCACGCGTCGGAGTATCCGACCACGTGGTCCTGCCGGCCGGTGACGTGCAGCGTCGGGTGCCGGAACGGCTCCGGGTGCGCGTCCTCGGGTTCGCGGTCGAGGGAGTAGCGCTCCGCGATGCGGGCCAGCGCGCGCTGGTCGGCGCCGTCCAGGCCGGGCAGCAGGTACCGCAGGAACCCGTGCGCGTCCGCCACGGACTCCACCACGGCGTCCTCCCGGTACGCGTCCACCGCCGCGCCGAGGAGCGGCACGATCTCGGGTTCCTCCCTCAGCACCGCGCGGGGCGGCACGGTCCGGCCGGCGTGCGCGGCGACGAAGACCCCGGCCACGGTGGCGAGCCCGAGCACCCGCGGCCGGCACTCGTGCGCGACGTAGCGGGCGATCATCCCGCCGAACGAGCCGCCCAGCACCGCGAACGGCTCGTCGCCGAGCCGCGCGCGGATCTCGTCGACCACCGCGTCGGCGACCTGTTGCGTGCCGTTCACCCCCGCCGCCCGCGTCCCGGTCGCGCCGGGGAGGTCGAGGTAGATCCGCCGCCACGGTCCCGCGCGCTCGAACGCCGGCTCCAGCGGGAGCAGGCTCCGGTGGTCCAGACCGAACCCGTGCAGCAGCACCACCGGGGTCCCGGAACCGATCTCGTGCGCGAACACGGTACGAGATTAGTGGAGCTCCGGCCACCACGTCTCGACGAGCGGGCGGGTCAGCGGCGGTAGCTCCGGCGCACCCCGGGGGCATGACCCGGGACCGCGAGATTCCGGCCGGCCGTTTGGGCGGCTCCCAGCCGGGCATCCCGAGCCGCATGAGCGAGCTTGCGCGCGCATCATCGTCGGCTGAGCGCCGGCCACATGGACGCCGCAGCGGGAACGGAGATCCGGCATGAGCGACGAGAACCAGACGAAGAGTACGGTCGATCGCGGCACCGACCTGGACGAACTGCGCAACGGCGGCCCCACGCGCACGCCCGGGATGATGACCACCACGGGCGGCACCGCCGGCCCGGCGAGCGTGGCCGCCGCGCACGCCAGGCGCCGGGCGGCCGAGCGGGCCGGGGAGGCGCGGGAGGCCGACGAGCCGGACCCGCGGGAGGCGCACGGCGGCAGCATGGCGCCCGGCCTGGTCGACGACACCGGCAACCTGGTCGCCGACCCGCCGCCCGGCACGGCCGGGCGCGCCTGACCGGCGCTCAGCCGGCGACCACGCGTACCGAGGCCATGGTGGGGTCCGCCGCGTCGGGGATGAGCATGCCCGCCCGCACGCCGCTGGTCAGGTAGTCCAGCGCGGAGGAGTTGATCAGCTCCCCGGGGACCAGGACCGGGACGCCGGGCGGGTACGGACTGAGCATCTCCGCGGCGATGCGCCCGGCGGCCCGCTCCACCGGCACCTGTTCGGTCCGGCCGAAGAACGCGTCGCGCGGCGTCATGACGCTCTCGAGTTCGAGCGTGCGCGGCGGCGGCAGGTCGGCCTGGGGCCGCGACTCGAGGTCGCCGCACTCGTCGACCAGCCGCTGCACGCTCTCGACCAGCCGCTTCTCCGTGTCGTCGTCATCGGCGTAGCTGATCTGCCCGCCCAGGTGGCACTGGTCGGCGGAGCCGAGGTCGACGTGGCACGCCGCGCGCAACCACTCCGCGGCCTGGTATCCGCTGATCCCGAGCCCGCGCACGTCGATCGTCAGCCGCAGCGGGTCCAGTTCCGCGGTGCCGCCGGTACCGACGACGTCCTCGCCCATCAGGCGCAGCGGGTCCATCGCGCCGATCGCGTCCCGGACCCGCGCGGCCCGGCCCAGCGCCTCGTCCAGCAGCCGTTCGCCCTGCTCGACCATGTGCCGGCGCCAGCCGTCGAGCGTCGCGTACGCCAGCGACGACGAGCTGGTCGTGCCGAGCAGGTCCTCGCGCTGCTTGAGCACCGTGGGGTCGACCAGGTCGCCGCGGAGGTGGAAGACCGAGGACTGTTCGATCGCGCCGCCCATCTTGTGCACGCTGGTGACCACCAGGTCCGCGCCGGCGTTCATGCCCCACTGCGGCAGGTCCGGGTGGAACGGCAGGTGCGCGCCCCACGCCTCGTCCACGATCAGCGGCACCCCGTGCTCGTGGCAGACGCGCGCGACCCCGGCGATGTCCGCGCACGAGCCCCAGTCGGTGGGCGTGATCAGCAGCATGCCCGCGGCGTCGGGATGCGCGCGGAACGCGGCGCGCACGTCGTCCGGCTCCGGCGGGTGGGCCAGTTGCCAGCCGGTGTCGAAGTGGGGGTGCACCCAGACCGGCTCCACCCCACTGATGATCAAGGCGGCGATCACGGACTTGTGGGCGTTGCGCGAGACCAGCAGCTTCTCGCCGGGCCCGGCCACGGAGATCATCGCGGTCTTCACGGACAGCGAACTGCCGCAGGTGGAGAAGAACGCGTGGTCGGCGCCGACCGCGTCCGCCATCAGCTCCTGCGCGCGCTCGATCACGCCCTGGGACTGGCGGCGGTCGTCGAGCCCGTTGAGCGACAGCACGTCGGAGGCGAACACGCCGGCGCCGACGATGTCGATCACGCGCGGGTCGGCGCCCCGGCCCTGTTTGTGGGCGGGCGGCCCGAACACCGTGTCGCCACGCCGCCGGAACTCCTGCAACGCCTCCAGCACCGGAACACGGGAGTGATCAACCATGGGGCACCTCGCTGTTCGACGATCCGCCCGGCGCGCGTGCCCCGTACCAACCCCGTCAAACCTGGTCGAATCAGGCGCTCACGGGTGGACGCACTCGAACCACACGGTGGCGAAGTCGCCGCCCGGGGAGACGTCGCTGTCCGTCTCGACGCACTCCGCGGACGTGTAACCGGCCCAGCCCGCCTGCCTCAGCGCGTCCGCCCGCGCGTACACGTAGGCGAGCCCGAAGCTGCTGGAACCCTCGCCGACGAACGTCTGCGGTTCGCCGGCCGCCACGCCGGGGAGGCCGAGCGCGGCGACCATCGCGGCACCGGCCAGAATCTGAACAGCCATGGCCCCACGGTAGAGCCCATCGACGATGATCGCTCGCCGGCGTCAGGAGTCCTGCCACGTACCGGTGATGAACTCGCCGTCCTCGCTGAACGGCCACTCGTTCGGCCGGCACCCGTCGAGCGCGATGGTCTGCTGCATCATCACCGGAGCCGGCCGCCCCCTACCCGGGCACCCCTGGTGGGCGAACCCGAGGAAGTGCCCCACCTCGTGGTTGATCACCCCGGCACGGTACGACTGCACCGACGGCGCCGGGTCCGCCCCCTGCAGCCACCGCTTCAGGTTCACCATGATCGTGTTCTGGAACCGGCACGAGTACACGCCCTCCGTGTCCACCCCGGCCCGCGCGCACTGCGCGTCCACCGTGGCCGGCGTGGCCAGCCGCAACGTCACGTGCTCGTCGTCACCGACCCGCTGGAACTGCCACGACTCCCCGGACATCCCGTGCTCCGGCTCCGTGATCGGCGCCGCGGCCGACGCCGCCCAGCCGCGCGGATCCGCGAACACCTCGTCGACCGCCTCCGCGAACCGCTCCGCCGTCCACGGCGGCAGTTCACCCCAGTCGATCCCGGTCTCCACCTCCACCCGGTACCTGACCATGATCCGCCCCTCCCCGATCACGTCCCGCACCCCCGGCGCCGCCTCGAAGTCCCCGTCCCCGTTCTGCGGAACCTGATTGTCCGGAATCGCCTTTTTCCCCGACGACCCGAACCCCGGTATCACCCCACACCCCGCCAGCGACACCGACAACACCAACGCCACCAGGGCCTGCCCTGCGCGACAGTGCACAGCCACCTCCCGAAGTCTTCGTCTCGCTCCACCGGAACGACGGTCCCGGGGCACACCAGGTGACACCCACGGCGGGAAACGCCGAAGGACCCGGGCCCACGAGCACCGGTCCACCGCCGCTCGATCAGCCGGCGGCACGCCGGCCGCACCGCCCCGGTGGGCTGTTGCCGAATCGGCGTCGCATCGACGATGATCGTCGTCGGTGGCTGTCGGTGGACCGCGCGATCGGAGTGAGCGATGAGATTTTCCGTGCCCGTCGTCGCGGCGGCCCTGGTGTTCGTGACCGCCGCGCCGGCGCCCGCCGCGGCGCGGCCCGTCACGGTGTTCAGCGACTCCTTCGGCACGGTGGCCGGGTGGGATCGGCAGGGGGTCGTGCTGGCCCAGTCCCTGCCGTGGGAGACCAGCCTGATGCAGGACCCGTCGATCATCGTCGGCCAGGGCGGCGGGCCGAGGTTCAAGATGTGGTACGGCTCGATCGGCAACGTCGGCTACGCGTACAGCGCGGACGGGGTCGCCTGGACGAAGCACCCGGACCCGGTGGTCGCGCCGACGCTGCCCACCGAGAGCAACGCGCTCACCGTGCCCAGCGTGGTCTACCGCGACGGCGTCTACCACATGTCGTACTTCGGCGTGGACGCCGGCGGCGTGGGCCGCATCCACTACGCCGAGGCGACCGACCCGGCCGGCCCGTGGACGAAGTTCGGGCCGATCGTGGTGCCGACCGCGGAGTGGGAGGACGACTACATCTACAACTCCTCGCTGCTGTACGACGAGCGGCAGCGGCTCTGGAAGATGTGGTACACCGCCGGCCGGATCGCCTCGGCGGGCGGCGAGCCGGAGTTCATCTGCCTGGCCACCGCCACCGACCCGCGCGGGCCGTGGACCAAGTCGCCGAGCAACCCGCTGATCAGCCCGATGAACGACGGTGGCTGGGCCAGCCTCGGCATCGGCGGGCCCAACGTGCGGATGATGCCGGACGGGTCGTACCAGATGGTGGTGGTCGGCTGGCAGGCCGACTACCCGTCCCGTGGCGGCCGGCTGACCTCGCGCGACGGTGTCCGCTGGACGCTCGACCGGTCCGCGATGACGCTCGACCTCGGCGTGGCCGGCGGCGTCGAGGACAGCATGATCTACCGGCAGTACGTGGTGAACGTCGGCGGCACCGACTGGGTCTGGTACAACGTGAAGAACCACCGCCCCGGCTGGAACGAGACCATCAACCTGGCACGGTGGAGCCGCGGCCTGCCGATCGTCGACCCGTCGAAGTGGACGATGACGCAGGGCCCGCACATCCCGAACGGCGCGTCCTTCGAGGTGCGCAACGGGCGCGCCCACGCGCTGGGCAACGCGCCCGCCGGGCATCCGCAGACGCTGCAGGGCAACCGGCGGATCGCCGCCCGCAACTACACGGTCGCCGCCGAGATCACCCCGATGGACGTGGCCCCCGGCGACCGCGACAACGTGCTGATGGCCCGGTACACCGACCGCGGGAACTACTACTACGCCGGGATCGCCTCCTGGGGGAACAGGTACGCGATCGGCAAGCTGGTCGACGGCACCAACACCAAGCTCACCGGGGTCGGCGCGGCCTCGGAGATCCACGCCGGGACCACGTACCGGCTGCGCCTGGTGGTGAGCGGGTCGACGATCTCGCTGTACGACGGCGGCACGCTGGTCGCCTCGGTCACGGACGAGTCGCTCGCCCCGGCGGCGAGCTACGTCGGCATGCAGACGACCGCGTCGACCGGGCACGCCGCCTTCGACAACGTGGCCGTGACCGTCCCGTGACGGCCGGCGTCAGCCGATCCGCTCGGCCAGCGAGACGATGATCCCCTCCGGCCCGCGGACGTAGGCCATCCGGAACGTGTTCTCGTACTCGCCGATGCCGCCGACCAGGCCGTAGCCCTGACCCGCCGCCCACTCGACGGCGGCGCGCAGGTCGGCGACCTCGAAGGAGACGTTCCGCAGGCCCAGTTCGTTCGCCATCGCGGCCGGCGAGCCGGGCACGAAGTCGGGCCGGACGAACCGGGACAGCTCCAGCCGGGTGCCGTCGTCCGGCGCCTTCAGCATGACGATCTCGGTGCGCGAGCCGGGGATGCCGCAGACCGTCTCGAGGAACTCGCCCTCGACGAACGTCCTGCCCTCGACCTCGAGGCCGAGCGCCACGAAGAAGGCGGTGACGGCGTCGATATCCGCGACCGTGATGCCGACGTGGTCGAAGCGTCGCACATAGGACATGAACCGTGCTCCCGTTGTCGTATCGGTCCGGACCGCGCCGGCCGAAGTCCCCGTCCGTGATGGCGGAGACGATCGCCTGCCAGAAAGCGTAGGGATCGCCGTACGTTTCCGGGTCGATTTCGCGCAGCAGCGCCTCGGCGTGCCGTCCACGGCGGGACCGGGACCGGGCGTCTCAGCCGATCAGCGGGCAGGACCGGTCGCCCTCCAACTCCGGGGTGGACCGGGTGAGCAGCAGCCGGACCCGGGTGGCGCGGGATTCGCCGCGCTGCACCGCCACGCCGAGCGCGGTGCACACGATCTGGTCGATGCCGAGCGGCGTCACCTCGTAGTCGGCCAGCGGCAGCCGCAGGTGGATCAGGCCGGGCTCGGCCGTGGTCACCACCCGGGTCGCGCCGCTGATCTCGATCTCCGAGTGCAGCCCGTCCCCCACGGTCGCGGACGCGCCGAGCAGCAGCTCCAGCGCCTCCGCGACGGTGCCGAGCCGGCCGGTGTCGTGCAGCCGCGGCGTCAGCCGCCCCCGCGCGTCGACGAAGTACAGCGTCACGCCGGACGCGACGCCGGTCGGCGCCTCGCCCATGCCGGCCGGGCCGGACGGCCGCACCCCGCAGCCCGCCACCAGCAGCGTCAGCGCGAGCGCCAGGCACCGTCTCCTCACGACCGCACCGCCCGCGGCAGCCGCAGCACGAACCGGGCGTCCGCGTCCGCGGTGAGGTCGCCGCCGTGCAGGCGCGCGTTCTCCCGGGCGATGGACAGGCCCAGACCACTTCCGGGGGTACGGGCGCGGGCCGGATCGCGTTTCCAGAAGCGCGCGAACACGTGCGGGAGCACCTCCGGGGGCAGGCCGGGCCCGCCGTCGGTCACCTCCACCAGCGCCTCGGCCGGCGTGGCCGCGACCCGCACCCGCACCGGCGGGCCGCCGTGCCGCAGCGCGTTGCCGGCCAGGTTGGCCACGATCACGTCCACCCGGCGGCGGTCCAGGGGCATCCGCAGCTCCGCGGGCGCGTCCAGGGTGACCTGGGAGGTCCAGCCCCGGGCGCGCAGGCAGTCCCGGATCGTACCCACGAGATCGGCCTCCTCGACGCGCAGGCGCGCGGTGCCGGCGTCGAAGCGGGACACCTCCACCAGGTCCTCGACCAGGCGGGTGAGCCGGCCCACCTCGGTGATCGCCATCCGCGCGGACTCGCGCGCGTCCGGCTCCAGGTCCGCGGTGGCCGACTCCAGCACGTCGACCACCGCGGCCAGCGTCGCCAGCGGCGTGCGCAGCTCGTGCGAGGCGTCCGCGGCGAACCGGCGCGCGTCCGCCTGCATGCGGGCCAGCGACTCGGCCATCTCGTTGATCGTCACGGTGAGGTCGGTCAGCTCGTCCCGGCCGCGCGGCACGGCGCGGGCGTCCAGGTCGCCGGCGGCCAGCCGGCGGGCGGTGTCGCGCAGGCCGCGCACCGGGCGCAGCACGCTGCCGGCCGCGGCCAGCGCCAGCAGGACCGCGAGCGGCAGCGCGAGCGCGGCCGTGCGCGCCGCGGACCGGGTGAGGCCGTCCACCTGCCGGTCGACCGCGGTCAGGTCGCGGGCCGCGTAGACCTCGATGCCAGACGGGGTACGGGTGCCGTCCAGCGCGGTGATCACGACCGGCGTGGCGATCAGCAGCCAGGGCCGGCCGTCCGCGTCGACCCGCTGGGCGACCAGGCGGTTCCCGTCGCGCGCGGCCGTGCGTACCGCGCCGAGGTCGAAGGTGGTGATGGCGCCGTCCGCGGCGCGCAGTCCCGCGAAGGTGACCAGCGTGTCCGGGCCGGCCGCCACCCGCAGCCGGTCCAGGCTCGCCTGGTCGGGTGGGTAGGTCAGCTCCGGCGCGACCGCGCCGATCTGTCCCGCGAGCGCGGCCGTGAGCTGCTCCTGCGCGGCCGAGACCAGCGCGGTGCCGGCGGCGGACGCGCTGGCCCAGGCCGCGGCGGCCGCGCCGAGCACGGTCACCGCCACGAACGCGACCAGCAGCCGCGCGCGCAGGCCGGTCATCCCTGGACCGGCCCGAACCGGTAGCCGAAACCGCGGACGGTCTGCACGAACTCCGGCGCGGCCGGATCGGTCTCGATCTTCGCGCGGAGCCGCTGCACGCAGTTGTCGACCAGCCGCGAGTCGCCGAGGTAGTCGTGCTCCCACACGTCCTCCAGCAGCCGCTGCCGGCTGAACACCCGGCCCGGGCTGGCGGACAGCGTGAGCAGCAGGCGCATCTCCGTGGGCGTCAGCGTGACCGGCTCGCCGCGCCGGGACACGGTCAGCGCGGTCGTGTCGATGCGCAGGTCACGGTGGGTGCGGATGCCGTCCGGGTCGCCGGCGCTGCGGCGGAGCACCGCGCGGATGCGCGCGTCCAGCACGGCCGGGCGGGCCGGTTTGACCACGTAGTCGTCCGCGCCCGCCTCCAGCCCGCCGACCACGTCCAGGTCGTCGCCGCGCGCGGTCAGCATGATCACCGGCAGGTCGCCGCCGGCCCGGATCCGGCGGCACACCTCCAGGCCGTCCAGGTCGGGCAGCATCAGGTCGAGCAGCACCAGGTCGGGCACGTCCGCGTCGAGCGCGCGCAGGCCGTCCCGCCCGGTGCCGGCCGTGCGCATGTCGTAGCCGTGCCGGGACAGCGCCAGCTCGAGGCCGCGCCGGACCAGCGGATCGTCCTCGATCAGCAGTATCGCCACCACCCCACGAGTATCCGGCCCGGCCCGCGGCCCGCCCACGCCGCGGGGGCGTTGCGACACACCTGCGACACGACGGCGGGCCGGACGCGACGCGGTGGCGGCATCGTCGTTCGGCATGAGAACACGCATCGGCATCGCGCTCGGCCTGCTCCTGCTCACCACCGCCTGTGACGCGCGGGACCCGGAGCCCGGACCGCCGGCCGGTGGCGGGTCGCCGGCCGGCGGCGTGCTGCTGCTCGGCGACTCGGTCGCGGCCGGCCAGGCCGCGGCGCTGACCGAGGCGTTCGCCGTCTCCGGCGTCCGCTTCTGGTCCGCCGCGACCGAGGGCGGCGGCAACGTGGTCGGGCCGAACGCGTCCGCCGCCTGGGAGGCGCTGCCCGCGACGATCGAGCAGGCCGCCCCGACCGTGGTCGTCTACCAGATCACCACGTACGACTGGGGCACCGCGCGGGAGCAGACCGACGCGTACACGCGGTTGTCGGCCACGGTCGCCGACGCCGGCGCCACGCTCGTCATCGTCACCATGCCGCCGATCCGCGCGGACGACTTCCACGCGCCGCACCTGGACGAGCTGCACCGGACCCGGGACTCGGCCCGCGCGGCGGCGGACGCGTCCGGCGGCCGGACCCGGCTGCTCGACGCGGGCGAGGTGTGGGGCGGGGAGTTCACGCCGGAGGGCCGCAGCAGCGACGGCGTGCACACCTGCCCGCAGGGCGCGGCCCGGTTCGCCGAGTGGCTGCTGGCGAAGCTGACCCCGGTCATGCCCGGACTCACCCCGGCCCCGCGCGAGACCTGGGTGAACGCCGGATGGTCCGGAGATCGCCGGTTCATCGGCTGCGGGCGGTGATGTGTCGCCGCCCCCACCGCGGGAGAGCCGCCGTGGGTGCCGGACCGTCAGCGGGTCGCGTCGCCGGTGCCGGAGATCTGGAAGGCGCCGATCACGTTCAGCAGTTCCAGGCGTTCGACGGACGGGGTGCCCGGGGGTGGGGTGAACCAGAGCAGGCGCTGAGTGCCGTCCTCGCTGAGCAGGCTCGTGCAGTTCAGTTCGACTTCGCCGATCAGCGGGTGCAGGAGGCGTTTGCGGTCGGCGCGGCGAATGGCGACGTGATGCCGCGCCCACAGGCGGCGGAATTCGTCGCTGTCCCGCAGCAGTGATCGGATGAGCGCGGTCACGAACTCGTCCGGGCCCCGCCGCGCGGACACGGCGCGGATGTCCGCGACGAACACGGACGATTGGTGGTCGTGTTCGTCGGGGTGGTAGAGGTCGCGTGCCGACGGATCGGTGAACCACCGGTGGATGAAGCTGGCGCGGATGCCGGTCGCCGCCGTGGGCGGGCCGAGCAGCGCGGCGGCGAGCCGGTTCTGGGCCAGCGTGACGCTCAGGTCGCTGATGATCTGGGCGGGCGTCGTGTCCAGCCGGTCCAGCAGCTCCAGCATGCCGGGGTGCACGTGCGCGCCGCCCCCGCCGGACGGCGGCAGCGGCCGTCCGGCCAGGTGGTAGAGGTGGTGGCGCTCGTCCAGGGTCAGCCGCAGCGCGCGGGCCAGCGCCGCCAGCATCTGCTCGGACGGCTGCGCGCCGCGGCCCTGTTCGAGCTGGACGTAGTAGTCGACGGACGCGCCGGCCAGGTTCGCCACCTCGTCGCGGCGCAGCCCGGGGACCCGGCGGCGCGACGTCGGGTGCAGGCCGAGGTCGCTCGGGCTCAGCCGGTCACGACGCGACTTGAGGAATCCACCGAGCGCTGCGAGGTCCATCCGCCGAGTATCGCCGCCGGAGCACGCCGCGAGCCAGGTGACGCCGTCACCAGGCTCGCCGTCGCCGGTACGAACGCCGCCTGGTCACCCGGCCGGCGGCGCGGAACGGTTCGGATGAATCACGTACCGCCGGATTGGGAGTGTCTCAGTGAAAGCTCTGCTCATCAGCGACTACGGCGACCCGCCGCGCCTCGCCGACGTGGCCGAACCCGTACCCGGAGACGGCGAGGTGCCGGTGCAGGTCTCGGGCGCGGCGCTCAACCCGCTCGACCTGAAAATGGCCGCCGGGCACCTGCGGGAGTTCTTTCCCGTCCGGTTTCCGTACACGCTGGGAACCGACATCGCCGGCGTGGTCGCGCGCGCCGGCCACGGCTGGGCGGCCGGCGACCGGGTCGTCGCCCGGCTCGACCCGCGGGCCGGCGGCGCGCTCGCGGAGCTGGCCGCCGTCCCGGCGGACCAGCTGGTCCCGGCGCCGGCCTCGGTCCCGCTGAGCACCGCCGCCGGCGCGGCCACCGCGGCGGCGACGGCGTGGCAGGCGCTCACCGAGGTCGCCGCGGTCCGGCCCGGGCAGCGTGTCCTGGTGCAGGGCGCGGCCGGCGGCGTGGGCAGCTTCGCGGTGCAGCTCGCGCACCGGCTGGGTGCCCACGTCATCGCCACCGCCTCGCCCGCGGGCCTGGCCATCGCCGAGGAACTGGGCGCGGACGAGGTGATCGACTACACCGCGGGGCCGCTCGCCGCGCGGGTCCGGGGTGTCGACGTCGTCATCGACACCGTCGGCGGGCGGGCCGGGGAGCAGGCACTCGACGTGCTCGTGCCGGGCGGGCTGCTCGTGGCGGTGCCGGCGCCGCCGGACGCCGAGCGGGCCGCGTCGCGCGGGGTCCGTGCCGCGTTCGTCTTCCACGAGTCGGACGCCGCCCGCCTCGGCACGGTGGTCACGCTGCTCGACGACGGCCTGCGCGTGCTGGTGGACCGGCGGCTCCCGCTGGCGGACGCCGCCGGCGGCCTGACGTATCTCGCGCGCGGCCACGCGAAGGGCAAGATCATCGTGGGTACGTGACGCGGGGGCGGCGTGCGGTGGTGCAGCCGCCGGTCCGGCTGCCGTCCCGGCCGAGGCCACGGCGGAGCTGTGAACAGGTCGCCGACGTCCAGCACGGCCGGCGAGTCCACCGCGCGTCCGCCGCCGCGGGCAGGTCCGGGAGCGGTTCGCGCAGTGCCGGGCGTCGCCGTTCGCCCGGCGCCATCGGCATCCGGCGGCGCGACCCGCCCCCATCACCCCGGGCACGCCGCCGGCGTGGGTGGGGCTCGCGCCCATCCGCCACAATGGTCTATCGCGGATCGACGGGAGCGGATCATGACAGCGATCGAGCTGATCGCGGCGGCGTTGGCCGCCGGGGCGGGCGCGGGCCTGACGCAGACCGCGTCGGACACGGTGCGCGACGCGTACGCGGGTCTGAAGGATCTGCTGCGGCGCCGCCTCGGCGATCGGGCGGTGCCGGCACTGGAGGCCGACGAGACCGAGCCCGGCGTCTGGCAGGCCCGGCTCGGCGACGCCCTCACCTCCTCGGGCGCGGCCGGCGACGAGCAGGTCGTGGCCGCCGCCCGGCGGCTGCTCGACCTGACCGGCAAGTACCAGGTCGACGCGCGGGAGGCCAAGGGCGTGCAGGTCGGCGACCACAACACCCAGACCAACACGTTCCACTAGCCGGCGTCATCGTCCGGCCCGGCGACCGGCACCTCGGCCCCGCCCACCGGACTCGGCGGCGACCCGACATCGCCACCACCATCGCCTGCGCGGCCGCTCACCGGCGAACCGGAGTGCCGCGGTCCAGCGGCTGCGCCGGCCGCCGGTACGATGCACGCGTGCCGGCGCTCCACGATGGCCGCCCGCTGGTCTTCCTCGACGTCGACGGGCCGCTGATCCCGTTCAGGGCGCGGCCCGTCCCGGGCACGGCCGCGGACGGCGGCGGCAACCCGCTGCTGGACCGGCTGGATCCGGCGGACGGGCGCCGGCTCCTGGCACTGGATTGCCCGCTGATCTGGGCGACGACGTGGGGTGCCGACGCCAACGAGATCATCGCTCCGCGCCTCGGCCTGCCCGAGCTACCGGTCGTCGAGTGGCCGGACGGCGACGAGCCCTCATCCGGCCTGCACTGGAAGACGACGTCCCTGGTACGGCACGCCACCGGGCGCTCGTTCGTCTGGCTCGACGACGAGATCACCGACACCGACCGGCGGTGGGTCGCCGCCCATCACCCCGAGCCCGCGCTCCTGCGCCGCATCGACCCCTCCACCGGCCTGACCGCGGCGGACTTCACGGCGCTGCACGACTGGCTCGGCCGGCGTTGACCCCGCACCCCGTACCCGGGTGGGACCTGCGGATGTTCCGTCAGGTCTGCTACGCATCGGCGGGGTGACGCCGGACTACCACCAGGCGGTCATCGGATATCCCGGCCGCACCGTCGCCGTGGTGTGCCCGCGTGACCGCCGATCCTGGCGGTCGTCCTGCCGCCCGCCGGGGCGCGGCAGGCCGGTGGCGTCACCGGCCTGCCGCGCACGGGTCACCGGGTGGTGAAGGTGTACGTGCCGGACGGCACCTGATGGACCGCGTAGCCGCCGTCGATCCGCAGGAACCGCGCGCGCCGCGGCGCGCCGGTCACCCGGCCGCCGAGCGTGGGCACCCAGACCTGGGCGGTGCTGTTCGGCGGGACGGTGACGGTCAGGCGCAGCCGGTCGCCGTCCCGCCTCCACTCCGCGCGGGCCGTGCCCTGCGGCGTGCTGTAGTGCCCCTTCACGTGCGTGAGGTCACCGACGATCTTGGGCTGGACGACCAGGTCGCGGTACGCGACCGTGCCCTCGGCGGCCCGGATGCCGGCCAGCCCGGCGTGGAACCACTCCTCGATCTGGGCGAGGATCATGTGGTTCTTCGAGTCGCCGCGGTTCCACCGCTCGCCGATCGTGGTCATGCCGCCCGGGTTCGCGACCGTGGGCCGCATGAAGTAGCCGTAGCCGGGCTGCTCGTCCTCCTGGATGAGGTCCCAGAGCACGTCGTCGCGGCCGCCGGCGGAGAGCGCCCGCACGATCGGCGCCATGCCGATCGTGCCACCGCTGAGGTGCGGCCCGTCGCCCTCGGGGTGGAACGCGTAGACCAGTTCCACCAGCGCGTCGAGCACGGCCTGCCGCTCGCCGTCCGGCACCAGCCCGGCGTCGAGCGCGAGCGCCTGCGCGGCCTGGGTGGCGCCGGCCGTGCCCGCGTCGCCGTCCGCGGTGTACCGGCGCAGCGTGGTGTTGTAGAACGCGGCGTGGAACGCGGTCCGGATGTGCGCGGCCAGCGCCATGTAGTGCTCCGCGTCGGCGGGGTGCCCGGTCAGCCGGGCCAACTCGGCCAGCTCCTTGATCATCAGGTAGTAGCCCCAGGTGCCGGTGATCCGCCCTGAGGTCTGCTCCGCGGAGACCCAGTCGGCGAGCGCGGCGTCCACGATGTGCCCGGACGCCTTCTGCCGCGCGATGTAGTCCGCGAACCGCACCATCGGCTCGTAGTAGCGGGCCGCCGTGGACGTGTCGCCGTACAGCTGCCGCAGGAAGCCCGGCACCAGGATGATCGCGTTGCCCCAGTTGATCTCGTCGCCGAAGCGCCCGGAGTAGCCCCAGTCGTAGACCGGCGTCTTCAGCGCCACGTTGCCGAACATCGGGGTGTCCGCCACCGACTGCCCCTCGGCCAGGTGCCGCTCGTGCGTGCGCAGATAGGCCGACAGGTCGAAGTCGCGATGGATGGCGCCCATCGGCATGGTGTAGTCCGCCGGGTACGACAGCTTCTCCCGGCCCGGGCAGTCGGTGAAGACGCTCATCATGTTGCCGGCGAACGAGTACCAGGCCATCCGGTGGATCCGGTTGACCCGCGCGTTCGACGTGGTCACCTCGCCCGCGACCGGCGTGTCCGCCTGCACGCGCAGGCCGGTGATCGTGTTCCGGTCCGGCACGTACCCCTCCGGCAGCCCGGTGACCTGCACCCACTGCATGCCGAAGTAGGTGAAGTCCGGCCGCCAGCTCTCCCCGCCGCGCAGGCCGGCGGTGGTGTAGGTGTTGAACAGGTCGGTGCCGCGGCTGCCCCCGCCGCCCTTGAGCGACGCCTGGTCCACCGTGCCGTCCGCGGCGAGCGACTCCGCCGGTGACATGCGGATCGTGGTGCCGGCCGGCACGCCGCCCCGGAGTGTGAGCAGCGGGAACCCGGCGATGTTCTGCCCGAGGTCGAACACCCAGGTGCCGGGCGCCGGATTGGTGATCGAGACCGGGGCGTACCGGCCGGCGATCCGGACCGGCGGCGCGGTCCGCGCGACCAGCCTGGTGGCCAGGTTCGGCGGCGGCGCGATCCCGGCGGCGATCCACCCGGTCGCGGTGCCGTCGCGCCGGGTCGCGGTCGCGGACAGGTCCGATCCGGGCCGGTCCCAGCCGGGCTGCTCGCGGCGGGCGTCGACGTCGGAGCCCGAGTACCAGGCGTCGGTGATCAGCGGGCCGAGGGCGGTGCGCCACTCGCGGTCCGACACGATCACGGTCTCCCGGCCGTCCGCGTAGGTGATCTCCAGGCGCGCGATGAACCGGGGCGTGACCGCGGCCCCGGCGCTGGCGTCGCTGGCGGCGACGTTGTTGCCGGAGCCGGTGACCGCGGCGCCGGCCGGGTGCGGTTTCGACAGGCCGGGCGTGAACGTGACGCTGTCCGCGCCGATCGCGGTGATGACCCGGGATTCGAGGTTGTCGCCGCCGTCGCCGGTGTCCACGTTGATGGTGCCGCCGACGTGGTAGCCGGTGACCGCGCTCAGCGTGACCGTGGTGGCGCCGGCGTCGGCGTCGCCGGTCAGCGTGCCGCTGCCCTTGAGCTGGCTCTGCCACCACGCGTACGGCGCGGTGCGCCCCGCCGCCGGGTTGGTGACGCTACGCCGCACGTAGGCGGGTCCGTTACCCAGCCGCACCGCCACGGTGTTGGCGCCCTTGCGCAGGTGACCGGCGACGTCGTAGACCCGGTACTCGCTGGAGAGCTGGTAGTTGGCGTAGCCGGGCGCCAGCACCTCGTCGGAGAGCGTGCGCCCGTTGAGGCCGGCCAGGTGCATGCCGACGCCGGACAGGTAGAGCCGGGCCCGGGTGACGGTGCGGCGCGGGTCGACGCCGAACGGGCGGGCGAAGATCGGCATCGGCTGGTTCTCGGTGCGGCCCGGATATTCGATCCAGCGGGCGTCGCCCCAGTCCTCCTGGCGCGGCAGGCCGGTCTCCCAGGTGGACGGGCGGCTCCAGTCGGTGGCCCGGCGGCCGGCGTCCCAGGCGCGCACCTGCCAGCGCAGCCGCTGCCGGGAGACGAGCGGCGGGCCGCCGTAGCGGACGCCGGACTGGACCGGCGAGTCGACCCGGCCGGAGTCCCAGAGCAGCCGGTCGCGGGCGGCGTCGTGGACCCGGATCTGGTAGGCGGTCTGCCGGTCCGCCGCCACCGACGTGGTCTCCGCGAATTGCCAGCTCAGGACCGGGTGCGGATTGTCGAGGCCGAGCGGGGCGTCGCCGCGGCCGTCGACCCGGAGGGAGACGACGCGCACGCCCGGGTCGCCGGCGAGCGCGGGCGCCGCGGTCAGCACGGATGCGGAGGGGACGGCGAGGGACAGTCCGAGTGCCGTACGTCGTTTCATGATCCCGCCTTGTAGTCGGTGTCCATATCGGTGAGCACGTCGGCCGGGGTGGCCTGGTCGCTGAAGACCTCCTGGAGGCCGCTGAGCATGGTCTGCTGCACCTTCGCGTTCGGCCAGAGCTGGTCCATGAACGGCACGGTCCGGTCCTCGCGCACGAACGTCTGCAGCTCGGCCAGGCCGGGGTCGACCGCGGTGCCGGCGTCCGGCAGCGTGGGCAGGCTGCCCTGTGTCTCGGTGAACAGCTTCATGCCCTCCGGCGACATGACGAACGTGATGAACCGCAGCGCCAGGTCCCGGTTCTTCGCCTTGGCGTTCACGCCGTACCCGGCACCGGCCGCGGCCGGCATCACGAACGAGGCCGGGTCGTCGGTGGCCGGAAGTGCCCTCATCGTGTACGTACCGGCCGGGTCCTTCCGCTTGAGCAGGCTGATGATCCAGTTGCCCTGGATGATGCCGAGCGTCTTCCCGGTCGCGGCCAGCGTCTGACTGGCCTCGTAGGAGGTGCCGAGCGGGTTGTCCTGGAAGCAGCCCGCGTCCGCCAGCTGGCGGTACTTCGCCATCGCCGTGGTCCACGCCGAGTTCGCGAACGTGGCCCGGCCGGCCTGCAACTTGGCGTCGAAGCCGGGGTCGGCGCCGTAGACGACGGTGGCCGCGAGCGCGTACAGCACGAGCTGGGTGACCCAGTTGTCCTGGATGCCGAGCGCGAACGCGGGCGTGCCCCTCCCGTCGGCCGCGCGGCAGAAGGCGAGCAGCTCGGTCCAGGTGCCCGGCGCGGTCAGCCCGGAGTCCCTCAGCGCCCGGTCGTTGTAGACCGCGCCGATGCCGTTGAGCCCGAACACCGCGTTGTACGTCCTCCCCTCGTACTGCGCGACCCGCTGGAACGCGTCCGGCAGGCGGGCGGCCCACGGCTGGCCGGACAGGTCGAGCAGGTAGCCGGGCTTGGCGATCACGTAGGTGGCGCCCGGGTTGCCGTTGCCCGGCCACACGGTCATCACGTCCGGCGCGGTGCCGGAGGCGAGCTGGGTGCGGATCTGCTGCTGGTACTGGTCGGCGCCGGAGGTGGTCAGGTTGACGGTGACGCCCGGGTTGGCGGCCTTGAACGCGTCGACGACCTTCTCGATCGAGCCCTGGTCGACCGACGCGATGGTCAGGGTCGTGCCGTCACCCTCGGCGGCGGCGTTGGTGCCGCCGTTGCACGCGGTGACGGTCATGGTGACGGCCGCGAACGCGGCGATGAGCGCGGTGCGTGACTTCATGGTCTCTCCCACGACGGAGCGAGTGCGGTGAGCGTGTAGCGGCCGGACGGTGGCCCCGCCGGCGGCCGGTTCCGTGGGCCGTGGACGGTCATCCCTTGAGCCCTCCGGCGAATCCGTTGATGATGTGGCGCTGCAGGGCCAGGTAGACCGCGAGCACGGGCACGATGCTGATCAGCAGCGCGGCGAAGATGAGGTTCCAGTCGGAGACGTACTGGCCGACGAAGCCGGCGATCGCGACCGGCACGGTCTGCTGCGTGCTGCCGGACAGGTACAGCAGCGGGGTGAAGAAGTCGTTCCAGACGCTGACCGCGTTCAGCACCAGCGCGGTGACCGTGATCGGCTTGAGCATCGGCAGGATCACGTACCGGTAGGTGCTCAGCGGCGTGGCGCCGTCGAGCTGCGCCGCGTCCTCGAAGTCGCGCGGCAGCGCGCGCAGGAACCCGACGTAGAGGAACGTCGTGAACGGCACCTGCAGCCCGGAGTAGAACAGCACCAGCGACCAGACCGAGCCGAGCAGCCCGAGGTCGCGCACGGTCTGGTAGAGCGGCAGCGACGCGAGCTGGAACGGCAGCACCAGCCCCAGCATGATCAGCAGGAACGTGCCGCGGGACCACCGCGCGGCGGACCGGGCCAGCGGGTAGGCGGCCAGCGACGACACGACCAGGACGATCAGCACGCTGGCTGCGGTCACCACCACGCTGTTGATCAGGGCGCCGCCCAGCCCGGCCTCCCGCCACGCCCCGGCGAAGTTGCCGAGCGTCGGGGAACTCGTCGGGGCGATCGGCGACGACGTGTCCGACGGCGCCCGCACGGCCAGGTTGACCAGCACGTACACCGGAAAGGCGAACACGGCCGCGACCGCGATCATGACCACTTCGAGCGCGAGGGTACGGGGTGAGTAGCGGTTCACGACGCGGCCCGCTCGCCACGGGACAGCACCGTGTACTGCGCGCCGGACGCGACCGCGACGATCACGGTGAGCACCACCGCGAGCGCGATGCTGTAGCCGAACTCGCCGAGCGTGAACGCCTCCTTGTAGATCAGTGTGGAGATCGTGTCGGTGGCGTGGCCGGGCCCGCCGCCGGTCATCGCGTACACCTGGTCGAAGAGTTTGAGGCCACCGATGATCGACAGCATCAGGTTGATGGTGAGCGCCGGCGCCAGCAGCGGCCGGATGATCGACCAGAAGCGGCGGACCGGCCCGGTGCCGTCGATCGCGGCCGCCTCGTAGATCTCCTTCGGCACGGACTGCAGCCCGGCCAGGAAGATCACCATGGAGTAGCCGGCGTACTGCCAGACCACGACCAGCACGATCATCCACAGCGCCAGGTCCGGGTCGCCGAGCCAGTCCCGCCGCAGCCCGCCGAGCCCGATGGCGCCGAGCGCGCTGTTGACCGCGCCGTCCGGGCCGAGGAGGTTGCGCCACAGGTACGCGGTGACGATCTGCGCGATCATCGCGGGCGCGAAGAGCAGCACGCGCAGCACGTCGCGGCTTTTGATCGCGGAGTTGACGCCCAGCGCGAGCAGCAGCCCGAGGCCGTTCTGGAGCACCGTGATCGCGACCGCGACCACCAGCGTGTGCCGGACCGCGCCGAACGCGTCCGGGTCGTCGGCCATGGCGGTGAAGTTGTCCAGGCCGACGACGGTGAAGTCAGGGTTCAGGCCGTCCCAGTCGGTGACGGCGTAGTGCAGCCCGCGGGCGCTGGGCAGCAGCACCACGAAGGCGAACAGCAGCAGAGCCGGGAGCGTGAACCACCAGGGCGGCGCGTGACGGCGTCCTTGCACATCGAGTCTCACTGGGTACCCGCTTTGCTGAATCGTTTCACCGCGCCGGTCGAGCGAACCCTCGGACACGGACGCGAACAGGGGGTGCCACGCGCCGAAGGCCGGTATGGCGCGGGTAACGTTTTCCATCGTGTTTCGCCGACCTTAAGAGCGGATGGCGAGACCCGTCAAGAGATGGCCAGCCATCAAGCTTCTCGATCAAGCCCGTATAGTGGGCAACGTTTCCCAGCCAAGGAGGGCGGATGCCGCACGGTCCGGGTCCCGGCCGCCGGGTCACCATCGTCGACGTGGCGCGGCATGCCGGGGTGTCCACCACCGCCGTGTCCAAGGTGCTGCGCAGGGCGTACGGGGCCAGTCCCGAGATGCAGGCCAGGGTGCGGGCCGCGATCGAGGAGCTCGGCTACCGGCCGTCCGCCGCGGCCCGCGGGCTGCGCGGGCGGACCTACACGATCGGCGTGATGCTGCCGGACCTGCGCAACCCGTTCTTCGCCGACGTGCTCGACGGCGTGGAGGCCGAGCTCGGCGGCACCGACTACCAGGTGCTGATCGCCTCGGCCGGCAACGACGAGCCGGCCGAGGCCCGGGTCACCGACGCCATGATCGACCGCAACATGGACGGCGTCATCCTGATCGCGCCGCTGAGTTCGGGCCCGCGCCTGGAGCGCATCGCCCGGACCGTGCCCACCGTGGTGGTCGGCCGGCACGGCCGCTCCGCCGTTCACGACACGGTCGCCGACGACGACCTCACCGGCGCCGGCCTGGTGGTCGCCCACCTCGCCGCGCTCGGCCACCGGCGGATCGCCCACATCGAACACCTGGAGAAGGACCCGGTCCGGCTCACCGAGATGCCCAACGCCATCCGCGCCGACGGTTACCGCCGGGCCATGCACGCCCACGGTCTCGGCGAGCACATCGACGTCGCCTCCACCACGTACACCCAGCGGGGCGGCTACCTCGGCGCACAGGAACTGCTCGCCCGGCCGGAGCGGCCGACCGCCATCTTCGCCGGCGCCGACATCGTCGCCATGGGCGTGCTCGACGCGCTCGCCGAGGCCGGCCTGTCCGCGCCCGCGGACATCTCCGTCGCCGGCTACGACAACACCACGTTCGCCGCGTTCGGCCCGATCTCGCTGACCACCGTCGACCAGGCCGGCCACCAGATCGGCGTGAACGCGGCCCGGCTGCTGCTGGACCGCGTCGCCGACCCCGCCCGGCCGGCCGCCCAGGTGAGGCTCTCCCCCACGCTGATCACCCGCCGGTCCACCGGTCCCGTGTAGTCAGGCGCCCGCGCGCGAACAATCGCGGAAGGTTCCGTGGAACCCTCCGCGATCGCGACACGAGCAGCGCCGGTACGGCCTCAGCACTGCGTCCAGGTGAAGTTGAACAGGGTGTCGACGTCGCCCTCGCTCGAGTTCATCGACATGCTGCTGTAGTAGCCCGACGCGCCCGCGTCCACCCGCAGCTCGGTGTTGATGTTCAGCACCCGCTGTGTCGCACAGGGCCGGTACACCAGCACCGGGGCCACGTCCCTGGTGGACCAGTAGCCGCCGAGCGGACCGTAGAACGTGTCCTCGGTGCTGCTGTTGTCCGACGAACCCTGCCAGTAGTAGTTGGTGCGCTGCAGGCCCGTGGCGCCGGGCTGGAGCCGGGCGCGGCCACGGTACTCCGCCTCCGCGACCGCGAAGGTCCACCCCGCCGGCACCGTGACGAGGACACCGATCTGGCAGTTCTTGCGACGCTCGGCCACGGCGGCGCCGCCACCGGCGTACGCCACGAAGTCGTAGTACCTGATCCGGAAGCCGGACTTGTCGGGCTTGGCGACGACCGACGCCGTGCCGGGCGAGCAGCCCGAACCGCTGGCGGCCACCACCTCGACGGTGACGTTACCGTCCGGGACGGCGGCAGCCGTTTCGTCGCCGTCCGCGCGCGCCGGCGCGGACAGCGGCAGGGCGAGAACCGTGCCGAGTGCGATGATAACCGCGTGTCTCGCGCCGGCGGGGTTTCGTTTCATTGCATTCCTCTCTTGACCTATTCCAATCTCAACCGGTGCCTCGCGGATGCCTCATTGCCAATCCGGCCCACCTCGCTCCGCCCCCGTCAAGATTCTTATGATGGGGTCCGTGACCGCTCCGGCCGGTTGCCGCTTGAGAATGTATGCCCCACGGGACCTCCGGCGCAACCATTGGCTCTGATCGATGCTTGAGAAACCGATGTATGGTGACGCAGAACTGATCGACACCGTACGTATCGGGTCAATTGGCGAGCATTGCACCAGATTGGCGGCGCTCTTTGTCCTAATTAGGGGAAAAGAGCGGGCATGCCGATTCACCGCACGTTGGTGATGCCACCCAATTACTGAACAATGCGACCAGACGCCCAAGACATTGACCGCCATCTATGTTCCCTTTACCGTTGTGCCGCGCGCGCTCTGTCGTTCACATCGGAGGGAGTTCCATGCGTAAACTGCTGCAAGCCGGAACCGTACTGGCGTTGATCGCGTCCTCACTGATCGCCGCCTCGCCCGCGTCCGCCGGGAACATCCTGGAGGATCCACCGGCCGACAAGATGGTCATCGACCTCGTCGCGATGGCCGGTTCCGGCTGCCGACCCGGTTCGGCGGACGTCGCGGTCTCGCCGGACAACACCGCCTTCACCGCGATCTACAGCGATTACCTGGCCCAGGCGGGCCCGGGCATCGCCAGCACCGAGGGCCGCAAGAACTGCCAGCTCAACGTGCTGGTGCACGTGCCGCAGGGCTTCAGCTTCGCCATCACCAAGGTGGACTACCGCGGATACGGCCTGCTCCAGACCGGTGCGGTCGCCTCCCAGCGAGCCAACTACTACTTCCAGGGCATGACTCAGGGCACCTTCACCAACCACCCCATCGCCGCGCCTTTCGACGACAACTGGATCGCCAGCGACGAGGTCCCGATCGCCGCGGTCGTCTGGCACCCCTGCGGCGAACTGCGCAACCTCAACATCAACACCGAGCTGCGGGTCTCGAAAGGCACCTCGACGACCACCAGCTTCCTGACAATGGACTCCACCGACGGCAGCATCGCCACCACGTACCATTTCGCATGGAAGCGCTGCCCCTGACACAACCGGCACGACAGTGGCGAGGATCGCCGGCCACTCGCGCGACCCTCGCCACCGCCCGTCACCGATAACCCATTCGCGGAACACGACCGCGGTACGTACACGTACCCGTCGCCACGCCTCGACTCCGGACGGCCCTTCACCGCCCGCGTCGACGCCGTCGGCCCCACCCGGGGATCACCCGGTCACTCGGCCCGGTACGGCTCCCGCCCCATCGCACGCACGCTGCGGGGAGCCGTCACCGGGCCGAGCCGCGTCCGCCGCCGGCCGGCCGCGACCGCTTACTTGACACTTTTCGGGACGCCGAGGACATTGATAGACACCTATCAATGCATGACCTCGGACCCGAGGAGTCACATCGTGAGAACCGCACGCACCAGGCTCGGCGGCCTGGCGGTCGCCCTCGCCGCCGGGCTCCTGGCCATCGTCTCCCCGGCGCTGACCAGCCCGGCCGAGGCCGCCTCGCTACAGGAGGTCACCGGCTTCGGCGACAACCCCGGCGGCATGCGCATGCACCTCTACGTGCCGGACCGTCGCCCGGCCAACCCGGCGATCGTGGTCGCCATGCACGGCTGCGGCGGCTCCGGCCCGGGGTTCTACTCCGGCAGCGAGTTCGCCCGGCTCGCCGACCAGCTGGGCTTCATCGTCATCTACCCCACCGCGACCCAGCAGGCCGGCTTCGGCAACTGCTTCGACACCTGGTCGGCCGCGGCCAAGCGGCGCGGCGGGGGCAGCGATCCGGTCTCGATCGTCTCGATGGTCAACTATGTGCAGCGGCAGCACGGCGGCGACCCGAACCGGGTCTACGCCACCGGCAGCTCGTCCGGCGGCATGATGACCCAGCACATGCTGGCGGTCTACCCGGACGTGTTCAAGGCCGGCGCGTCGTTCATGGGCGTGCCGTTCAACTGCTTCGCGAACGCGGCCGACTATCCGCCCGGCGCCAGCCAGTGCACCGGCGGCGCGATGAACCGCACGCCGCAGCAGTGGGGCGACGCGGTGCGGCAGGCGTACCCGGGCTACTCCGGGCCGCGCCCGCGGATCCAGCTCTGGCACGGCACCAACGACACCCTGGTGCCGTATTCGCTGCTCAACGAGTCGATCGAGCAGTGGACCAACGTGTTCGGGCTCAGCCAGACCCCGACGTCCACCGACACCCCGCAGAACGGCTGGAACCGCCGGCGGTACGCCGACGCCTCCGGAACCGTGCAGGTCGAGGCGTACAGCATCGCCGGCGCCGGGCACAGCCTGCCGTCGACCGGCATGGCGGCGCAGGCCGTCGCGTTCTTCGGCCTGACCGGCACGACGCCGACCCCGACCGGGCCCACGCCCCCGGCGACGTCCAGCCCGGCACCGGCCGGCGGCTGCGCGGTGGGCTACGCCGTGAACGCCTGGACCGGCGGGCTGACCGCGAGCATCACGATCACCAACACCGCCGCCACCGCGATCAACGGCTGGACGCTGGCATTCGCGCTGCCCGCCGGCCAGACCATCACGTCCGGCTGGAACGCCACCTACAGCCCGGCCGCCGGGCAGGTGACCGCCGGCAACGTCGCGCACAACGCCGCGCTGCCGCCGGGCGCCTCGACCAGCATCGGGTTCCAGGCCACCCACACCGGCGACGCCGGCCGGCCCGCCGCGTTCGCGCTCAACGGCGCGTCCTGCGCCCTCGCCTGATGCGGCCCGGCGCGTGACCGGTCGCCGGCCGGTCACGCGCCCGGGTCAGGACGCAGGTCCAGCAGCCCGGCCGCGACCGCCCGGGCCGGGGCCTCGAGGGCCGGCGCCAGCTCGCGGAACACCTTCTGCGCCCGCACGCCCGGCCAGTCCTGGGGCAGATGCTCCACCGGCAGCCGCGGGTCGTACCGGATGGTGTCGTGCCACTCGGCGACCAGCCGCAGCCGCGCGGCGAACGCGTCGTCCGGCCGGGCCGTCTCCCACCGGGCGAGGAACGACTCGTACCGCGCGGCCAGCCCCGGCAGGTCCCAGGCGTCGCCGATCATCGCCGGCAGGTCGGTCAGCTCGTCCGCGCGGGCCCGGAAGACCCGCACGTGCGCGGTCAGGCCCAGCCCGGCCACGATGTCCGCCGTGGCGGCCGGGCCCGGCGCGATCCACAACCCGCCCTGCAGCGGCCCGAATCCGGCCCAGGCGAGCCGGGACCGCAGGTCGTGCCGCTGCCGCTGCCACGCCTCGGGCAGCGAGAAGCAGAGCAGCGTCCAGGTGCCGTCCCAGTCCTCGTCGACCGCGCCGGTCCGCCAGATCCGGGTGCGGCCGTCCCGCAGCACCGCCGTGGACCGGGCGGTCAGGCCGAAGTACATCCGGCGGCCGTGCCGGCGGCGGCGCAGCAGATCGCGGGCGGCCATCCGGGTCAGCGTGGAGCGGGCGGCGTGCTCCGAGACGCCGAGCCGGTCGAGCGCCTCGATCACGCTGCCGGAGAAGACGCACACCTCCCGGTCCAGCACGAAGTCGCCGAGGAGCATGAGCAGCAGGTTCTGCGGGCGCAGCTGTGGAGCGGTCACCGGGCACGCCTCCGATGTTGGGCAGATTCTTGACGGCCGTCATCGATGAGCCTAGCTTCGATGAAACGCTCCCGTAACGAGCCCCGGGAGGAACCCGTGCGCAACACCGTGCCGCTCCTCACCACCCTCGCCCTGGCCATCACGGCCGCCGGTTGCGGCTCCACCGATCCCGGCGGCGGCGACGATCCCATCCGGATCGGCCAGATCGTGTCGCTGACCGGCAACTACTCGCCGCTCGGCAGCGAGAACCAGAAGTCCGTCGCGCTCGCCGTCGACCGGATCAACGCCGCCGGCGGCATCGGCGGACGCCGCATCGAGCTGACCGTCCGCGACGACAAGAGCGCCCCCGACCAGTCCGTGCTGGCCTTCAACGAGCTCAAGGGCGACTCGGACGCGATCATCGGCTCCCCGTTCTCCAACTCCGCGCTCGCGGTCATCCCGCTGGTCGACCGCGAGGAGATCCCGTACGTCTCGCTCACTCCGGCCGACGAGCAGGTGAGCCCGGTCCACCCGTACGTCTTCGTCGTGCCGGCCACCTCCGCGACCTACGCCCGGGCCGCGCTGGAGTACTTCCAGGCCACCGGCGTCACCCGCGTCGCGGTCGCGTACGACAGCCGCAGCAGCTACGCCGCCGCCGGTTTCAACGGCCTTCAGCGCGCATCCGGCGAGTACGGCGTGCGCCTGGCCCCCACCGAGGAGTTCCAGACCGGCGCGACCGAGTTCGGCGCCGTCTTCAGCCACGTGCGTTCCTCCGACGCGCAGGCGCTGATGGTCTGGGCCACCGGCGCGCCGGCGGTCGCGCTCACCAAGCAGTACGCCACCGCCGGCCTGGACATCCCGCTGGTGCTCACCGGCGCGCAGGCCAGCAAGCTGTTCCTCGACCCGGCCGGCCCGGCGGCCGAGGGCGTGACCATCGCGCACTCGATCGGCGTGGCCGGTGCGGCGCTGCCCGCCGGCGAGCAGAAGACCGCGGTCGACGAGCTGACCACCGCCTTCACCGCGGCGCACGGCTATCCGCCGCCGCAGTTCGCCCAGGACGGGTGGAGCGGCGTGCAACTGCTCGCCGCCGCCATCGAGAAGGCCGGCGGCACCGACCGGCAGCGGGTGCGGGACGCGCTGGAGGGCCTCACGCTCACCACGCCGAACGGCACCTACCGCTACTCCGCGACCGACCACAGCGGACTCACCACGGAGTACATCGCGATCAGCACGGTGCGCGGCGGCGCGTTCGTACCCACCGAGTATTCGGCGGCCCGGCTGGCCGCGATCGGTGGCCGGTGATGACGGCCGGCGCCACGCTGGAGGTCGCCGGCCTCGCCCGCGCGTTCGGCGGCGTCTACGCCGTGCGCGACGCCGGCCTGACCGTGGCCCCCGGTGAGCTGCGCGCGGTCATCGGCCCGAACGGCGCCGGCAAGTCCACGCTGTTCGCGCTGATCGGTGGCCAGCTCACCGCGGACGCCGGCACGGTACGGCTGGACGGCCGGCGCATCGACCGGCTGCCGCCGCACCGCCGCGCCGGGCTCGGGGTGGCCGTGGTGTTCCAGGCCGCCCGGATCTTCGCGGACCTGACCGCGCTGGAGAACGTGATGGTCGGCGCGCACGCCACCACCAGCGCCGGTTTCCTGGCCGCGGCGCTGCGGCTGCCCGCCCACCACCGGCAGGAGCGGCTGATCCGGGAGCGCGCCGCCGACTGCCTGGCCCGCACCGGCCTGGCCGAGTGGGCCGGCCGGCCCGCTCGCGAACTGCCGCTCGGCCGGCAACGCGCGCTGCAACTGGCCCGCGCGCTGTGCGGGCGGCCCCGGCTGCTGCTGCTCGACGAGCCCGCCTCCGGGCTGCGGGCCGCCGAACGGGAGCGGCTGGCGGAGCTGGTGGCCGGGCTGCGGTCCGAGGGGCTCACCATCCTGCTGGTCGAGCACGACGTCGCGTTCGTGATGCGGCTGGCCGACCGGATCACCGTGCTCGACCTGGGCCGGGTCATCGCCGACGGCCGCCCGGCCGAGGTCCGCGCCGACCCGGGCGTGATCGGCGCCTACCTGGGGCGGGCCGCCGCATGAGTGAGCTTGCGAACGAATCATCGGCTCAGCGCCGACCACACGGACACCGCGGCATGGGGGGCGGTCCGGCATGAGTGAGCTTGCGAACGAATCATCAGCTCAGCGCCGACCACACGGACACCGCGGCATAGGGGGCGGTCCGGCATGAGCGAGCCTGCGAACGAATCATCAGCTCAGCGCCGACCACACGGACACCGCGGCATGGAGGGCGGTCCGGCATGACCGTGCTGGAGGTGCGCGACCTGACCGTGCGGTACGCGGGCGCGACCGCGCTGGACGGCGTCTCGCTGAGCGTGGCCGCCGGGGAGCGGGTCGCGCTGATCGGCGCGAACGGCGCCGGCAAGACCACGCTGGTCCGTGCGGCCTCCGGCCTGGTCCGGCCGGCCGCCGGCACGGTCACCGCGCACGGCCGGCTGGCGCAGGTGCCGGAGGGCCGCGAGGTGTGGGGCGACCTGAGCGTCGACGACAACCTCCGCCTCGGCGGCTGGCGCAACGGCCGCCGGGGCCGCGACACCACCGCGATCTACCGGCTGTTCCCGGCCCTGGCCGAGCTGCGGCGGCGGCGCGCCGGCACGCTCTCCGGCGGCCAGCAGCAGCTGGTGGCGATCGGCCGCGCGCTGATGGCCCGGCCGGACGTACTGATCATCGACGAGCTGAGCCTGGGGCTGGCCCCGCTCGTGGTCGAGGAGATCGTCGGTCACCTGCGCACGCTGCGCGTGGCGCTGCTGCTGATCGAGCAGAACGCCCGCCTCGCGCTGGACCTCTGCGACCGCGGCTACGTGCTGGAGGCGGGCCGCGTCGTGCTCTCCGGAGACGCCGCCGGGCTGGCGGCGGACCCGCGCGTGGTGGCCGCCTACCTGGGCGGGCACGTGGCGGTGGAGCCGTGACGGAGCTGATCGGCTACCTGGTCACCGGGCTCGGCATCGGCGCCGGGTTCGCGCTGGTCGGCAGCGGCCTGGTGGTGACCTACCGGGTGACCCGGGTGGTCGACTTCGCGCAGGGCGGGTTCGCCGTGCTGGCCGCGATGCTGACCGCGTCGCTGTTGTCCGCCGGACTCCCGCACGGCGCCGCGGAGACGCTCGGGGTGGTGGCGGGGGCGGGAGCGGGCCTGCTGGTCGGCGTCGCGGCGATCGGCCGTCCCGGCACCGCGCCGGGCGCCTCGCTGATCGTCACGCTCGGGCTGGGCCTGCTCGCGTACGCCGTGGAGATCCTGATCTGGGGCGACCAGCCGCGGTCCTTCCCCGGGCTCGGCGGCGCGGTGGAGATCGCCGGTGCCCGGGTGCCCACCCACTACCTGCTGATCGTCGCGGTCACCGGGCCGGTCTTCGCGGCGCTGGCCGTCTTCTTCGCCCGCACCGATCTCGGCAAGGCGCTGTCGGCGTGCGCGTCGAACCCGTACGCCGCCCGGGTGGTCGGGATCGACGTGCGCCGCATGGGGCTGCTGTCCTTCGCGCTCGGCGGCGCGCTGGGCGGGCTGGCCGGCGTGCTCACCACGCCGGTGCAGCAGGTGACGTTCGACAGCGACGTCGCGCTGATCGTCAACGGCTTCGCGGCGGCGGTGCTCGGCGGGCTGACCCGGCCGGGCGCGGCGCTGGCCGGTGGATTGCTGCTCGGGGTGGCGCAGACCGTCGTGGCGGGGTACGGCGGCGGTGCGTACCGGCTGGAGGTGGCCCTGGTGGTGCTGCTGACCGTGATGATCGCGCAGGGTGTGCGCACCCCGCCGGCCCAGGAGGCGACCGCGTGAGGACGATCTGGATCGCCGCCGGGCTGCTGGCGCTGGCCGCGCCGCTGCTGCTGCCGGAGCGGCACCTCGCGGTCTACGTGCTGCTCGCGCTGACCGCCGCGGTCGCGGTCGGCGTCTCGATGCTGATGGGGTACGCCGGGCAGGTGTCGCTCGGCCAGGCGTCGTTCTACGCCATCGGGGCGTACGCCGCCGGCCTGCTCGCCGTCCACGGGCTGCCGCCGCTGGTGGGGCTGCTGGCCGCGCCGCTGGTCGCCGCCGCCGCCGCGCTGCTGGTCGGCGCGCCGCTGCTGCGCCTGCGCGGGCACCACCTCGCCTTCGCCACGCTGGCCATGCAGCTGATCCTGCTCGGCCTGCTCAGCCGCGGCGAGTGGGCCGGCGGCGCGATCGGCCTGCAGGGCATCCCGCGCTTCTCGGCCGGCGGCGCCGAGCTGCGCGACGACCGCGGCTACGCCTACCTGGCGCTGGCCGTGCTGGCGTCGGTGGTGCTGATCTACCGCAACGTCGTCGTCTCCCGGGTCGGCCGGGCCATGCGCGCCGCCGCGACCGGGGAGGCCGCGGCGGCCGCATGCGGGGTGCCGGTCGGCCGGTACCGGCTGGCGGTCTTCGCGCTCTCCGCCGCGTTCGCCGGGCTGGCCGGCGGCGTCTACGCGTTCTACCTCGGCTATCTGTCGCCCGGCTCGTTCCCGGTGCTGCTGTCCATCGAGTACGTGGTGATGGCGGCCGTCGGCGGCCTGGGCACCATCGCGGGCCCGCTGGTCGGCGCCACCGTGATCACCCTGCTGGTGCAGGCGCTGACCGCGCTCGGCACGCAGCCCGGCATGCCCGGCTACGCACCGGCCGTGCTCTCCTACGCCGTCTACGGCCTGGTGCTCGTCGTCGCGGTCCTCTACCTCCCGCGCGGCATCGTCCCGTCCATCCACAGTGTTCTCGGCAGGGGGAAACGGTGAATCTGAGCGGCAGGGTGGCGATCGTGACCGGCGCCGGGCGCGGGCTCGGCCTGGCCTACGCGCGGGCGCTCGGCGCGGCCGGCGCGGCGGTCGTGGTCAACGACGTCGACGAGGCGAGCGCGGCCGAGGCGGTCGCGGCCGTGGAGGCGGCCGGTGGCCGGGCGGTGGCCGAGCCCGGCGCGGTGGGCCCGAGTGACGTGGCCGACGCGCTGGTGAAGCGGGCGGTGGCCGCGTTCGGCCGGCTGGACGCGCTGGTCACCAACGCGGGGGTGCTGCGCGACCGAATCCTGTGGAAGCTGACCGACGACCAGTTCGACGAGGTCGTCGCGGTGCACCTGCGCGGCACGTTCACCTGTGTGCGGGCCGCCGTGCGGCAGCTGCGGGCGCAGGGCGACGGCGGCCGGATCATCACGGTCGGTTCCCCGGCGGGGCAGCGCGGCAACCCGGGGCAGACCGGCTACGCGGCGGCGAAGGCGGCGATCGTCGGGATGATGCGCACCTGGGCGCTGGAGTGCGCCCGCGACCGGATCACCGTCAACGCGGTGGTGCCGGTCGCGGCGACCGCGATGACCGCGACCATCCCGGCCTTCGCCCCGCACGTGACGGCCTGGCGGGAGCGGGGCGTTCCGTTGCCGGACCACCTGCGGGCCGGCGCCGGGTTCGGCACCGCCGAGGACGCGGCCGGGCTGGTCGTCTTCCTCGCCTCCGCCGCCTCGGGCGAGATCACCGGGCAGGCGATCGGGATCGGCGGCGACCGGCTGACGCTCTGGACGCACCCGGCGGAGACCGTGGCCGCCTACCGGACGGGCGGCTGGGACGCCGACGGGATCGCCGGCGTGTGGCAGCCGATGTTCGCCCCGGCCGCGCAGCCGGTCGGGATCCCGCTGCCCGCCGAGCCGCCGGCATGACCGGGCCGGCGCTGGACGGGCTGTCCGCCATCGACATGCACGTGCACGTCGAGGTGTCCGCGGATGGGCACCCGTCGCTGCCGGACCAGCTGATGGCGGCCTCGGCGAGGTACTTCAAGGTGACCGGTGAGGCGCGGAAGCCGGGCGTGGACGAGATCGCCGCCTACTACCGGGAGCGGCGGATGGCGGCGGTCGTGTTCACCGTGGACGCGGAGACCGCCACCGGGCACCCGCCGATCTCCAGCGAGGAGATCGCCGACGCGTGCGCCGGGCACGCGGACGCGCTGATCCCGTTCGGCAGCGTCGACCCGTGGCGCGGGCGGGCGGCGGTGCGCCGGGCCCGCGCGCTGGTCGAGCGGTACGGGGTGCGCGGCTTCAAGTTCCACCCGAGCCTGCAGGCGTTCGCGGTCAACGACCGGATGGCGTACCCGCTGTACGAGGAGCTCGAGGCGCTCGGCGCGATCGCGCTGTTCCACAGCGGGCAGACCGGGATCGGCGCCGGCACGCCGGGCGGGTCCGGGATCAGGCTGCGGTACGCGAACCCGCTGGACCTGGACGACGTGGCCGCCGACTTCCCGGGCCTGCGGATCGTGATCGCGCACCCGTCGTTCCCGTGGCAGGACGAGGCGCTGGCCGTCGCCACCCACAAGCCGACCGTCCACATCGATCTGTCCGGCTGGTCGCCGAAGTACTTCCCGCCGCAGCTGGTCCGCTACGCGAACACGCTGCTGTCCGACCGGGTGCTGTTCGGCTCGGACTTCCCGGTGCTGACGCCGGACCGGTGGCTGGCCGACTTCGCCGCGCTCGACATCAAGCCGGAGGTACGCCCGCGGATACTCCGCGACAACGCGGCCCGGCTGCTCGGCCTCGATCGGCCGCCCGATGCGTAACGAGGGCGTGGGATCGTGGGCGGCGCGCCGGGCCCGGATGGCGCCGGACCGGGTGGCGCTGATCCACGAGGGGCGGTCGCACACCTACGGCGAGGTGGCCGCGCGGGCGAACGCGCTCGCCCATCGGCTGGCCGGGCTGGGCGTGGGCCACGGTGACCGGGTCGCGTACCTCGGGCCGAACCATCCCGCGTTCCTGGACGCGCTGTTCGCCACCGGCCTGCTCGGCGCGGTGTTCGTGCCGCTCAACACGCGGCTGGCCGCGCCGGAGCTGGACTACATCCTCGACGACTGCGGCGCGCGGGTGCTGCTGTGGTCGCCCGCCTGCGAGCCCACGGTGACCCGGCTGCGCGCCGCCGCGCGGCCGGTGCGGCTGGCCGGCGAGTCCACGACGGACTCCGCGCCGGTGGACGTGCGGGTGGCCGACTCCGAGACCTGCATGATCATGTATACCTCGGGCACCACCGGACGGCCCAAGGGCGCCATGCTCACGCACGCCAACGTCTCCTGGAACTGCGTGAACCTGCTCATCGACGTCGACCTGACCAGCGACGAGGTCACGCTGGTCAGCGCGCCGATGTTCCACGTCGCCGCGCTGAACCAGACCGTGCTGCCCACCTTCCTCAAGGGCGGCGCCTGCGTGCTGACCGGCGGGTTCGACCCGGAGGCGACGCTGGACCTGATCGCCACGCACCGGGTCACCTGCCTGTTCGGCGTGCCGGCGATGTTCCTGGCGATCGCCCGCTCGCCCCGGTTCGGCACCGCCGACCTCGGTTCGGTCCGCTCGATGCTGTGCGGCGGCGCACCGGTCCCGGAACCGCTGATCGCGGCCTACCAGCGCCGAGGGCTGACCTTCCTCCAGGGGTACGGGATGACCGAGTGCTCCCCCGGCGCGCTGTTCCTGCGCGCGCCGGAGAGCGTGCGCAAGGCGGGCTCGGCCGGGACGCCGGTGTTCTTCGGCGACGTCCGCGTGGTCACGCCCGGCGGCGAGGACGCCGCGCCCGGCGAGACCGGCGAGATCCTGGTGCAGGGCCCGTCCGTGATGGCCGGGTACTGGCGGCTACCCGCGGAGACCCGCGCCGCGCTCGGCGAGGACGGCTGGCTGCGCACCGGCGACCTCGCGGTCACCGACGCGGACGGGTTCGTCTACGTCCGCGGCCGGGCCAAGGATCTGATCATCTCGGGCGGGGAGAACA
The DNA here is from genome assembly GCF_031458235.1 of Catenuloplanes atrovinosus. NCBI lineage: Bacteria > Bacillati > Actinomycetota > Actinomycetes > Micromonosporales > Micromonosporaceae > Catenuloplanes > Catenuloplanes atrovinosus. The sequence goes on along the minus strand of NZ_JAVDYB010000001.1, from coordinate 2,765,982 downwards.
TCTATCCGGCCGAGGTGGAGGCCGCGCTGCTGGATCATCCGGCGGTCGCCGAGTGCGCGGTGATCGGCGTGCCGGACGAGCGCTGGGGCGAGGTGGGCCGCGCGTTCGTGGTGCCCGCTCAGGGGGTGGCGGTGGAGGCGGCGGAGCTGCTGGCCTTCCTGGACGGCCGGATCGCCCGCTACAAGATCCCGAAGTCCGTCGTGTTCGTCGGGGCGCTGCCGCGTACCGGCTCCGGCAAGGTCGTCAAGGCGCGACTGCGCGCACCCGTCTCCGATCGGAGGGAAGCATGACCGCCACCGTCCGCGGGCTCGGTGAGCTCGCCGCGACCACCGGGCTCGACCTCGGGCACAGCGACTGGATCGAGGTCCCCCAGGAGCGGATCGACACGTTCGCCGACGCCACCGGCGACCACCAGTGGATCCACGTCGACCCGGCACGGGCGGCGGCCGGCCCGTTCGGCGGCACGATCGCGCACGGCTACCTGACCCTGGCGCTGGTCATCCCGCTGTGGACGTCGCTGCTGAGCATCGAGGGCGCGGGGATGGCGGTGAACTACGGGCTGAACCGGGTGCGCTTCCCGTCCCCGGTCCCGGCCGGGTCGAAGGTGCGGCTGCACGCGTCGGTGCTGCACGCCCGCGAGGTGGCCGGCGGCGGCGTCGAGCTGACCGTGGCGATGACCGTGCAGCGCGAGGGCGCCACCAAGCCGGCGGTGGTGGCCGAGGCCGTCTACCGGTACTACCCGGGCTGATACAATCGACATCCGTCGATGTATTGGTTCGGGAGGGAAGTGGATGAACCCGCGGAGTGCACTGGTCGCGGCCGGTCTGCTGCTCGTGGCGGGCGCGGCCACGCCGGTCGCGCACGCCGCCGAGCCGCCGCCCGGCACAGCACCCGGCGTCTGCCCGGCCGACGGCGGGTACGGTCCGCCGCTGTCCTCGCCGGCCACCACCGCCACCCGCCTGTTCGGCGGGCGCCACTTCCTCGAGGGGCCGGTGTGGATCGCCGACCAGGGCCGGCTGCTGATGTCGGACATGGCCGCGCCGGCCGGGCCGCAGCGGGTGCAGCCGTCGACGATCCTGGCGTACACGCCGGGCGCCACCGGCGTGGAGACGGTGATCGCGGACTCCGGCAGCAACGGGCTGGCCCTGTCCCCGGACGGCCTGTCGATCCTCGCCGCCACCCACGACCGGCGCAGCCTCTCCCGCTACCGGCTCGCCGACGCCTCCCGCGAGACCGTCGCCGGTGACCACCTCGGCGCGGCGTTCAACTCGCCCAACGACGTGACCGTCCGCTCCGACGGCGTCGCCTACTTCACCGACCCCGACTTCCAGCGCGGCGCACGGCCGGACGGGATGCGGGGCCGCACCGGCGTGTTCCGGGTGGCGGACGGGACGGTGTCGCTGGTCGACGACGGCCTGCGGCAGCCGAACGGCATCGCCCTGTCCCCGGACGGCGGCACGCTCTACGTCGGCGCCTACGGCGAGAACAAGATCTACAGCTATCCGGTACGCGAGGACGGCAGCACCGGCACCCGCACGCTCTTCGCCACCGTCGCCGGGCCGGACGGCGCCACGGTCGACTGCGCCGGCAACGTCTACTGGGCCTCCGGCGCGGACGGCCTCGTCCACGTCTTCAGCCCGGCCGGCGAACCGCTCGGCACGATCGCCTCCGGCTCGGGGACCACGAACGTCGCCTTCGGCGGCCCGGACCGGCGCACGCTGTTCGTCACCTCCGGGCGCACGGGCGACTCCGGCCTCTACGGCGTGCGCCTCGGCGTGCCCGGCAACCCGCACTGAACCGCCACCGCCGAAGGGGAACACATGTCGTCACCGCGCGCGCTGCTCGCCGCGTCCACCGCCGCCGCCGTGCTGGCCGGCCTCACCGCGGCGGCCGCACCGGACACCCAGCCGCCGACCGCGCCGACCGGGCTGACCGCCGGTGACCTCACCTGCGCCACCGTCACGTTGAGCTGGGAGGCGGCCACCGACGACACCGGCGTCGCGTTCTACGACCTCTACCACGACGGCCAGGCGATCGGCTCGACCACCGCGGACGTGCGCACGGCCACGGTCGGGGTGGTCGCCGGCGTGCGCTGGGGTTTCTACGTCAACGCCCGGGACGCCGCCGGCAACGTCTCCCAGGCCAGCCGCACGGTGTCGGTCACGCCGCCGTTCTGCGCGGAGGACACCACCGCACCGAGCGTCCCGTCCGGGCTCACCGCGACCGCCGCCGGCACCGAGGTGACCCTGCGATGGGAGGCGGCCACCGACGACGTCGCCGTCACCGGCTACGACGTGGTGCGCGACGGCGTCACGGCCGGCCGGCTGACCGGCTCGGCCGCCAGCCCGCCGGACACCACGTTCACCGACGTCGGGCTGGCCGCCGACGCCGATCACACGTACACGGTGATCGCGCGCGACGCGCAGGGCAACGCCTCGGCGCCCGGCGGACCGGCCCGGGTCCGCACCGGCAGCTCGTGCGCCGCCGTGTGCGGCATCACCCAGGTGACGACCGAGCGGGACCTGCCGTGGGGCCTGGTGCAACTGCCGGACGGCACGGTGCTCTACGCGCAGCGCGACCTGTTCACCGTCCAGGCGATGGCGGCGGACGGCACGGGCAAGCACGGCATCGGCACGATCCCGGAGGCGGCGGGCACGGACGGCGAGGGCGGGGTGCTGGGGCTGGCCATCTCCCCCACCTTCGAGACCGACCGCTGGCTGTACGTCTACCACACCACGGAGACGGACAACCGCATCGTCCGCCTCCGGTACGACGGCACGCTGCGCACCGAGTCGCTGGAGACGCTGGTGACCGGGATTCCGCGCAACAAGTACCACAACGGCGGGCGGCTGCGGTTCGGCCCGGACGGCGCACTCTACGCGGCCACCGGCGACGGCCAGGACCCCGACCAGGCGCAGGACCTGGCCAACCTGGGCGGGAAGATACTCCGGCTGCACCCGGACGGCGCCGTTCCGGAGGACAACCCCTTCCCCGGCAGCTACGTCTGGAGCTACGGGCACCGCAACCCGCAGGGCCTGGCCTTCGACTCGCGCGGCCGGCTGTGGATGCAGGAGTTCGGCAACAGCGTGCAGGACGAGACCAACCTGGTGGTCAAGGGCGGCAACTACGGCTGGCCGGCCTGCGAGGGCACGATCGGCGACGCCTGCGGCACGCCGGGCTTCATCGCGCCGGTGCTGACGTACCCCGTCGCGTCGGCATCGTGCAGCGGCATCGCGATCGTCCGGGACGTGCTCTACATCGCCTGCCTGCGCGGCACCCGGCTGTACCGCGCGGTGATCGACGGCGACCGCCTCACCGGGATCGCGCAGTACTACGCCGGAACCTACGGGCGGCTGCGCACCGTCGAGCCGGCCGTCGACGGCGGGCTGTGGCTGACCACCAGCACCAGGGGCGACAAGGACAGCGTCCCGCGCAACAGCGACGAGCGGATCTTCAAGATCACCCTGGGTGACGGCTGATCCGGATCAGCCGCCGGGCCGCGCCGGGGCCACGGCGAGGCGGCGGCGTTCCAGGACGGCCGCGACCGCGTATCCGCCGCCCGCGGTGACGGCGAGGGTGGCGTACAGGCCCGGGCGGTCGGAGAAGAGCGCGCCGGCGCCGGCCACGAACCGAGCGTGTAGTGCAGCGTGTTCGGCGGGCCGCGCCCTCGGCGATGGTGACCAGCCCGATCACGAACACCGAGCCGGCCGGCCACAGCACGGCCTGGAGGCCGGGCCGGCCGGTCGCGGTGGCCAGGCCGGTGATGGCCGGGGACAGCGCGGTGCACCAGGTGGTGCGGAGCAGCCGCTCGGCGGAGCGGCGGGACTCGCCCGCCCCGCGCTGGGAGCGGACTCCGGCGAGGACCGCGTGCGCCCCGGGCCATCGCCTGCCGCAGCGCGCCGGCGGCGTCGGCCGGTGACGAATCGAGGATCAGCCGCGCGCCGGACAGGTGCAGCAGCACCACGGTGAAGCTGTGCCCGACCCGGACGATCAGCGCCGGGAACATCAGCGCCGCCAGGATTCAGGCCCCGGTCGTCGGTGTAGGCGACGTTGAGCGCCCCGAAGGCGCTGCCGAGCACCGCCGCCAGGGCGGTGAACCGGCCGCGGTCACGAAGCGGTGAGGGCATACCGGGAATGGTGGGCACGTCGCCGGTCGCCCGGCCCCGGCCACGGTGCCGCCGCCTCCGCCCGTGGACGGAGGCGGCGGCCGGTCTCCACCCGCGGGTGGAGGCGGGCGATCAGTCCCGTGGCGGGATGTTGTGGTTGACCCGGAACAGGTTGCGCGGGTCGGCCGCGGCCTTGATCGCGCGCAGGCGCTCCCACGCCCGCGGCTCGTAGGCCGGGCCGATGTCGGCGGCGTCCCGGTCGTACCCGCTGAGGAAGTTGACCTGGCGGCGTCCGGAGGCCCACGGTGCGAGCGCCCGGAGCGGCGCGAACAGCGGCTCGCGCAGCGGCTCCTCCATGCCGGGCGCGCCGGCGGCGCCGAGGAACAGCTGGAACGCCGCGTCGCGGTTGCCGACCGCGGACGGCACCTGCGGGTCGCGGGCCAGCGCGCCGCCGAGCTGCCGTACCTCGATCATCAGCACCGGCGTGTCCACGCCCGGCCCGGCCGCGGCGAGCAGCGCGTCCGCGGCCTCGGCCGGGAAGTCGCGCAGCAGCACGGAGGACTCGTAGGCCGGGATCGGGTCGACCGGGTCCGCGTGGATCATGGCGAACGCGGTGTACGGCATCTCCGCCACCGCGTCGATGATCGGCGTGGCGGCCGCGCGCACGTCCGCGACCAGGCGCTCGCCCTCCTCGGCGGCACCCAGGTACGCGATCCGCACGTGCACGCTCAGCCGCCCCCGCAGCGGCTCCGGCACGAACGGCAGCGGCGGTAGCCGCAGGAACGCCACGGACGCGGTCAGCGACTCCGGCGCGCCCGCGACCAGGCGGCGGAACGCGTCCAGCACCGGGCGGGCGTCCGCGCCGTCGAAGAAGATCCCGCCGCCGTAGAGCCGGGTGACCGGGACCAGCCCGATGGTCAGCGACGTGACCACGCCGAAGTTGCCCTTGCCGCCGCGGATCGCCCAGAACAGGTCCGGCTCGGCCGTCGCGGTCACCTGCCGCAGCGCGCCGTCCGCGGTCACGATCTCGGCGGCGCGCACGTGGTCGGCGGCCCAGCCGTGGGTACGCCCGAGTGTGGAGCTGAGCCCGCCGCCGAGCACGTAGCCGACCACGCCCACGTTCGGCGACGAGCCGGCCAGCGGCGCCAGCCCGGCCTTGGCGGCCGCGTCGACCAGCGCCTGCATCTCGACGGCGGCGCCGACCGTGGCGGTGCCGGCGTCCGCGTCGATCGTGATGTCGTTCATCCGGCGCAGGTTGATCAGCAGCGCGCCGTCGGCCGGCATCGCCTGCCCGTGGCCGGTCGCGCTGACCGCGATCGGCAGGTCCCGCTCGGCGGCGTAGCGGACGGCGGCCCGCACGTCCGCGGTGGAAGTCGCGCCGACCACCACCGCCGGGCGGCCGATCATCGCCAGGTTCCAGGTCGCGGTCTCCTCCTCGTACCCGGCGTCGCCCGGCGTCAGGACCGGGCCGGTGACCTGTGCGGCCAGGATGTCGGTGCTCATCGTCGTCTCCTCGTCACGGCGGCCCGGCGGCGTGCCGGGCCCGGATCCGATGAGACCCCGCGATGATCGCAGAACGATGGACGCGCGCTAGGCGGCGCGTAGACGTCACACGCGCGACGGGGTGAACGCGCGCCGCACCGCGGCCTCGATCTCGTCCCGGCCGTCGATCTCGTGCAGCATGCGCCGCGCCACCGCCTGCACCATCGGGTCGGTGATCCGGTACCGGCCGTCCGCGCCGTCCGCCACCAGGTGCAGGTCGACCAGCGAGTCCAGCGCGGTCAGCGCGTTGTTCTCCGTGGTGCACAGCATCGCGGCCACCTCCGGCACGGTCGCGGCGCAGGCGTCCGTCGCGGTCAGGAACCGCAGCGTGCGGGCGGCCTGTGGGCGCAGCAGCCGGTAGGCGCGGACCATCGGCGCCTCCGCGATCACGCAGTCGTCGTGCAGCGGCGCGTACGGGTCGTGCAACTCGGAGGTGAGCTCCTCGACCAGCGACCGCACGGTCCGGTGCGGGCGGCGCGCGACCCGTTCCGCGGCCAGCCGGACCGAGAGCGGCGCGCCGTCGATCGCGGCGATCGCGTCGCGCACCCAGCCGGGGTCGGACGCCACCCGGGCCGCGCCCGCGATGTGCTCGAACAGCCGCATCGACTCGTCGTCGGCCAGCCCGCCGAGCGTCACCCAGGCGGTGCCGGCCAGCCGGTGGTGCCGCCGCCGCGACGTGAGCAGCAGCGCCGCGTGCGGCAGCGCGGACCGCACCACCGCGACGTCGGCCGGGTCCTCGACGTCGTCGAGCACGATCAGCGGACGGCGGCCGGCGGCCGCGGTGCGCAGCAGCGTGGCCCGGCCGGTCACGGTCGCGGGCAGCGCGCCGGCCACGCCGAACAGCCGCGACCAGGTCAGCAGTGTCTCGGCGAGGCTGTCCGGCGCGGCCAGGTCCGCGTAGAGGCGGCCGTCCGGGAACTCGCCCGCGAGCAGGTGCGCCACGTGCACCGCCGTGCTGGTCCGGCCGAACCCGGGCAGCGCGGTGATCCCGACGGTCGCGCCCGGCACCAGCGCGCCGGTGATCACGGCCAGCTCCGCGACCCGGCCGGTGAAATCCGGCAGATCGGCCGGGAGGTACGTCGGGCCCGTACCGGCCTCGGCGGCAAGCAGCGCCGGGTCGGAGCGCAGGATGCGCCGCTGCATGTCGCGCAGCGCCGGACCGGGATCGAGCGCCAATTCGTCGCGCAGCAGCGCCCGCCCGCGCTGATACAGCTCCAGCGCCTCCGCCTGCCGCCCGCGCCGGTAGAGCGCGAGCATCAGCAGCGCCCGGAAACCCTCCCGCAGCGGGTACGTCTCGACCAGCTCGGTCAGCCGGGCCAGTTCCTCCGCGCTCGCGCCGGACGTCTCCAGCCGCGCCGTGAACAGCAGTTCCTCCGCCGCGACCCGGGTGTCCTCCAGCCGCACCCGGGCCCGCTCCGCGGCCCGTCCCGGAACGCCGGCGAGCGCCTCGCCCTCCCACAGCGCCAGCGCGCCGGACACCAGCTCGGCCGCGCCGGGCGCGTCACCGGCGCGCATCCGCTCGTGCGCCTCGGCCACGCCCGCCTGGAACGCGGTCACGTCGACCGTCGCCCGGCCGGTGCTCAGCGCGTACCCCCGGCCCAGGGTGTCGATGGAGACGACGGTGCCGTCGAACAGCCGCCGCAGCCGGTAGATGTAGGTGCGCGCGGTCGCGACCGCGGTGTCCGGCAGGTCATCCCCCCAGACGGCCGCGACCAGGTCGTCCATGGACGCGGCCCGCCCGTCCCGGATCAGCAGCGCGACCAGCAGCGCCTGCTGCTGCGGCGACCCGACCGCCTGCGGCACCCCGTCCCGCCAGACACGTAACGGTCCCAGTGCGCTGATGCTGATGGCGGCGGTCATCCCCTAAGGATGACCGGTCTCCCCCACCGGCCACGATCGGCTTCCGGTCACATGGGCGACCGTCACAATCCCGGCCGGCCCGCCGGCGGAGCGCCCGGTCAGCACGATCGTGATCCCTGCGCAGGCCGCGCCCGGCTACTACCGGGTCAGTCCCGCGCGCGCCGAGGGCGGCGCGACCGCGACGGGCGAGACGATTCGGGTTCTGTCGAACGGGATGATCGGCCCGGGGTGCGAGCGCGGGGTGAGCGCGCTCGCACCCCACGACGGCTCAGAGCGACTTCAGGACGCGGACGCGGTCGGCGATGGCGCGCCGGGCGACGTCGGACGTGAAGGCGATCGAGTCGAACTCGTGCGGGGCGCCGGGGTGCAGGTGGAACTCGACCGGGACGCCGGCGCGGCTGAGTTTCCCCGCGTAGGCGAGGTCCTCGTCGCGGAAGACGTCCAACTGGCCCACCTCGATGTAGGCCGGCGGCAGGCCGGTCGCGTCATCGAGCCGGGCCGGCGCGGCGGTGGGCGGGACGCCGGGCCCGCCGGCGGCGTCGCCGAGCAACGCCGGCCACGCGGTGCGGCTGTCGTCGTAGGACCACAGCGCGTACGGCTCGACGTGCGGGTCGGGGGTGACGGTGCGGTCGTCGAGCATCGGCATGATCAGCAACTGGCGGGCGATCCTCGGGCCGCCGCGCTCCCGGGTCAGGATCGTCAGCGCCGCCGCCATGCCGCCGCCGGCGCTGTCGCCCATCACCGCGATCCGGTCGCGGTCCACGCCCAGCTCGGGAGCGCGGTCGTGCAGCCAGCGCAGTGCGGCGTAGCCGTCCTCGAGCGGCGTCGGGAACGGGAACTCGGGTGCGCGCCGGTATTCCACCGACAGCATCGGCACGCCGGAGGCCGACACGTACCGGGCGACCGGTCCGTCGAACAGGTCGATGTGGCCGAAGATGTACCCGCCGCCGTGGAGGAAGATCGCGGCCGGGCCCGGCGTCGCGCCGTCCTTGACGTACCAGCGCACGGTGATGTGCGCCCCGTCGTCGGCGGTCACGGTGTGGTCGGTCATCGTGACGTCGGCCGGCATCGGCTGGGCGGCGCCGGCGGCGCCGATGACCGGTTCCCAGAAGGCACGACGGCCCTCGACGTCACCCACCACGGGTGGCGTCACACCGGCCATCGGGGCCAGCGCCGCGGCGATCTCGGGATCCAGGGACAGAGTCATGACCGTTTCTCCTTACCGGGTGTCAGGACGCGAGGACGACGGTCTTGCCGGGCAGCTCGCCGGCGCCGGCCCGGGCGTGCAGCGCGGGCAGATCGGCCAGCGCCACCCGCTCGGCCACCTCGACGCGCAGCTCACCGGTGCTGACCCGGGCGGCCAGGTCGGCGAGCTGGTCGGCGTCGCTGCGGACGAACAGGTCGATGCCGCGTACGCCGCGCGCCTCGTCGGACGGTGCGGGCATCCACACGGTGGTGTTGACCAGGGCGCCGCCGTCGCGGATCAGCGTGACCAGCGCGGCCAACTGCTCCGGCGCGACCGGCGCCAGGTTGAGCACCAGGTCGACCGGCTCGGTCACCGCCGCGATCACGTCAGTGGTGGTGTGGTCGATCACCTCGTCCGCGCCCGCGGCCCTGACCCGCTCCGCGCTGCGCGGGCTGGCCGTGGCGATCACCCGCGCGCCGATCTCCGCGGCCAGTTGCACGGCGTATCCGCCGACCGCCCCGCCGGCGCCGTTGATCAGCACGCGCTGACCGGCGGTCACCTTCCCGTGGTCGAACAGCGCCTGCCACGCGGTCAGGCCCACCAGCGGCAGCGCCGCCGCGTCGGCCAGCGGGATGTTCTTCGGCGCCCCGGTCAGGATGTCGGCCGGCGCGATCACGTACTCCGCGGCCGCACCGGGTCCCGTCATCGGCAGGAAGCCGATGACCCGGTCGCCGACCGCGACCTCGTCCACGCCGTCGCCGACCGCGTCGACCGTGCCCGCGACGTCGATGCCGGGCGTGTGCGGCAGCCGGACCGGGATCGGGCCCTGCATGTAGCCGGCGCGGATGTTGCCGTCGACACCGTTGAACGAGGTCGCGGCCACCCGGATCCGGACCTGACCGGCGCCGGGAACCGGCTGCTCGGCGTCCTCGTACCGGAGGACGTCCGGACCGCCGAACTCGTGAAAACGCACTGCCTTCATCGCTGAACCTGCTTCCGTGAGTGCCGTCTTGCCGGCGACGTCACTCAAGATCGCAGGAGCTGGCGCGGTTATCCTGGGCCGGGCCGGCCCACCCTGATGATCGCCGGTTCCCCGGCTCCCTCGACGAGTTCGGCGAGCCGCGCCGCGTCGTGCGAGCCCGGCGCCGCGGTGAGCATCAGCGCCGCCAGATCGTCGCCCGGGATGGCGAGCAGGCTGCCGACCAGCGTGACCGACTCGCCGTCCGGGTGGACGAACGCGGCGCTGCTCTCGTACGCCGTCACCGGTCGCGGCGTGCGCCACAGGGTGTCGAACATGCGGCTCCGGCTGCGCAGTTCGTCCACCAGCGCGGCGAGCGACGTGTCCGCCGGGTAGCGCAGCAACGCGCCCCTCAGCCGGGCGACGAGGATCGACTCGTGGTCGGTCGCGTCGGCCACGGACTGCTTGAAACCGTCGAACGGGTCGCAGAACGTGCGCCAGGCGACGTTCCAGTCCCACGGGTCGCCGGTCAGCTTCCAGTGCCCCAGGGCGAGGAACGCACTGTTCACGGCGATCAGGTTCATCGCCGCGTCGGAGACGAACATGGGCGTGTCCGTGAACCGCTCCAGCAGCCGCATCGCGCCCGGCCCGACGTCGTCCGGCACCTGCCCGTCCGCGGCGGCGTACCCGGCCAGCGCGCAGAGCCGCTCGTAGTCGGCCCGCCCGATCCGCAACGCCCGGGCGATGGCGTTGACCACCCCGGCCGACGGATGACTGCGCCCCTGCTCCAGCCGGCGCACGTAGTCGGCGGACATCCCCGCCAGGTCGCCGAGCTCCTCCCGCCGCAGACCCGGCACCCGCCGGCGCCCGACCGACAGCCCGACAGCCGCGGGGGTCGTGCTCTCCCGTAACTGGCGCACCGCGGCGCCGAACTCCTGACGTTCCACGGCCCAAGTGTGCCTGGCGGGGTCCGGGCGGGTGGCCGGGGCACCGGGACCGTCGCGGCCGTTCCGCGACCGGCGCGCCTCCGACCGCGACGTGCCGACCGGGACGGCGGTCACCCGCGACGACCGCGGCCGTCGCCGACAAGCACCTGCTGCGCTACGCGTTGCGCGGCGTCGACCCGAAGGCCGGCGTTCAGCACCACGAGGCCGGCGGCCTTGCCCGGCCGTACCGAGCCGGTCCGGCCGGCGATGCCGAGCAGCGCGGCGGGCGTGGTCGCCGCCGCACGGGCCGCCTCGTGCGGTGGATGCCGACCCGGGCGACGGACGCGGGTGGGGGCGTGCCCCCGGAGTGCGGACCCGCCGGGAACGCGACGTCCGATCACCGCCAGACGGCGAAGCCGGCATCGACGACGCTGTCCGTCATGGATAACGCACTCGACGACAAGGTGGCGCTGGTGACCGGCGGGAGCCGTGGCATCGGCGCCGCGGTGGCGCTGCGCCTGGCCGGGGCGGGCGCCGACGTGGCGCTCACGTTCCGGCACGATCAGCGGCGCGCCGACGACGTGGTGGACCAGATCAAGGCCGCCGGGCGGCGGGCGATCGCCATCCGGGCGGACAGCGCCGACCCGGCCGCGGTGACCGCCGCGGTCGACCGGGCCTTCGGCGAGCTGGGCCGGTTGGACGTCCTGGTCAACAACGCCGGCGCCTTCCTGCTCGGGCCGATCGAGCGGCTGAGCCTGGCCGAGTTCGAGGAGACCGTCGCGGTCAACGTCCGCGCCCCGTTCGTCGCCTCGCAGGCCGCGGTGCGCCACCTGCCGGCCGGCGGTCGGATCATCAACATCGGCAGCAACATGGCCGAGCGCGCCGTGTTCCCCGGCTTCTCGCTGTACGCGATGAGCAAGACCGCCCTGACCGGCCTCACCAAGGCCCTCGGCCGCGAACTCGGCGGCCGGGCGATCACGGTGAACCTGGTGAACCCGGGGCCGACCGACACCGAGCTGAACCCGGCGGACGGGCCGGACGCGGGCACCATCAAGGGGTTCACCGCGCTCGGCCACTACGCGGCACCGGCCGATGTGGCCGCCACGGTCGCGTTCCTCGCCGGCCCGGACGGCCGCTACATCACCGGGGCGACCCTCAACGTGGACGGCGGCTTCACCAGCTGACCGCCGGGCCGGCGTCGACGCCGATCTGCGGCCACGCCGGTCCGTGCGCCCTCAGCGCGCCCTCAGTGCGCCCGGGGGCGGCAGCGGACGACGCCAGCAGCTCGCCGACGGTGTCGGCGGGTTGCGGGCGGGCGTGGTGGTAACCCTGCTGGGCGTCGAAGCCGATCGAGTCCATCAGCGCGCTGACCGCCTCGTCCTCGACGCCCTCGGCGACGGCGTGCAGGTGCAGGCGATCGGCCAGGTCGGCGACGGTGACGGCGATGGCGGTCGCGCTCGGCTGGCTCAGGGCGGCGGCGACGAAGCGCCGGTCCAGTTTGATCTCGTCGATCGGCAGGTCGGCGAGGAGCGCGAGACTGGTGTGGCCGGTGCCGAAGTCGTCGATGCTGACCCGCACGCCGAGGTCGCGGACGGCCTGCAGGAGCCGGCGCGCGTGCGCGGGCTGCGCCACGATCGCGGTCTCGGTGATCTCGATCGTCAGCAGCGGTGCCGGCAGCCCGGCGCGGGCGAGATGCGCGGCGATCCGCTCGGGTAGCCCGTCATCGGTCAGGGAGCGCGCGGACACGTTGACCGACACCGGGATCGGGGTGCCCGCCGCCCGCCAGCGCGCCGCCTGGCCGGTCGCGTCGGCGAGCACCTGTTCGGTGATGTCGACGATCAGGGGTGTGCGCTCGGCGCCGGGCAGGAACGCTCCCGGGCCGAGCAGGCCGCGGCGCGGGTGCTGCCAGCGCACCAGCGCCTCGGCGCCGACGATGCGGTGGTGGTGCCGGTCCACCTGCGGCTGGTAGTGCACGACCAGTTCGCCGCGGGTGATCGCCTCACGCAGCTCGGCCTGCAGCGCGAGGTCGTCGCGGCGGGTGCGGTCGTCCTCGGCGGTCCACACGTGCCACGGGCGGGCGTCGTGCTTGGCCGCCGCGAGCGCGACGGCGGCCCGGCGCAGCAGTTCCGCGGGCGCGCTGCCGTCGGTGTGCGCGAGCCCCGCGGTGAGCGTGACGTCCACGTCGATCCCGCCGGCCGGGTACGGGCCGTGCAGGCCGACGAGCTGCCGCGCGAGAGCGCCGGCGTCCCGCGTCGTGGGCAGCCAGGCGGCGAACACGTCCGCGCCGATCCGCGCGGCGGCGGCCCGGGGCCACGTCCGGCTCAGGTCCGCGGCGACGGCACGCAGCAGCACGTCGCCGTTGTCCCGGCCGAGCGCGTCGTTGACGTGGCTGAAGTCGTCGATGTCGCAGACCAGCACCGTGCCGTCGGCCGGCCGCGCCAGGATCGCGGCGCGCAGGCCCGACTCGTTGAGCAGCCCGGTCACCGGGTCGTGGGTGGCGGTGTGCCACACCGTGCGGACCAGGCCGGACAGCAGCAGGCCGGTGGCCGTCAGGGTGATCGCCAGCACGAGCACGTAGTAGCCGTTGTGCGGGTCACCGACGCTGGTCGCGGTCAGCGCGCCGCCGGAGGCGACCACGCTCCACGTCAGGTGCACCGTCAGCGCCCGGCGGCTGAAGAACATGGCCGCGTACACCGTGACGAACAGCGCCAGGAACGCGAACGCGGCGCTGATGACGCCACCACCCGCGGCCGCGGTCAGCGCCGCGGTGCACAGCGGCACGCCACCGAGCAGGGCGTGCGCGACCGGCTGGGGAAGCACGCGGGCACGTGAGAGGACCACGGCCACCGCGGTGACCACCACGGCCACCACGACGATCGCCGGGTGCCCGTCGTCCAGCCAGCCCGGCAGCAGCGCCAGCCAGCACACCACGGCGTACACGCTCATCAGGCGGAACAGCACCCGCCGGGCATCACCCACGCCACCGGCGGCCACCTCGGGCAGCCCGGCGTACCGGATCTCCGACCTGCGTCTGCCGGCCACGGCCGTACCCCCCCGCCTGAATCACCTCCACCCTTCATCGCGCGCGGTGGCGCAAAAATGAGAACAATGGCCGTCACCGGGACGTCGCGGCCGCCGCCAGCAGCGCCGTGGTCTGCGCCACGATGGCGCGCCGGTCGGCGTCGGACGCCGGGTCGGAGAGCGCATCGGGATCCGCCGGGCCCGATCCCGGTGGTATGTGCAGGTGACCGCCGAGCACGCCGGTGGCGCCGAGACCGATGCGCAGGCGGTTCGCGCGGAACATGCTCTCGTTGGAGAGGAAGTTGCCGCCGCTGCCCATCTCGCCGGTCTCCCCCGGCAGCGGTGGGGCGCCGTCGTCGCGGCAGTCGGTCGGGCCGCTGCCCGGTGCCGTACCGGCGGGCCAGTAGCAGTAGAACCGGCTGTAGTAGACCTCGCGCGGTCCGGTGCCGGCCGCGAGCATGCGGCTGACCGGCAGGGTCGTCTCGATCAGCGTCGCCGTGCTCGCCGGCCATCCGGCGGCGGCCGGGACGGGACCCTCGGCGCCGGCGCCGTTGTTGTCCGGCTGGCCGCCGCGCCATCCGGCGGCCCAGCGCTCGATGGTGAACCCGGCGCCCTGGCTGATCGTCATCAGGACGTCCGGCCGCCGGTCCGGTGCCGACAGGGCCGGGCCGAACGCGGCCTCGACGATGCCGTCGTCGAAGCCCGCCCACGTCACCGGGAAGACGACCGCCTCCACCGCGACGGGCCCGTCGGCGGTGTCCACGATCTGCCCGTCGAGCCGCAGCGCCGCCGCACCGGACGGGTTCGACAGCCGCAGATCACCGTCGAACCCGAACGGGTCGAACCCGCTGATCAGGGCGCGCGGGACACCCGCCGGGGCCGGGCCGGTGGCCCCGACTCCGCGCGACGCGTGCTGGAGCGCGGTCAGCAGCTGCGGCCGGTTCACGCCGAAGCCGGGGTCCCACTGCCGCACCGCGCTGCTCAGCTGCAGCCGGGCCCAGTACAGCGGCCGGTCGTCGAGCTCGTCGAGCGTGCCCGTCCCCGGCGCCCGTCCCTGCGCACGGTCGACCGCGGCCTGCCACAGCCGCTGGCCGGCCCGTGTGACGGCGGTGCCGGCCGCCGGCATCGACTCGGTCGCGCACAGCGTCGCCCGGAACTCCGCGACGAGTTCGGCGAACCCGCCCGCGCGGACCAGCCGTGGGCCGACCGGATCCGCTCCCCGTGCGAGCCGCTGCTCCTCGGCGGTCAGCGGCAGTGCCGAGTCGAAGCACCCGGCCGGCTCGCCGGCGGACGCCCGCTCGACGGCGGGGAGAGCGGAGAGACAGAGGCCGGCGGCGACCGCGGCGGCCAGGCGCGCCCTCATCGCGTCACCCGCGTGCCGGTGGGGACGGGCCCGGCGAGGGCCGGAAGGCCGGGGGACGCACCGGCGAAGGCTGGGCTGATCAGCGTCATATCAGGATTCAAGCAGACGAATATGAGGAAACCGTGAGGGTCGCCCCCGGAATCCGTAGCCGATGATCAATGCCGCGTCCGGCCGCCGAGTCCAGCGCCCCTGGCCAGTTGCGACGGCCGCGGCGCGGGCAGCGCGTCAGCCCGTGATCCGTCGCGCGCGGGCTGCGTCGGCGGCGCGCTGCGGGGTGGTCGCCCGCCGGGACGCTGGTCGCGGCGGGGAAAGCTGCGCGGCGGGGGTCGCGGCGGTTTCGGGACCACCCGGGGACCGGCTCCGATGCGGGGGCGGAGCGGCGGCGGAGACGCCGCGAGGTTGGCCCGCGGGAGCGTGCGGACCGGACCGGGCCGGAAGCGGGAAAAGCGGTTTTGTACGTGTTCTCGGCTTTTGTGGCACGTCACCTAAACGTTGTAGTGGGTTGTCCGTCACCAGGGGATTGAAATCCGGCGGAGGCGGGAATCCTCTCGTCGACCGGCACCCCCGGTCACCGGATAGAGAGCGCGACTCGACCCCCCGAGCCGCCCCGGGACCATTGGATTGGTCAAAGGAGAGCACCGTGACCCTCATGGGCATCATCGTCGCACTGATCGTCGGCCTCATCATCGGTGCGCTGGGTCGCCTCGTCGTGCCCGGCCGGCAGAACATCCCGCTGTGGCTGACGCTGGTCATCGGCGTCGTCGCCGCGCTGCTCGGCACGGCGCTGGCCCGCTTCGCCGGTGTCGCGGACACCAACGGCTTCGACTGGTGGGAGCTGATCTTCCAGGTCGCGTTCGCCGCCATCGGTGTCGCGATCGTCGCCGGCGTGGGTGGCCGTCGCGGCCGTCGCGCGCTCTGACCGGCGCGCCCGCCCACACATCAGACACGAAGGCGCCTCCCGCGACGACGCGGGAGGCGCCTTGTGCGTGCTCAGGAGTGCGGGCAGGTGTCCCGGTACTCCTCGATCGCGGCCCCGGACGGCGCCGGGCACAGAAACTGCTCGTACCGGGTGTCGTTGTCGATGAACCGCTTGAGCCACGAGATGCTGTACTTCGCCACGGTCACGTTCGTCGAGGTCGGCGCGGAGTGCGAGGCGTTGTTGAGCTCCAGGTACGCCTTGTCGAGCGTCGCCGGCAGGCTCGTGTAGAACGGCTCCGCGTGTGACGCGACCGGCGCGACCGTGTCACTCTCCGCCCCGATGATCAGCGTCGGCACCCGGTCGGACGACCACGACTTCGTGGTGTGCCACGGCGCCAGCGGGATCGCCGCCTGCAGCGACGGCCGGCTCACCGACGCCGACAGGCTCCCGCCGCCACCCATCGAGTGCCCCATCACCCCGAGCCGGGTGGCGTCGATCCGGGTACGCACCGTGCTGGTCCGGGTCAGGTAGTCCAGCCCCGCCAGCAGCTGCGCACCCCGGCCGGCCGGCTGATCGACCGTCGACAGCGTGTCGATCGTGATCACCACGAACCCCTGCGACGCCAGCCGCGGCCCCAGCCACGCCACCGACGACTGGCTCGCCGTGAACCCCGGCGAGATCGCGACCGCGCCGAACGTACCCTCGGCCGTGCTGGTCGGGTAGTAGATCGTCCCCCCGCCGAACCCGGTCACGCCGGACCGCGCCACCGTGACCCGCGCGATCGCGAACGGCCCGGTCGCGGCCTCGATACCGGCGGTGCTCGGCGCGGGTCCGCGCTCATACGGGTTGGCCGCCCGCGCCGGTGCGGCGGCGACCTGACTGGCGACGGTGAGGACGGCCGCCAGGACGGCGGCGACCGTCAGGCGCCGGTGCTTACGGGCCACGGCGAACTCCTTATATCGATGGACGGCAGTGAGTAGGTCGCCGCCATCGTGGCCCGGCCGGTCGCCGCCCGGGTAATCCTGGCGGGGTCATAGCCGGTGGGGAGGGGGCGCGTGTGGAGTTGGGGACGGTTGCGCTAGGCTGTGTGCACTGCCGCGGGGCCGAGGCCTGGCGGCGGACGGGACGTGGCGCAGTTTGGTAGCGCACCTGACTGGGGGTCAGGGGGTCGTCGGTTCAAATCCGGCCGTCCCGACAAACGAAGAAAGGCCGCTAGATCCGGGGGAAGCCCAGATCAGCGGCCCTTTTTGATTCTTCGGGATCTATGAGATGTTGATCTAGACGGCGCGCAGGTGGGGACCACCTGGGGACCGGCGCGCGGTCAGGTGCGCGCTCAGCGCCGTTCCTGCCTCATCGATCGCGCGGCGGTCCGGGTGTAGGTAGCGCTGCGTCGTGGTGATCGAGCCGTGCCCGGCGATCTTCTGCAAGGTATGGGTCAGCACGCCGGCGTCAGCGAGCCACGTCAGCCCGGTGTGCCGCAGGTCGTGCCGACGCAGGTGCTCGAAACCCATCCGGGTCACCACCTCATCCCAGTGCGTGGCATCCCGCAGCACCGCCGTGCTGATCCGGCCGCCCCGCGGGCCGTAGAACAGCCGAGAGTCCGGTCCCTTCGCGGCGTCGAGCCGGTGCGCGATCAGGTCGCGGATCTCGACGATCACGGGTACGTGCCGGGTGCGTTTGCCCTTCGTCCCCTTGTCGATCAGTCCGCTCGGTGCCGGCGTGGTCTGCCGGCGAACGGTCCAGGTCCACGTCTTGCGGTCGATGTCGCCAGGCCGCACGCCGGACACCTCGCCGATCCGGGCCGCGGTGCAGGCAGCGAACAGCACGACGTCTCCCCACCCGCGGTACTCGTCATGCGATGCCGCCACCAGCGCATCGGCGAGCCGGCACAGCGTCTCCCAGTCCGGCAAGGCCAGCGAGCGCGGGTTGTCGAGTTCGTCCTCTGCCCGCTTGTACTCGCGCGCCAGCCGGTGACCCGCGCGGGGTTGCGGTCGATGATCCCGTCGCGCACCGCCTGTTCCATGACGCGGACCAGGATGGCGAGCGCGTCCTTAACGATCGACACGCTGCACCCGCACGCGATCCAGCCGAGAACCGCCCGATCCACCGCGCCGTACGTGATCATGCGGACCGGGATGTGCCCCAGCGCCGGCACCACGCGGAGCCGCCAGCCGCCGAGATACGGGTCGAGGGTCTTCGCATCAAGCCCACGGGTCACCAGCGTCATCACGTCGTCGCCGTGCTCAGCGAGCCGGCGATTGGCCGCGGTCGGGTCGATACAGCGCAATCGCGGTATCGAACACGCGCTGGCGCAGCTGCGCAACATCGTCGCGCACCCCACCGGTTACCAGCTCTTCGGTCCGTTGGAGGCGGCCAGGATCCTGCACGACCTCGCCGAGACCATCAACCAGCTCTGGGGTATGCCCACCCCCGGCGGCCGACTGTATCCGGCACCGGCTCGCAGGGAGGTCATCGTGATGGCCTGGCCGGCCGACGGCAGCGAGACGATCACGGTCACCGCCGACGCGCTGGCCGACGCGACCGACCCTGAGGACCAGCCGTGGCAGTGCATCTTCGTCCGCGCGGTCTTCCGCCCCGACGAGCACTACGCCGAGCCCAGTCTGCGCTACTTCGACTCCCGCGTCGAGGCGACCACCTACCCGTCCGACCTGCTGTGCGGACCCGGAACCATCACCGACGCCAAAGCCTGGTGCGCCCAGCACCAGCCCTCACCCGACCAGATCGACCACCTCGACCGGACCTTCCTCATCCGCCACCACGCTAACCACCCCTACCTGCCCATCCGCCCGCAGACCGCCGCCGCCCTACCCCAGCAGGACAGGCCGACACCTGGTACGCCATCAAGGCCGACCACCCTGACGATGCCTACCATCACGTCCGCACCATCGTCACCACCTCCAACTGCCACCCTCACCGAACGTGCCGTAACTGCTGCGCCCAGACCATCAAGGTCGGCCCGTACCACGCTGTCACCGCCGGAATCCCTGCATCCGCGACGCTCCCACCCGACACAGCGACGCCGTGGGCACAACCGCGATCGCAGCAGCTACCGACGTAGCGCGCCGTTGGCTGTCTCTACCGGGTCTGTCAAATTGCGGGGTCGCTCTCTGCCCGGAGCGTGTGCGCAAGGGAGCCGCGCCGTCTCTCGTGGAGTTGCGAGCCTGAGCTACAGTGACTCAGCGTGGGTGGCATCGTGGAGGGCCGGTTCGGGCTGGGGTGCACGACCCCTCCTGCGGCTGCGATGGCTGCCGGAACCGGCACCGGTGAGCCGTCACAAGATCCGGTTCTCGTAGGGGTGTACTCGGCGTGCGGCACCGGAAAGACCTACGTCTCGGCGTGGATAGCCGAACTGGTCCGAGCTTATGACCTGACGAAGGCCGGCCCCGTTTTCCAGCGGTTGCGAGCTGACGGTACCCACCTTCAGCTCTGGTTGAACGGCGAGCCGTTCTCGCTGCCCGGCGGCCGGCTCAGTATCGCGGAACGGGCCGGCTTCGACGGATGGCAACCACCCGTCGCTCCGGGTGGCGCCTATGCCCGGCTCCGTAGGGCATTGCCGGACCTCTTTGCTGTTGCTGTCGAGCACAGCAGCCGGACCCCACTCCCCGAGGAGTTGATCGCCGCGGCCGGCGATCGGACCACCAGGCGACTGCTCGCCAAGGCGCTGGTTGTCAACGTCTACCGGAGCCGCGGCCCCATACTGACGCTGGTAGCGATCATGCGGTCGGCGTTCCTTGCCGTTGCGTCGTTGCTCGGACGGTTCGCGTCCATGTGTCGTACCGTGCCACCGGTCCGGCCACCCGGCATGCCGAATTCGACCAGTCCACACTGGACGCGAGGGCCGGACTTGGCGTGGGTATCGCGAGTCCTGCCCACTGCCTTCGGAGCATGGTCACCGGCCTGACTCGGCCGAAGTGGCGTCGCTTCGGGGTCCGCGTCCGGAGTGACTGGATGATCTCTGTACTTACCGCCGGTGCGGCTAGCCTGCCCGTCCCGGTGTATCTGTTGCTTGGCGCACTCGTCGGTGTGCTCGCGCTGGTCGTCGTAGTGGCGGTCTGCACGAAGGACGCCGACCGGCGCAACGCGGCGATAGACGTGCTGTGCATTCTCCTTCGGCGCCCGTATCGTGGCGTCGACCGGGATCCGGCCCGCCGTGGCGGCGTGACCAGACGGCGATCTCGGCGAGCGCTCGGCCGGCGTGGCTGAACGCGTTCCGTGTAGCGCCGATCCGTGACACGGTGGTCGGCGATGCCTACCGGGCTCTTCCGGAGGGGCCCGACTTCGGGGCAACGAGGTCGATTCCGTAGGTGTGCACATGTCCGCCCACGTACTGATTCACTGGAACCAGGAGCGACGCGCATATCGGCGGTGCCGAAATGCGCTTGGAGGTCCGAGTCGTACTCGAACCCGTCGATGTCTTCCCGATACAGGGCTTCATGATCCAAGTCTTCGAACGCACTGTCCTCAGAGGTGTTATAGCGGTGTAAAGCGTCCTCGTGCTCCACGATGGCACGCTCGACCAGCAGATCCCGGGCCCGCTGGACGACCAGAGTGTGCGGACTTCTGCGCGGTGACCGGCGTGGTGAGCGATGCGGATGACGTCTAGCCAGGGGTGGTCGTCGGCGCGTTCCTGGTCGGCTTGCCAGGCGATGTCGACCGCCCAGCGTGCGCCGGCGAGGTCGCCGGCGTCGAGGCGGAACTGGGACGTACTGGTGGGCGCTGTCGCGGCTGGATGTCGCTGTCCGGCCGCCACGCGTACGGGTGCGGTAGCGGGTGGCATAGGCGAGGTCGGCACCGCGAGAGGCTGCCCGCGGACGACTTCGAGCGCGTGCCCAAGGTCCGCGATGCCGTCCGGTCCGGCGGTTTCGGCGCGGGTGCGGAGGCGGCGGAAGAGGTCCCAGCGGAGGAGGTATCCGTCGTGAAGGCGGTGGGAGCCACGGTGCGCCGTCGGGTGTCTCGGAGAGCCAGCGGCTGATCGCGACTCGGCGGCTGCGGGGGCTGACGATCGTTTCGGGCCAGCGGGGTCATCTCCGTCTGATCGGCAACTACCGCAGCCGGAACCTCGCCGCCCGCACCCGGTCGGCGCCGCTCCGGCCGGGCGCGATCTCGCGTACGTCGAAGTCCGCGCGCTGACGGCGACGGCCCGTGGCCGCACCGGCACCAACGACCTCGGCCGGCATCGAGGTGGCGTCGAAGCTCGCGGCGGCCCCGGCGCAATTGCCGGAACTCCCCTAGGATCATCGCCCACACATCGCCCTTCTTCCGGCCTCCACCGAGAACGTTGCCGAGCGAGCACGGCCGGCGCCGGCCGTGCTCGGAGGAGTGAACGGCGATACACAGTGACGTGTTTCGGGCGGCGACCCGATCGCGGAGGACCAGACCGCCGGCAAACCCATCGCACTTCGGTCCCGATCATCCGGCACCCTGCCGAGGCAGAGAACTACGGGCTGTTTCTCGGGACCAAGGCCCCTGCCGGACGGCCGCCGGCGATCGCCTACTGGACCTGGAACCTGTCATGCGTACCGGCGAAGGGGTGAGACAGATGGAGAATTTGATCGTGGTCGGCGTGGACGGCTCACCGGGCGGGCGTCGCGCACTGGAGTGGGCGATCGCCGAGGCGGGCAGGATCGGTGGTGCGGTCCAGGCGGTGACCGCGTGGACCTGGGACGGCATCGAGTCCGGGCCGCTGACCGCGACGTCCCCGGCCGCACAGCGGCAGTGCGCGGAGACGCTGCTGCGTGACGAGATCGACGCCGTGCTGCGGCAGGTGCACGAGCCGGTGACCGTGACCGGCGAGGTTTCCCGGAACAGCCCGGTCGACGCGCTGACCGCAGCGGCCGAGAAAGCCGGCCTGCTGGTGCTCGGCAGCCACGGCCACTCCGCGCTGCGGCACCGCGTACTCGGGTCGGTCAGCGACGGCTGCATCCGCCACGCACGGTGCCCGGTCGTGGTGGTGCCGACGAACCCGGCCGCCTGAGATGGCGATCGTGCGCGCACTCGTCGTCTACGAGTCGATGTTCGGCAACACCGAGCGGATCGCCCTCGCCATAGCCGAGGGCATGTCCGAGCTGGTGCAGGCGGAGCCGCGCGACGTCGCCACCCACCCGCAGGCAGTCGGCCAGGGCTACTGCGCCCTGGCCGTCGGCGGGCCCACTCACGCGTTCGGTCTCAGCCGTGCCACCACCCGGCGCTCCGCCGGTGAACAGGGCGCCGCGGGCCCGGCCGAGACCGGCGTCCGGGAGTGGCTGGCGCAGTACACCTCGCTGGCGGGGATGCCGGCTGCCACGTTCGACACCCGGATCGGTACGCCGTGGCCGACCGGGTCGGCCGCGCGAGCGGTGCAGAAACGCCTGCGCCGCCTCGGCTGCCGGATCATGCTGCCCGCCGAGGGCTTCGCCGTCACCGGCACCGCCGGCCCGCTGCGCGACGGCGAGTTGGCGCGCGCTCGCCGGTGGGGACGAACGCTCGCCGAGACGATCACGTCAACGCAACCGGTCGGCTGAGACCGCCGACTCATCCCAGGACGGGGCCGGTGACATCTGCACCGGCCCCGCCGTCCGTGAGGAACCGCGCGAGCCGATCACCACGTGACCGGCCTCATCCGCTCGACGGCCTCGCACCGCCGGCCCGGGCGAACCTGGCGCGAGACCCGCATACGACCACGGCCCTCGCTACCCTACGGAGATCGAGAACGACAGCGATGTCCACCGGGACGTATTCGTCCGCGACCGGGCGACCGCCACCACAGTGGCCAGCCACGGATATCCGGTGACGGCCGCTACATCGTCTTCACATCGGTCGCCCATAATCTGGTGACCGCGGAGGTCAACGGCGTGTCGGACATGTTCCTCCGTGACCGGCCGACCGGCACGACCCACCTGATTCGCGCCGGCATGCACACACGCCGCCCTCATCTGCCTGGTCCGTCGCCGCGTCGACGTCCTGCACGCGATGCTCGACACGAAAGCGCCCCACCAGCGGCCAGCACCCGGCGAACGTGCAATGTGGGCAGCATGAACAGGATAGTGATCCTCGGCCGTGGCGGTGCCGGCAAGTCCACACTCGCCGCCCACCTCGGCGCCGCCCTAGCCCTGCCGGTCATCGAACTGGACAAACACTTCTGGGCGCCCGGCCTCACTCCCACGCCGACCGAGCAGTGGATCCGGATCCAACACCAGCTGATCAGCGGCAAGCAGTGGGTCATCGATGGCGACCTCGGCCCGTACGACGTCCTCACCGCACGGCTGCAAGCCGCAGACACCGTCATCGTGCTGGACTTCCCACTCTGGCTCTGCGCCTGGCGCGCGCTACGCCGCTCCCGCGAGAACCTGGCGTTCTGGCGATGGCTCATCACCTACCGACGCCACAGTCTGCCCACCGTCATGGCCGCAATCGCTACCCATGCTGGCCACGCCCAACTCCACGTGCTCCACCACCCCCGCGCCGCCGAACGACTCCTCAGCCACGCCACGACAACAACCCGGCCCGACCCAGCCCCTTGACAACCCCATAGGGACTCCCCCGAGCACGTCCACGCCCGCCTGCGACGTGGTGACCGTACCGGCCGGCTGCCGTACGAACCCGTGACCGGTCCGGAGCCGGTCGCGGCGCTGCCCGGCGCGTTCGCCGCGCTCACCGGCACGCTGCGCCTCACGCGAGGCCGGCGATCCTTACCGGTGAGCGCGCCCGCAGATCGCGGCCGCGCACGCCGAAGAACGCGTACCGGGTGGTCTCCGGCGGCCGCTCGGTGAACGTCAGGACCGGCCGCGCCGCCCACAGCGGGCGCGGCGGGTGCGGCAGCGTCTTGCACGACCGTGGGCCACCGCAGTGCGCGAACGCGCGGTCGTCCGGGAGGCACCGCAGAGCTCGCCGGTGCCGGAGGCAGTGGGGTTGACGGTGCGCCGGTACCGTAAGCCGATGCCGCTGGTAGATGATCTACGGGATCGCGTTGACGATGCCGGACGACCGCTGGCCAGGCTCAGCGAGGTCGGCGACCGCTTCGGTCTGCAACGACCCTGATTACCGCAGTCGGATACATCCACGTTCGCCGGCGGCAGCAGCGCGCTGGCTAGGACGACCCAGCTCACCGCCGAACTTTTCACCGTGCCGGGCCTGCCGCTGGTCAGCATGACCGCGGCGAAGCTATGCACCAGGATCATCGAGGTGCTGAGCGGGATGTGCGCGCCGGCGGAG
The DNA here is from genome assembly GCF_031458235.1 of Catenuloplanes atrovinosus. Lineage (NCBI taxonomy): Bacteria > Bacillati > Actinomycetota > Actinomycetes > Micromonosporales > Micromonosporaceae > Catenuloplanes > Catenuloplanes atrovinosus. The sequence continues at coordinate 2,741,890 of NZ_JAVDYB010000001.1, read as the reverse complement.
CTCCCGGAGCGGGCGATGTATACCCGGCGATCAGCCGTCGTTGGCCGGGTCTTCGCCGGCTGCGGGCATGTAGCAGAAGCTGGCCACGATCAGGGCCGCGCTGTCGAGCGACATCGTGGTCGAGAGCGAGACGGTCATCTCGCCTGCCTGGTTGCGCATGCTGACGGAGGAGCGGGTGTTGTCGGCGAAGGTGCGATCGTCGGTGATCTCGAACCCCTGCTGGCGCCAGGAGTCACGAATGGTCCCGAGTGTCGACACCTGTTTGTCGGGCGGGATCGGGATATTCGCGAACCCGGTCAGGTGCCACTTGCCGTCCGTGGCCGTCTCGCCGTTTTTTCCCGTGCACGGTGCCGCGTTGGTCCGCCACCCGTCGAGGGCGGATCCCGCGGTGGTGGCGATCGCGTCGGCCTGGGCGGCGATGGCAGCTTCGACCTCGGCGCGGGTCTTCGTTTTCACGTCTTCCTCCGGTCCTCCACACGCCGTCGCGGCCAGCGACAGCGACACGCTCACCAGCAACGCCAGTCGTTTCCTCACGGTGTCTCCTCGACCACGTTGTCATAGTCGCCGATGATGACTGCGGCCTGTGACTGCAGGGCGATGCTGCCGGAATCCCAATATCCGGAGTGGCCGGAGGTGTCGATGCGAAGCACGTTCCCGCCGAACTCGGGGTCGTGCGGTGCGGGGCCGTGGATGTTCTCGGCTCCCGCGGCGAGCCAACTGCCGACGATCGGGATACCAGCGATCCAGCCCGCGGTCTTCTCGGGCCGGGCAACGAAGTTGTCGTCGGCCGCCGCACCGGCATACACATGCTCTGGGTCGATCATGAGTTCGTCGACGTTGTCGACCCTCATCCCCGGGCTGCCGAGCGCGACGATGTCATCGACGGCGAGGCCGTCGCCGTGGGAGGCGGCCTCACCGATCACGGTGGAGCCGTAAGAGTGCCCGACGGCGGTCAGGTGGGAGGGGCTGTCGTCGTGTGCGCTGTTCAACCCGTTGACGAAGTGGTCGAGTGCCTGGGCGCCGGCCTCGGACTTGTCGCCGAACGGCGCACTGGCGAGGTCCGCGCCGGGGCCCGGGGTGTCGTAGCCGACCCACGCGATCACTGATGTGCTGCCACCGCCAAGCCCGGTGGCGGCGGCTTGCAGGTCGGCGGCCCGGTTGATCTGCCCTCGGATGTCGTCCATCTCGGTACCGACACCGGGAATCACCACGGCGGTGTTGGCCGCGGTGTCGGGGTTGCCGACTGCGACCGCGGCGGTGCCGTCGCCGTCGGGGTGGAACGACAGCAGGAACAGCCGTGTGCCCTCAGGGCCCGCCTCGGTACTTTCCAGCCGGTCGAGCAGCAGTTTCGCCGTGCCGTAGGGCACGCCGTCGTCGCCGTGCGTACCGGTGTTCGGGTTGCCGCCGGAGAACCCGGTGAGGTAGTTGTGCAACGCCAGCCGGTTCGCGGTGTCCCGGTCGGCGGCCGGCAGTCCGTCGAGGCCGCCGATGCGTTGCGGATACGCGGTGGCGAGGATCTGCTGCTGCTCCGGCGACAGCCCGTCCCACCACGCGTCGACGGCGGCCGGCTCGGTGCCGGCGGCCGGAATCCGGTCCTCGGTCACACCCATCATCTCCGCGACCGCCTGGGCGCCGAGGACGGCGGCGCCGTACTCCGGGTCCTGACTGAGGCTGGTGCCCTGCAGCCGCGACAGGCCCGTGGCGAGCTGGTCGTCGGCGGTGTCCGCGGCGGCGACGATCCGGCGTATCTCGGTCGACAGCGTGTGCGCGGCGGCGCTGGCGGTGGCGTAGGCGGCCTGCCCGTCCGGGTCGTGCCGCTCCTGCCAGGTCAGCTCGGGCGGGCGGACCCGGCCGTCGGCGTCGATGGTGAAGCCGTGCGCGCTCACGTCGTCGATGACGCCGTCGAGCTGCCGTTGCAGGCGGGTGAGGGTGTCCCCGGCCACCCGCAGCAGGCTGGCCATGGTCTTCGCCCGGATGCCGGTGGCTTCGAGCTCGTCGTCGATGCGCTCCAGGTAGCGGTAGGCGACGTCGGCGGTTTCGCCTTCCCAGCGAGAGGCGTGCACGTCGGCGACCATCCTGATGGCGTGCTCGGTGTGCTCGGCGTACCGGGCCGCGACCCGCTCCCACGCATCGGCGGCCGCGGTCAGCGGGCCGAGCCGGGCGTCGCGCAGGTCAGTCCATTCCATCAACGGCCGCCGATCATACGGCTGAACTCTACCGAGTTCAGTTCCTCGGTCTGCCGGTACTGAGCTGCGGACGTCTCCAGCGCGCTGGTGAGCCGGTCGAGGAAGCCGGTGAGGCTACGCGCCTCCTCCTCGAACCCGTCCAGCGCCATCTGCAGGGAGGCGCCTGATTTCCAGCCACCGGTGCTGAAACCGGGCAGGCCGGCCGCCGCCGCCTGCATCTCCGGCTCGACCATGCCGGCCACGCCGTGTACGGCGTCGCGGATGTCCTGGCACGAACGGCCGGCCCTCTCCAGCGCCGCCGGGTCAACATTGAGGTCCGTCAACGCCCGCCTCCGCGCTCCCTTGTTTTGACCTGCGAGCACGCACGCTAGCAGCCGCAATCTAGCGCACGGTCACACGGATTCGCGGCGTTACGCAAGGCACCCCTCCGCGCAGATGTCACCCTCCGAGGTCAAGTGGCCACGCAGCAGCGATTGGCGGCCTCCCACATCCGGCTGTTGAGCGGTGCGGCGAGGGTGCCCGAAGCGCCCTGAGCCGGTGGCACGAGGCGTTCGTCCTGTTCGGGCACGTTCCGATCAGTACGAACACGTACCCGGACATGGCCGGACAGCCGGCCCGCGTGGTTGGCTCCTGCTGTCCGTTGCGATGACGGGCGCCGGATCGGCATTACGACGGGTGAGCGTGGCCTTGGGCGGCCGTACTCGCCACGGCCGGCACGAGACCGGTCGCGTGCGCGGCGCCAACGCGTACGGCCACCACCCACGTGACCTACGCCGGCTCGAACGCCATGTTCGGCTCGGCGCCGGGGATTGAACGCCAGTTATCCACTCACCGCAGGAGGCACAGATCATGCGATCCACAAGCCGAGCAGGAGTTATCGCGCGCGCGGCTGCCGCAGCAGCGGCTGCTGCGGTCACGGCCATTGCGCTCGCGGCCAGTCCCGCGCACGCCACCAACGGCAACAACTACATCCTGAACATGGGTGCCGGTGACCTCGGGGTCATCCACCTGTTCGACGGCGTCTACACCCACGGCGACTACGACCAGCTCCTGCCGCAATACCAGAGGACCAACAGCTACTTTCCGACGTGGACGTACGCGGAGGGCTACTACATCGGCGCCAACTACTGCGCCTGGGAGTGGAAGCGCTGGGCCGAGAACGATAGCTGGGGCAAGCCGCGGGTGGTCTACCTCACGGGCGACCAGAAGACCTCACGCAACTACAACTACCGCGTCCTGCCGTACAAGCCGGCACCCGGCATTAGCTGCTTCGCCTACGACCCGCCCCTCTGAGCCGATAACCGCCCGCCCTGACCCGTCCGCCCTGAGGTGGACGGTCCAGCGCGGGCGGGCAACACGCTCGACGATGTTCGGCGACGGCTTCCTCGACGGTTCTGTCGGATGCGGTGGACGATTTCGCTACTGACTGGCGGTGGTCCGATGGCTCTCCTGGCGTAGCAGTCGATCGCCGCGGCGAGGAAGTGCGCGTCCGCTCCCTCGAACCGGATCGTCCGCCGGTCGAACGCGACGCCGGTGGCGCGGATCAGGTCGGGGCGGGCGTACCGCAGCCTGATGGCGAATCGCTCGACCGACTCCACCGGGTGGACGGCGTCGAGGGCCTCCCACGGCACGGTGAGCGTGCTCGCCGGCCCTCGGTAGTCGATGCCGTGCGCGGTCAGCCGCACCCCGCACCCGCTCCACGCGCCCCGGAGGCCGCCCAGCCAGACGGCGGTCAGCAGACTCAGCCCGGCGATCAGCGTCCAGCGGTCCTCGCCCTGACCGATCGCCGGGCCGAGCCAGGCCGCGAACGCCACCAGGAGGAACACGCCGGCTGCGGTGAACAGCGGACCGGAGCCGAGCACCGGCGTGCCGAAGGACGGCGGGCCGGTCACGATGTCCAGCGTCCGGTTCTGTCGCCGATTGAGCACATTCGCGATGATGAGGGCGGCCAGGAGCGGCGGGATCATCAGCGCCAGCAGGACGGCCCCCATCGCGGGCCGCCGCAGGGTGGCCGCGCCGAGCGGGACCGACAGCGCCACGCTCGCCAGCAGGATCCACCGGCGCCACCGGAACAGCGCGGCGGAGAGTGCCGAGATCATCACCTTCAGGATAGGGCCGCCGCCCCGCGCTCGCGGCCCGTTCACCGGCCAGGCGAGCCACGCATTGCGTGCGGACCGGGGCGACCCGTCAACCGGACCGGCCGCCGCGGCGACCGCGTGGTACCGCCGCTTCGACCTCCGCCGCGGTCTTCGTCATCAACTCGAGGTCATGCGGCGCCGGCCCGTGGATCGCCTTCACCGCCCCTCCAGGGACGAACCTGGTCAGGCCCGCACAGCAACGCCGCGTTACTTGCACATCGAGGGTGCGTCACCAAGTCCGGTACCGGTGCAGACTCATATGCGACGCTTCGCCGGTCAACTGGCCGCAAGTCCATCACGGCCCCGGGGATGGCGGGCACCTCGACGCGAAAAAAGGGGGCCGGCACAGGTTCGTCGCCGGTCAACCGCGGCAAGCCCGGTTCCAAGCATCACCTCGATTCCGGGCCGCCGGTCCCCGGCCGGGTGGGCCGGCCACGGTCCAGGTTCCCAGCCCTGCTGGCCGACAAGGGCTATGACAGCAAGGGATTCAGGGCACAGTGCCGCCGTCGCGGCACCGAGCCGATCATTCCGCGGCGTGGACGCAAGCGCGTCAAAGGCTTGGCCTGCTGCGCTACGTCGTGGAGTAGGGCATCGCCCTGCTCCACCAGTCCCGCCGCCTTGGCCATCCGCTGGGAACGCCACCTCGACCTCCATGGGGCCTTCGTCAGCCTCGGCTGCGCCCTGAGCCGCTGGCGACGCTTGATCAAATGACTAACGCGAGATCGCGTGAGGAGCTTTTACGAGTCGTAACCCGCTCCCCGGCACGTCGTGGCCGGGCCGGTTCTCCGGGTGCACCACCAGACGATCGCGGTGATGACGATGACCGCGAGGGCGGGGACCAACTGGTACGGGGAGCCGACACCGGCCGAGCGGTCCTGCGTCGCCGCACCGAGGTCCACCCGCAGGCTGGTGGCCAGGACGAAGGTGAACGTGTTGAGGACGGCGTGGAGCATGACCGCGATCTCCAGCCCGCCGGTGCGCCAGGTGATGACGGCCAGCGCGGTCCAGAGCACGAAATACCAGATGATGAGGTACGGGTCCGTCGCGCCGTGAACGGCGGTGAACAGCACGCTCGAGCCCACCACCCCGGCGACCAGCCCGGCCCGCGGGTTGCGGGTCCAGCTGCCGATGACCCGGAAGATCAGCCCACGTACGCCGTACTCCTCGCCCGCCGACTGCAGCGGGGTGAGGAGCATCGTGGCGAGGAAGATGGCGATGAGGTCGTACTGCGACCAGGGTGACTCCTCGACCGGTGCGAGCGCGCCGAGGATGTTGACGACCAGCCACGCGGGACCGAAGACGAGGAGCGATCGGCCGAGCAGGTCGAAGCGGAACCGGGACGTCACCGAGTGCAGGGATGCACCGGGCACGCGGTAGAGCCACCGCTGGATGAGCATGCTCCACGGTACGAGCAGGCCGAGGGCGATCATCGCGCTGGCGTGGGACAGGGGCGTGTAGTCGGTGCCGCCCAGAATCGGCGGGGTCCGGCCCATCCGCTGGTCGATGAGCGCAGCCGCCCCGCCGATGGCGGTCGGGAAGACGACGAGTCCGGCCAGCAGGAGAACGATCGCGAGGATGCCCCGGCCGATCCGGCGTTTCTCGCCGGCGAGCACCCGGTGGTACTCCACGCCGGCCGGGACTGCCGGCCCGTTGCGAGGTTCACCCGGGGTGAGCAGCCAGTTCGGCTCGATCATCGTGGTCATGATTTCCTCTGTGGGTGTGGTTGGGTTCCCGGCTCGGCCGCGATAGGCGAGAACGCCGCCGCGTCACTGACGAGCTGCGCCCGTGCGAAGCTAGCACGGCGTACTAGTACGCTGTAATAGGAGTGGTCCGTGGCACAGAAGGACGGCAGCACCGGCTCGCGCGAACGGGTTCTCGCGGCGGCCGCGGCGATGCTCGCCGAGGACGCGACGGCGAAGCTGAGCGTGCGTGCGGTCGCGGCACGCGCCGGGGTGAGCACCGGCTCCCTCAGGTTCCATTTCCCGAACCAGCGCGCACTCCAGGACGCCGTGCTCGCCCGGATCTACGGTCACCTGTTCCCCGACGAACAGATCCACGACCGGTCACTGCCGGCCCGGGACCGGCTGGTCAACTGCCTCCGGCAGGCACTCGCCCCGACCGGCACCGGGCAGCAGGCGCGCGAGACGTGGACCAAGGCGTACCGGACCTACATCGCATCCGCCCCGACCGAGGACGTACGCGCCGCGTATCGCGCCATGGATCAGGCGGGCCGGCGCCGCATCGAGTACTGGCTGACGGTTCTCGCCGACGAGGGCGCCCTGCCCAAGGAGGACCAGGCGAGCCGGGTACGGTTCCTGTCCGCCGTCCTCGATGGACTGTCGATCGAACGGGCCCTGCCCACCGACGAATCGATCCTCAGGTCCGAGACCGAAACCCTCTACACGGCCGTCGACTGCGTCCTCGGCGGGGCATAGACGACACTCACCCGCCATCCGCTCCCCGATCCACTTGACCCTGTTCCCGGAACACGGCTTCGACTTGGCGGCCTGCCCGCATCGAGTTCCACCGAAAGGAGCGGCGTTGGCCGAGCATTCCGGCGAGACCGGGCCACCGAACCTCCCCGAGGATCTGCCGTTGCTGCTGTCCCGGCCGAGTCCCGAGACCGGGGCCATCACCGGCGGGCGGGCGCTGAGTCATGCGCTCGCCGGGGCGCTGCTCGCCGATCTGGGGCTCGGCGGGCACGTGCGCACCGTTCCCGGCCCGGCCGGCTCGATCCGGGTGGAGGCGGTCGCGGACCGGCCTCCGGCCGACGACATCCTGTGGCTGGGGTGGGACTGTCTCAAGCGGCTACAAGCAGTACGGTGTCCGGCATCTCTCCGACCTGCTGCGCATCCGCCGCCTCGCGGAACTCGGGGTGCCGTTGTCCCAGATCGGCGCGGCCGGACCGGACGGCGATGTCGCGCCGGAGGTGCTGCGGGAGGTCGACGCCGTTCTGTCGGCGGAGGTCGAGCGGCTGAGCAAGGCCCGCTCCGGCATCGCCGTCCTCCTGCGCGACAGCGCGCCGGACGAGCCCGCGGCCGGCTCCGGGGACGGCGCCTCGCCCCTCCCCGCCTACACCCAGTTCTTCGACGAGGACGCGCTGAAGGATCTGCGACGCCTGGCCGAGGCGGGCACCGACCCGGTCAGCGCGGAGATCGCCGCCCTGCCTCCGGATGCGGACGAGGCGACCCGGCAGGACCTCGCCGACCGACTCGCACCGATCGTCTCCCGGAGTCTGCTCGACCACCCGTGGCTCCGTGATCCGGCCGGGCATCTGTCCGGGAGCGAGCACGTCACCCAGCAGACCTTTCTGGACGCCGTGTCGTCGCTCTACAACCCCGCGCAACTCGACGTGCTGCGCCGGGCCGGCGTCCTGGCCGCCGGCGGCGCGCCCCCACCGCCGAAAGGCGGAACCGATGACTGAGCCCTCGGCCGTCCCGGTGCGGTCCGCCGGTCAGCTTTCCCCGTGCGGCCGGGCGAGCACGGGCGGCCAGCTCCGCAGGACGGCGTCGGCGATCAGCTGGAGTTCGTCACGCGGGGCGCCGGCGGCGGCCTGGACCGCGACGCCGTTGCCGATCGTCATGACGTACCGGGTCAGTAGCGCCGGGTCGGTCCCCGCGGGCAGGTCGCCCTCGTCGACGGCCCGCTGGAAACGCTTCCGCAGCATGGCGCTGGTCTCGTCGCGCCACGCGGCCAGCAGGTCCCGGATGACCTGCCCGTCCTCGCCGCCGATCAGGGAGGCCCGCAGACTGAGGCACCCGGTCGGGTAACCCGGCATGGTCGCGCTGCGGACCGCGCCGTGCAGGAAGACCGTTGCCACCTCGCGGGCGGTCGGCGCGGCCACCGCCTCGGCACCGTACGACGCCGGGCCGTCGGCGTAGCGCGCCAGCGCCTTCCGGAACAGGTCCTCCTTGTTCCCGAACGCCGCGTACATGCTCGTGCGGCTGATGCCCATCGCCCCGAGCAGGTCGGGCAGGCTCGCGCCCTCGTAGCCGTTCTGCCAGAACACCCGCATCGCCCGGTCGAGAGCCTCGTCGGCGTCGAAGGCCCGGGGCCGGCCGACGGGTGCGTTCCTCCGGGTGTTCACGTGATCGAGCTTACCAATTGCGTACCGATCGATCCACAAGTGCTACCGTAATTCTGCACCGATCGATCGGTCCGGAATTATGGCCTGCTCAAAGCGGTTACGGCAGCATCATCTAGAGCGGAGGAAGTTCATGAGCGAGTTGACCGGCAAGACGGCCCTGGTTACCGGCGGCACCAGCGGCATCGGGCGGGCGACGGCCATCACCCTGGCCGCGCGGGGCGCGCACGTGGTGATCTCCGGGCGCAACCCGGAGCGCGGGGCCGAGGTGGTCGAGAAGATCAAGGCCGACGGCGGCGCGGCCCGGTTCGTCGCCGCGGACCTGACCAGCGAGGACGACGTGCGCCGGCTCGCCCAGGAGGCCGGCGAGGTCGACATCCTGGTGAACAGTGCCGGGGCCGGTGCCTTCGGTCCCAGCGCCAGCTTCACCACCGAGCAGTACAACACGCTGTTCGACAGCAACGTCCGCGCGATCTTCCTGCTGACGGCCGCCCTGGCGCCGAAGATGGCCGAGCGTGGCGGCGGCAGCGTGATCAACGTCAGTAGCGGGTCGGCCGTTCTCGGCGACGACAACAACGCGATCTACGTCGCGACCAAGGGGGCGGTGAACGCCATCACCCGGGCCTTCGCCGCCGAGTACGGCCCGGCCAATGTGCGGGTCAACGCGGTCTCGCCCGGGCCGACCTACACCAGCGCCCCGGCGATGTGGCTGGACCGGTACATCGACCTCATCCCGCTGCGCCGCGTCGGCCAGCCGCAGGACGTCGCCGAGGTGATCGCGTTCCTCGCCGGTCCCGGCGGCTCGTACGTCAACGCGACCGTCATCCCCGTCGACGGCGGCCTGACCGCGGTCGAGCCGCCCAAGCCCCCGGTGCAGACGACCGGCTGGATTCAGAACGCATGACCGCGACGGCCGGGTCGGGCAGGCACTCCGCCCGAGCCGGCCGGTTCCATGGTGCCGGTCAGCGGGCGGTGCCGAGCTCGTCGAGCATGCGGCCGACGGCGCCGGCCATCATCGACAGGTGGCCCTCCCCCGGCTCGAGGTGGGCGGTCACCCCCGGCACGTGGGCGGGGGCGGACGGGCTGAGCGTTCCGGGTCGCGGGCCGGAACATCCGGCCGTCGGGATCGCCGGCCGCGCGCCCCAGGCCGGCGGGGCGGCCCGCCCGGAGCCCTGGCCGGCGGTCGCGGGCGGCACCACCGCCGACGCACCGATCAGGCCGGTCGTCACTGTCAGGGCCAGTACCCGGCCCACGCCACGCTTTCGCTCGGTGTCCACCGCTCCAGTGAGAACCATGTACCCACGACGAGGTCAACCCGGCGGGCGCGCCGATCAGCGGGTGGCGACAGGCGTCCGTACCTTGCGTCACCCTCGTTGTCAGAGCCGCGGGACATCGAGATCGTCACCGATGACGGCCCGGCCGTCGAAGCCCCGCACTGCCTGCCGCTCCCGGCCCTCGCCCGGCAGCACCAGCGTGCCGGCTCCGGCATGTGGATCGCCCCGGACAACGCGGACGCGGTGGCCGAGGTCGTGACCCGCTGCCCGAGTGGCGCGTTGCGGTACACCCGGCCGGCCTGATCCGGGTCAGTCCTCGGCCCGGTGCAGCTGGGACTCCTCCAGGTCCAGGTCGCGCTGGGCGCGGGTGAGCACCTCGTCCGGGATCCGGCCCTCGTCGCGGGCGGTCCGGAACACCTCCCGTTCCGCCGCGATCATGTCGCGCCGGAGCCGGCGGTACGCCGCGGACGGCGTCTCGCGGTCCTGCCGGCCCAGCCGCTCCCACGCGCCGTGGTCGCGGTGCTCGGCCATCGCGCGGAGCCGGTCCACCACCGAGGCGGGCGCGTCGCCGGCCTGCCGCTCCAGCGCGTCCAGGGCGGCGCGGGTGGCCCGGGTCTGCACGGCGGCCTCGGCCAGCGCGTCCGCGGTGCCGGTGTCCTCGCGTACGCCCAGGCGGTTCGCCAGCCACGGCAGCGTGGTGCCCTGGATCAGCAGGGTCAGCACGATGATCGCGAAGGCCACGAAGACGAACAGATCCCGCGGGTAGCCGCCGGGCACCTCGTCGGACGCCGGGAGCGTCAGCACGGCGGCCAGCGTGACCACGCCGCGCATGCCGGCCCAGGCGACCACGGTCGGCTGGCCGGCCGGCGGGCGTTCCTCCCGGTCGCGGATCCGCGGGATCAGCCGCACCAGGTACGTCGCCGGGTACATCCAGATGAACCGGAGCACCACGATCGCGCCGAGCACCAGCGCGGTCGCCTGCACCGTGGTGACCAGGCCGGTCTCCAGGTCGGCGACCAGGTCCCGCAGTTGCAGGCCGACCAGCAGGAACACCACGCCTTCGAGCAGGAAGTTGACCAGACGCCAGACCGCCTCCATCTGCAGCCGGGAGGTCGGCGACAGCAGTTCCGGGATGCGGTGGCCCAGATAGAGGCCGGCCACCACGACCGCGACCACGCTGGAGGTGTGCAGCGTCTCCGCGACCACCACCACGACGAACGGCGTGAGCAGCGACAGCGCGTCGTCCAGCATCGGGTCCTCGATCCGCCGGTGCAGCCAGGCGGCCAGGATCGCGGCCACGAAGCCGAGCGCCAGGCCGCCACCGGCGATCACCACCACGTCCCGGCCGATCTCCCAGAAGCCGACCGCGGTCCCGGTCAGCGCGGCACCGGCGATGCGCACCAGGACCAGCGCGGTCGCGTCGTTGAGCAGGCTCTCGCCCTCGAGCAACGTGATGATCCGGCGGGGCAGGCCGATCCGGCGGGCGATCGCGGTCGCGGACACCGCGTCCGGCGGCGCGACCACGGCACCGAGCGCGACACAGGCGGCCAGCGGTACCTCCGGCAGCAGCAGATGCAGCAGCACACCGGTGATCAGCGCCGTGAAGATGACCAGGCCGACGGCGAGCAGCATGATCGGCCGCAGCGCCCGGCGGAAGGCCGGGACCGAGGTCTGCAACGCGGCCACGTAGAGCAGCGGCGGCAGGATGCCGACCAGCACCAGCTCCGGCTCCAGGTGCACCACCGGCAGGCCCGGCACGAACGACAGGCCGAGGCCCGCCACCAGCAACACCAGCGGTGCGACGAATCCGAGCCGGCGGGCCAGCGCGGCCCCGGTCACGGCGATCACGATCAGCACGACCGTGTCCACGATGCCTTCCATGGCCGACAGCTTAGGCAGTGACCCGGGCCGGAACCGGGTCCGCTTGCTCACACCCGCCGGTGGCTTGACCCTGTCCCGGCAACACGGTGTTGCCTCCCCGCCGAGCCGCCCGCGCCCTGGAGACGACTCGTCGTCGGAGGTGTGACCGCGGTGCTGGTCGCTACCGCCGGCGGCGCCCACGCGGCGGTCCCGGACGAGCGGGGCCGAGAGCCGCCGGGTCGACGCGGTGCCCACGCCCGTACTGGCCTGGTCGGCCTGTCACGAGATCGCCGAGTGCGCCACGGTGCGGCTGCCGCTCGACCACGACCGGCCGCGCGGCGCCACCACCGAGGTCGCCGTCCTCCGGGTCAAGGCCCGGGACCGGGCGAACCGGATCGGCAGCCTGTTCGTCAACCCCGGCGGCCCAGCCTTCCGGGCACCGCGCTCGCCGCGCCTCATGAGCGACGTCCCGCACTTCGGCAGCGCGCCGGGCTGGAACGACAGCACCTGCGCCGGCGACGCCTGAACCGTGCGGGACGAGGACCCGTACACCGGCCCGTTCAACCGGCGCACGGCCGCGCCGCTGCTGGTGGTCGGCAACTATCGGAACTACGCCGGTGCGGTGCCGACCAGCCGGTCCATGCCGAACGCGCGATTGCTGTCCACCAACAACTGGGGACACACCGCCTACGGGCTGAGCGACTGCGCGACTGCGCGACCGCCGCGATCGACGCCTACCTGCTGACCGGCCGGGTACCGGCGACCGGCACGGTGTGCGCCGACGCGCCGCAGCCGTTCAGCGGAAGACCGGCCCAGCACACCGATGGACAACAGCTGCCACCGGTCGCGCCGCCGCGCCCAGCATCCGTCCTGACGGCCCGCTGATCCGCCGGGCCGGATGCTCGCGCCCCGGCCCGGCCCGGCCATGGCTACGCTTCAGTCTTTTCGCCTCCTGATCTTCCCCGGGTTCAGCTCAGGTACGTAACACGCTCGGCTTCAGGACGTGCCAATAGAAAAGCCCCGTCGTGGGGAGTGATCGAGTCTCCACACAAGAAACGCCACCACGACGAGGTCTGCCCTGCGCAGACCTTTGTTGCCTCAACCCTGCCCGGCGGGCACGGGTGTGAGCAGCCGCCGTTCCTCGAGTCGCTGCTCGGCGGCGGGATCGTGAGCGGGCAGCAGGACGGTCGGCTCGGTGCTGGCGAAGGCCAGGATGCGCTCCGTGGTCTTCAGTGAGGCACCGACATCGCCGGATGCGCCGTCGATGATGCGCTGCTGGAGCAGGTCCTGGTCGTAGGTGGCGTCACCGGCGAGGAAGTAGGTCACGTCCTTGTCGCGCACGACAACCGAGACGTGCCCGGGCATGTGCCCTGGTGTGGGTACGGCGAAGACGGTGCCGTCGGCGGTCAGCGGGATGCTTGCCGGGAAGCCGCCGACGGCTGGGCCGTCGAATGCCCGCCGGGTCGGGTCGAACCAGGACGGCCACCGCGACGGGATCGCGCCGAAGATCGCGCCATGCAGGCCTTTCGACGCCTGGTAGTTCTCCTCCGACACGACGATCTCGGTGCCCTTGAAGTGTTCGAGCCCGTCGGCGTGGTCATGGTGCAGGTGCGACAGCACGAGGGCTTTTAGATCCCTGGACGGGTCGATGCCGCGGGCCCGCAGTTGCGGGCCGATCTCGTCACCCGGCTCGACGTTGAAGTCGACGCCGAACCGGAAGAACGGGTGCCACCACGGGAAGAACCCGGGCCGGGAGGTCTCGCCGCAGTCGAGCAGGATCAGCCCCTCCTCGTGCTCGATCAGATACGTGTAGATGGGCAGCGGCCCGGTCCAGTCCCGGTCCGTGAGCAGCTCGAGCCGGCGGCGCCACACCGGTTTACCCATGTCGGCGGCACGGTGTTTGGTACGGATCCGGATGGTGCCGGTCTTGATGGGGATGATGTTGGTCATCGTCGGTCCTCGGGTTCTCCAGCAGCAACCCGGCAATCTCACCAGAGCGACCGCCGCCGCGGTACTCCTCGCCACCCAGAACTCGGGCACCGTCGACCAGAACCTCGACGACTGCTCGCGGGATCTGAAGGTGTGGGACTCTACGTTGCCTGTCCGGATGTGCGGGGACCATGTGCGGGATCATCGTCTGGCTCGACGAGAGCATCGCGCTCGGACATCGGCGGCTCGCGGTCATCGACATCCCCGGCGGGACCCAGCCGATGACCGTCCGGCGCGACGGCACCGTGACCGCCGTAATCACCTACAGCGGCGAGGTCTACAACTTCCGGGAACTACGCACCGAACTACGCGGCCACGGCCACCCGTTCCGCACCGACAGCGACACCGAAGTGCTCCTGCGCGCCTATCTACAGTGGGGCGACCAGTTCGTCGAACGACTGCGCGGAATCTTCGCCTTCGGCCTGTGGGACCACGCGCACCAACGCCTGATCCTGGGCCGCGACCGAATCGGCGTCAAACCGCTGTACTACCGGCCCACCCCACACGGGCTACTCTTCGCCTCCGAACCGAAAGGAATCCTGGCCCACCCCGCCGTCACCGCCGAGGTCGACCCGGACGGACTGCGTGAACTGCTGACACACTTCACCTCCCCCGGCCGAACCCCCTACCGCGACATGTACGACGTACGGCCAGGACAACTGGTAATCGCGGACCGAACCGGCGTGCGCCACCAGCGCTACTGGTCGCTGCACACCGAGGAGCACCCCGACGACCTGCCCACCACCGTACGCACCGTACGGCAACTACTGCAGGAAGCGGTCACCGAGCAACTGATCGCCGACGTGCCACTATGCACACTGCTCTCCGGCGGCCTGGACTCCTCGACACTCACCGCCATCGCCGCCGGCCCACCGACGTCCGGCCCACGCATCCGCACCTGTGCCATCGACTTCGCCGGGCAGACCGAGAACTTCCGGCCCGACGCGGTACGGGACGCGCCCGACACCCCGTTGCGTGCGCTCCAAGCCATGCCGACGCCAATCACGCCGCGTGACTGCTTTCGGCTACCGCCGCGCGCTCGACGGCAGATCCGGATATCTGATCATGACTTGATTCAGAACAGATCTCCTGCCGGGTACCAGATGGCGTTGTGGCGGGGAGTGTCAAGAAAACGAGCATTCCTGAATATTTGCTACGGGATATCTACTGAGGGCGCCACTACCCGATTGAAGCGGGCAGTTTGGTTTGGCTGAGGACGTTTCTGCTGTCGGGTATTTGTCGATGCGATTATCGGTGGGATGTGTACCGTCGGGTGCGCTCGTCGCGGATGACGCAGGAGGGTGCCGGGTGGTGGAGCGGTTCTTTGGTGTTGGTGTCGGCGCCTATGATCAGGATCGGCATGTGGCTTTGCCGCGCGCGGTGCCGGATGTCACGGCGTTCGCGGAGTTGCTTGGTGCGGATTTCGTGGAGACGATCTTGTCAGATCCGGACGAAGGTGCCGCGCGTGCCGGGCTTCGTGGGCTCGCGGGCGGGCAGTCCGGCGGGGTTTTGGTGTTTTTGTGGGCGGGGCACGGGATCGGCTCGCCGTCCGGGTTGCGGTTGCTGGCCTGTGACAGCGGTTTCGGTCTAGCTGAGGGAATCAGCGCTGCGGATGTAGCGGGGTATTGCGCGGCGTCCGGTGCAAGTCAGTTGCTGCTAATTTTGGATACGTGCTTTTCTGGTGAGGGTTTGTCGGCGGCGATGGTGGCCGCGGAAGTGCTGCAGTACCTTCCGCTCGAAGTCAATCGGCTTTGGGTGGGTGTGCTGACGTCTTGTATGGCAGTCGAGACAGCGCAGGATGGTCTGCTGGGTGAACGCTTGCGGGCGTTGCTGGCCCGGGGGCCGGTGGATCCCGTGCTGCGGTTGCGATGGTCGGTGCATAACCGGTCGATCCGGGGCGACGACCTGTGCGATGCGTTAATCAAGGAGTGGCGCGACGATCGGCAGTCGCCGCAGTTTTTGGGCCGGGGCAGCGCGTGGTGGATGATGCCGAACCCGCTGTTTGATGCCGGGGCGCCGGAGCAGGTGGTGGAGCACCTGCTGAGGGCGGCCCGTGGTGGGGCGCGGGAGGAGGAGCGGTCCTGGTTCACCGGCCGTACGGAGCAGGTGAATCAGGTCGTGGGATGGGTTCGGGCTCGTCGGCCGGGTGTGTATGTGGTGACCGGCTCGGCGGGCACGGGTAAGTCCGCGATCACGGGACGGGTGGTCAGCTTGTCAAACCCGCACGAGCGGGGTCGTCTGCTGGCCGAGGGCGGATCGTGGGTGCACGAGGATCCGGGCGAGCGGTCGGTGCAGGCGCATATTCATGCCCGGGGGCTGAGTGTGGACCAGGCCGCGGAGTTGATTGCTGGTCAGCTGGTCAGGTGCGGTGTGCTGGCGGCGCAAGAGTCGCGCCGTAACGCCGCGGAGCTGATCGGTCAGGTTCAACGGGTCGTCGAGTCCGGGGCTGATTCTCCGGTGGTGGTCGTCGATGGGCTGGACGAGTCACGCGGTGAGGCGTTCGCGCTGGCCGAGGAACTGGTGCTGCGTCTGTCCCGGTTCGCTGTGGTAGTGGTTTCCACCCGTGATCTTCCCCGGCTCGATGGGGGCGCCGGTCTGGTGCCCACACTCAACCCGGACGGAGCGGGTATCGACCTAGATGCCCCGCACGCGGTGGAGGGAACCCGCCGCGATGTGATCGACTACGTCGATGCCCGGTTGGCGGGTGTGGACCCGGCTATGGATGCGGCGGTGGTAGCCGCTCAGGTCGGCGCCGGGATCACCGCCGAGCATCGGGGGTCCGGGCGGCCGTTCCTGCTGGCCCGGCTGGTTGCTGATCAGCTGAGTGCTGTGCCGGTCGACACTGACTCTCCGGGGTGGGCGGACCGGGTTGCCGGGTCTGTGGAGCAGGCGTTTGATAACGACCTGGCTGTGATCAATGCGCCGTCGGGCATTCAACTGCCGGGAGGCGATCATGTCGCGGTGGCGCGGGTTCTGCTGGCGGCGCTGACTCGTGGCTACGGCTTGGGGCTGCCGGAGGAGGAGTGGCTGGCCATCGCGAACGCGGTAAACATGCCGGCCGGCCACGTTGACCGCGACGGTCTCAGCTGGCTGCTGGACCAGCTCGGCCGGTACATCGTGCTGGACGGTGAGGGCGGCAGCGCGGTGTATCGGATGGCGCACCAGAGCTTGGCCGACCATATCCGTGCACCTTTCCGCGCAAACGGCCAGGAGCTGTTCGATCCGGCTGCCCCCGCGATCACCGCCGCCCTTGCCTCTCTGTATCGGGCGAGGCTCGATAACGGGGTTGACGTGGAACGGCCAGCATATTTATGGCGGTATTTGTGGCGGCATGCCGCCGACGCCGGCCCGGACGGCGTCGACATGCTGCGTCATCTCGCCGACAGTCACCCCATGCTGGTCCCTGACGTCGCGTCCGCGAAGCTGCTCACAGCTGCACGTTTCGGGGAATGGGGTTACCGGCAGCAAAGCCTAGGACCTACCGAGGAAGCCGTCGGCCTGTACCGGGATTTGGTCGCCACCAACCCTGCCTTCCTGCCCAACCTGGCCGCCGCGTTGAACAACCTCGGCGCCTGCTACAGCGAGGTCGGCCGGCGAGGCGACGCGGTCGACCCCACCGAGGAAGCCGTCGGCCTGTACCGGGATTTGGCCGCGACCAACCCCGCCTTCCTGCCCGACCTGGCCGGCGGGTTGAACAACCTCGGCACCTGCTACAGCGAGGTCGGCCGGCGGGCCGACGCGGTCGCCCCCACCGAGGAAGCCGTCCGCCTGTACCGGGACTTGGCCGCCACCAACCCCGCCTTCCTGCCCAACCTCGCCGCCGCGTTGAACAACCTCGGCGCCTGCTACAGCGAGGTCGGCCGGCGGGCCGACGCGGTCGCCCCCACCGAGGAAGCCGTCCGCCTGTACCGGGACTTGGCCGCCACCAACCCCGCCTTCCTGCCCGACCTGGCCGGCGCGTTGAACAACCTCGGCAACCGCTACAGCGAGGTCGGCCGGCGGGCCGACGCGGTCGCCCCCACCGAGGAAGCCGTCCGCCTGTACCGGGACTTGGCCGCCACCAACCCCGCCTTCCTGCCCGACCTGGCCATGGCGTTGAACAACCTCGGCAACCGCTACAGCGAGGTCGGCCGGCGGGCCGACGCGGTCGCCCCCACCGAGGAAGCCGTCCGCCTGTACCGGGACTTGGCCGCCACCAACCCCGCCTTCCTGCCCAACCTCGCCGCCGCGTTGAACAACCTCGGCACCTGCTACAGCGAGGTCGGCCGGCGGGCCGACGCGGTCGACCCCACCGAGGAAGCCGTCCGCCTGCGCCGGGACTTGGCCGCCACCAACCCCGCCTTCCTGCCCGACCTGGCCGGCGGGTTGAACAACCTCGGCGCCTGCTACAGCGAGGTCGGCCGGCGGGCCGACGCGGTCGCCCCCACCGAGGAAGCCGTCCGCCTGTACCGGGACTTGGCCGCCACCAACCCCGCCTTCCTGCCCGACCTGGCCGGCGCGTTGAACAACCTCGGCACCTGCTACAGCGAGGTCGGCCGGCGGGCCGACGCGGTCGACCCCACCGAGGAATCCGTAGGCCTGTACCGGGACTTGGCCGCCACCAACCGCGCCTTCCTGCCCGACCTGGCCGGCGCGTTGAACAACCTCGGCGTCCGCTACAGCGAGGTCGGCCGGCGGGCCGACGCGGTCGCCCTCACCGAGGAAGCCGTCCGCCTGCGCCGGGATTTGGCCGCGACCAACCGCGCCTTCCTGCCCAACCTGGCCGCCGCGTTGAACAACCTCGGCAACCGCTACAGCGAGGTCGGCCGGCGGGCCGACGCGGTCGCCCTCACCGAGGAATCCGTAGGCCTGTACCGGGACTTGGCCGCCACCAACCCCGCCTTCCTGCCCAACCTCGCCGCCGCGTTGAACAACCTCGGCACCTGCTACAGCGAGGTCGGCCGGCGGGCCGACGCGGTCGACCCCACCGAGGAATCCGTCCGCCTGTACCGGGACTTGGCCGCCACCAACCCCGCCTTCCTGCCCAACCTGGCCATGGCGTTGAACAACCTCGGCAACCGCTACAGCGAGATCGGCCAGCGGGGCGATATAGAAGCGCTCTGGCACGCCGTCCTGGCCGAATCGGCGCCCTCGAACGTGGCGTTCCTCCTGCTGGCTCGCTTGGCTGCGGCTGATCCGGGGACGCTGGAGGCGATCGAGTGGTTGGTCACCGGTGTGTCTTACTCAGAGGGCGACCGGCCGATGCTCGCCGCATTGCACGATCAGGCGCGGAGGCACCGGGATGCCGACCCTGACCGCTTCGACCACGCGTGGACCGACGCGGTCGGTACGCTACCGGACTGGCTGACCCTCGATGCGGCCCTGCTCGACGTTACCCGCGCCTGGATCGGCACACCCACCTATCGCGACGAATACGACTTCCTGGAAGCCCACCCCGAGCTGCTGACACCAAGTGCGGACAGTGCCGTGGCCGAAGCCGTCCTCGCCCTCAGCGAGCAGGAGGCTGAGCGGTATCTCATGCTGCGCGGCAACGCCCGCGCCCACGGCACCGCCGCGGCCTACCAACCGCTGTTGCTGGCCGTCCTCGCCGCCGAATTCGCCGCCGCCGACCCGCCCACCCAAGCCACTATGCTCGCCGAACACCGCGACGACCTGCTCACCGACACCATCCGTGACATGCTCGCCGAACAGGACAACAGCGCTGCCGAGCGTGCTGATGCGATCCTCGCACTGGCCCACATCGGGGCTGCGGAGCCTGTCCTTGATGCCCTAACACATCCCGAGAAGTTCAGCGATCTGATGGCCGCTATCGCTGAAAGCCCTGACTGGACCGCCCTGGAAGCCGTGTCCTTCCTGGCCCGCACCAGCGCGGAAACAGACGAGGCGTTAGCCACCGCGCACTTCTACAGCGCCGTGGCCGCCGCTTTAGCCGACGATCCCGACGAAGCGGCGCAAACCCTCGCCCAGGCACTCCGGCTCGCGCCCGACCAGACCACCACCTGGATCAACCAACTGGCGCGCATCGGCCGCCTTCACCCCGCCGCTCTCGGCCTCATCGCCGTTCTCACCTCACCGGACCAGCCGCCAGGAGCTCCGGCATGACCACGCCCACCGATCTCGTCGTCGTGCTGCCCGGCATTCTCGGCAGCACGCTGCGCCACCGCGACAGCCTGGTCTGGGCGCCATCGGCCGGCTCCGCGCTACGCGCGATCCGCACCTTCGGCCGGAACATTCGCGTCCTGCAACTGCCGGACGGGCTCGGCGACGAACACCCCGACGACGACGTAGAACCCGTCAGCCTCATGCCCGACGTCCATGTGCTGCCCGGCATCTGGACCCCTATCAAGGGATACGACCGGCTCCTCGCCCGACTGCGTTCCATCGGCTACCGCGAAACGCGCGACGACCCCGGGGCGCCACCCGGCAACCTCCTGCCGATCCCCTACGACTGGCGGCTGTCCAACCGCTACAACGGCCAACGCCTCGCCCGCATCATCGAACCAGCCCTGCAACGCTGGCGCGAGCAAGGCGGCGCCTACGCCGACGCGAAAGTGTCCTTCGTCTGCCACTCGATGGGCGGTCTGGTCGCCCGCTGGTACATCGAGCACTGCGGCGGCGCGGAGACAACCCACAAACTCATCACCATCGGCACCCCGTACCGCGGATCGGCCAAAGCTCTCGAACAACTGGTCAACGGCGCCCGCAAAGGCATCGGGCGACTCAGCGTCGACCTGACTGATCTCGTCCGCAGCATGCCATCGATGTACCAGCTCCTACCCGAGTACGCCTGCATCGAGCAGCCCAGCGGCCTAGCCAAGACCACCGAGATCTCCCTGCCGGAACTCGCCACCGGCAACGTCGCCAACGGCGCCCGCTTCCACGCCCTACTCACCGAGGCTGAGTCCCGCCGCCCAGCCAGCCTTACCGACACCCATGCCATCGTCGGCATTCACCAGCCAACCGCGACCACCGCAAACCTGACCGGTTCCGGCATCGAACTGCGCAACACATACGGCGACGATGACCTCTACGGCGACGCCACCGTCCCGATCGTCGCCGCCAGCAGACCCGACATCCCGATGAACAGCCCGCTACTTCGCCGCGTCCCCGACCAGCACGGCAACCTCCAACGCAACAAAGCAGTCCTCGACGAGATCCACGGCATCCTCACCGCGAGCCCCATCACCGTGCGCGCACCCCACACGACCGCGCTGCGTGTCGACACACCGGACCTCATCCTCACCGGCGAAGCGCTCCCCGTCAGCGTCGCAATCGCCGGCAACGATCCCCAACCCATCCGCATCACCGTGACCGCCGAAAACCGCAGAATCATCGCCTCGCGAATAGTCCGGCCCCGCGACAGCACACTCACAACTACGTCCATCGAAGGCCTGCCTCCCGGTGCATACAGCATCGACCTCACCGGACTAACTCCAACCTCCACCATCGCACCGGTCAGCAGCGACATCCTCGTATGGGACCCGATTAAAGAAATCTGATCAAGCCATTGCACCCGTCGAATATCCCACAAATGCTCCAGAAATCGTCGAAGGCGAAAATGGATGGTGTATCGAACAGGTGCTCTTGAGCGGCTTGTCCGTGTCGGACCTATTCGGGTAGCTGGCTGGGGCGGGCCGGGGATCAGCGAGGGTTCCGCCGTCCGCTTTGTGTCAGCCCGAGTTTATGTCGAACGACAGGAACATCTCCTCGGGGGCCCCGGCCACGACTCCGACCGTTTCCTTGATAGCGGTGCCGGGTACTACGGAGAAACGAGTGAGGCGGCGCAGCAGGCGGTCGACGGCAATCTCGATCTGCAATCGGGCGAATTGCTGGCCGAGGCACCGGTGGATTCCCACGCCGAAGGCAATGTGCGGGTTCCTCCGCCGATCGAACCAGAGTTCGTCCGCATGCTCGAACTTCGCCTCGTCGCGGTTGCCCGATTGCCAGTGCACCGCCAGCCGGTCGCCCTTCTTGAGGGGGCAGCCCAGGAGGTCGTTGTCCTTGGTGACGGTGCGGCCCATGACCGACACCGTCGAGGTGTAGCGCAGCAGCTCGTCCAGGTCGTGGCGGACCCAGTCGGGCCGGCGCAGCCGCTGCTCGAAGCCGGGAAGTTCGGCGAGATACCGACCGATGTGGGCAATCACGCCGCGGGTCGTGTCCAGGCCGCCGAGCAGCAGGACAGTGACGACGCCGAGCTGCTCGACCAGCGACAGGGGACGGCCGCCGTCGACCCGGGCGGAGACCAGCGATTGCAGCACGTCGTCGCGTCCGGGCGGGCCGGCGTACCGCTCCGATATGATTTCCGCGGCCACGCCTGCCACTCGCTCGAATGCGCTTTGATCTCCGGTGGCTACCCCGGTCACCGCTTCAATCGCGCGCTTCATCCTGGTCTCGTTGTCGTCGTCGATCACGACGCGGGCGAGAGATCCGGCGGTGAACGGGATCGCGAACTGGCTGACGAACTCGATGCGGCCGCTGTCGACCACGTCATCGATCAGCGAGTCGGCCAGTCGTTGCATCTCCGGCACGTACCGCTGGAGGAATGACCGCGAGAAGTACGGGTTGAGGAACTGCCGGAAGTCGCGATGCAGTGGCGGGTCGAGATCCAGAGGTGGCAGCGCGACCGGGACATGCTGCACTCCCGGAGTCGAGGAGCTGAAGACGTCCGGATGCTCGCCGATCGTGCGCAGGTCGTCGTAGCGGGTTACCACGTACTGGCCGCCGTCGTAGCCTGAGTGGACCACCGGGCACTCCCGGCGTGACCAGGCCAGCTCGGCGGCGAGACGCTGGCCGTCCGCGCGGCTGAACCAGTCCAGCTGCGCGAAGAATTCGACGTGTGAGTCAGTCATGGCGGGATCGTTCATCCTTCCGGAAGGACTCCGCTACCGCTCGGATGCGGTGGTGCACTATCTGGGCAGGACGAGTGGAGGCTGGGTCGGATAGATGCTGCCGGATAAGCCTCGACGCCCCACTCCCGGGCGGCCGGCTCAGTAGGTGACGACCGCCTTGAAGCGCACGTCGCCGGCCACGACCCGGTCGTAGGCCTCCGCCACGCTCTCCTTGGCGAAAACCTCGATCCGCGGCTTCACCTCGCCCCGGGCCACATACCCGAGAGCCTCCTCCAGGTACTCGTATCCGTTGTGCGCCGATCCGATGATCTGGTGGCTGTTCGAGACCAGCGAGAGGGCCGGCACGAACATGTCGTCGAACGCGATGCCCATCATGACGACCTTGCCCCAGGGCTTGAGCCCGGCCAGCGCGTCGTTCACCACGCCGTGGTGACTGGCCGTGTGCATGATCAGGTCGGCTCCCCCGGCCTCGCGCAGCGCGGCGCCGTCCGGGACGACCTGGTCGGCGCCGAGATCGACGGCGATCTGCTGCTTGTCCGGCGAGTGGGTGATCGCGGTGACGTGGTAGCCGGCCGCCTTCGCGTACTGGATGGCCAGGTGGCCCAGTCCGCCGATGCCTACGACGGTGACCCGCGCGTTCGGCTTCAGGCTGGCGCGACGCAGGGCCGCCCACACCGTGAATCCGGCGCACAGGGTGGGCGCGGCGTCCTCGTACGAGATGCCGTCCGGCAGCCCGACCGTGCCGGCGGCGTCCACCACCATGTAGTCGGCGTGTGCGCCGTCCACGGTGACGCCGGTGAGGATCGGATTCGCGCAGTTGGCGGCGGTCACGAAGCTCTTGGGGTGCTCCTCGCGGCAGAAGTCGCAGCGGCCGCAGCCCTTCTGCACCATCGGCATGCCCACCCGGTCGCCCACCTCGCGGGTGGTCACGCCGGCGCCGACAGCGACCACCTCGCCGACCCCCTCGTGGCCGAGAACCAGCGGGAACGGGCGGTACGACAGCTTGTTCCGCGCCATCCAGAGGTCGGTTCCGCAGATGCCGCAGGCGCGCACCCGCACCAGCACCTGGCCCGCGGCGGGCTGCGGAATGGGACGGCTCTGCAATTCCCAAGCGGCGTCGGGCTTGGTGATGACGGCGGCTTGCATGTGACCGGCCATGGCCCCTGTCCTCCCTTTCGCGGTTCGCTTCCCCGGTTGACGGTGGCTGGGAGAACTGTGCGACGTGACCGGCCGGGCTGTCATCACCGCACCCGACGCCGGAGCCGCACGACGGCTCGCGGTACGCTTCCTGAGCTGGGAATATTCGATATCGGGCACACCGTGATCAGTAGTGGTGGCGCCATTCCCGGTACGCCGTTGCGCCGCTTCTCGTCACGGCCCGGAGCCCGGTGCCGGCCCGGCCGGGTCAGTCACGATAGGACGCGATGACCGCGGCTATGTCGTCGTCCGCATGCCCCCGCGCCGCCGCGGCATCGAGCCGGTCCCGCACCGCCGCGGCCAGCGCCGGGTCCGTCCCCGCCTCGCGCAGCGCGTCCACGATGAGCCCGGTGTCCTTGAGCAGCCCACCCAGCCGGAACGCCGACGTGAAGTCGCGGTCGATCATCATGCGGCCCTTGGCCTGCGCGTACCGGGAATCCACGGCCTGACCCGCGATCGCGTCGAGGAACAGCCGTGGATCGAGCCCCAGTCCTTCGGCCATCGCGACGGACTGCGCTATCCCGCCGATCAGAGTGCCGACCCAGGCGTTGAGGACCAGCTTGAGCCGGCTTGCGTCGCCGGGAACGGCGCTGACCCACAGCGTCTTCGCCCCGATCGCCTCGAAGGTCTCGGCAGTGCTCGCGCGCAGGGCCGGGTCTCCGGACGCCAGGACCACCAGGCTGCCGTTCTCGGCCGGCGCCTTCGTGCCCAGGACCGGGGCATCGACGAACGCGACTCCGGCCTCCCGGGCAAGGTCCGCGAGCCGCTCGGTACCCGCCGTGCCCACCGTGCTCGTCTGCACCCACACCGCCGAGTCGGAGAACTGCCCGAGCGCCGGCCGGACCGTCTGCACGACGGCGTCGACGTCGAGCAGGCTCGTGATCACGACGTCCGCGTCCGCGACGGCCGCCGCGACCGATCCGGCTACCACCGCGCCGGCCTCGGCCAGGGGCCGGCTCCGTGCGGGATTCCGGTTCCACACCACGACCGGAAGTGCCGCGCGCAGCAGGCTCCGCGCCATCCCCGTACCCATGATCCCGGTACCCAGGACCGCAACCGTTGGTCTCATGCCGCCATGGTGCGCCCGTCACCGGATCCGGTACACCGGGATCGGCTCGACGGCGAGCCGGAACCCGCACTCTGCGCCGCCGTCTCCTGGGCTTATGCGGCGGCACGACCCGCGCATACCGCAACGCATCGGTTCAGGGGACCGCGGCGCCGGAGCCGACGGCGGGAAACAGCGGGTTGAAGACCGGTACGGTGGTTGCGCCGAAGACGAGGTAGCCGTGCCAGTCGATGGTGGTTTCCACGGCCGCTGCCAGGGCGATCCGCGGCGGCGTCGGCGCTTTCGGCATCGGCGCTCCAGGGGCCGGGAACGGAGGCCGACGGCCGTCCGGTTCGGTCAGGCCGGCATGTCGATGGCTACGTACTTTTCTTCCAGGTATTCGCTGATCCCGCTGTTGCCGCCCTCACGGCCGAGCCCGGACTGCTTGATGCCGCCGAACGGGGCGCTCGCGTCGGAGATCAGGCCGCGGTTGAGGCCGACCATGCCCGACTCCAGTTGCTCGCTGAGCCGGACGGCGCGGGTCAGGTCGCGGGTGTAGAGATAGCTGACCAGCCCGTACTCGGTATGGT
This sequence comes from Catenuloplanes atrovinosus, assembly GCF_031458235.1. Classification (NCBI taxonomy): domain Bacteria; kingdom Bacillati; phylum Actinomycetota; class Actinomycetes; order Micromonosporales; family Micromonosporaceae; genus Catenuloplanes; species Catenuloplanes atrovinosus. The sequence goes on along the minus strand of NZ_JAVDYB010000001.1, from coordinate 2,716,678 downwards.
TGGCCTCCCGGACGGCCTCGGCCTCGTCGGTGAACGTCTGGATGGCGGCGACCGGTCCGAAGATCTCCTCCCGGGTGATCGCGCAGTCCGGCGACACTCCGGTGAGGACGGTCGGCGGGTAGAAGAAGCCGGGACCGGCCGGCACGGTTCCGCCGGTCAGGACCTCGGCACCGTGCAGCACAGCGTCGTCGACCAGCGCGACGAGCCGGGCCCGCTGCTGATCGTCGATCAGCGGTCCCAGGTCGGTACCCGGCGCGGTGCCCGGCCCGACCCGTAGCCCCTCCATTCGCTCGGTGAACTTCGTGACGAATTCGTCCGCCACCTCGGCGTGCACGTAGAAGCGGTTGGCGGCCACGCAGGCCTGGCCGATGTTGCGGGTCTTGGCGACGATCGCGCCGCACACGGCGGCATCGATGTCGGCGTCGTGGCACACCAGGAACGGCGCGTTGCCGCCGAGTTCCAGGGAGGTGCGCAGCACCTGGTTCGAGGCCGCGGCCAGCAGGGTCCGCCCGACCTCGGTGGAGCCGGTGAACGACAGTTTGCGCAACCGGTCGTCGCGGATCATCGGGCCGGTCACCGCGGCGGGCCGGCTCGTCGGGATGACGTTGACCACCCCGGCCGGCGTGCCCGCGTCGGCCAGCAGCGCGGCGAGCTTGAGCGTGGTGAGCGGGGTCTGCTCGGCCGGCTTGACGACCACGGTGCAGCCGGCCGCCAGCGCCGGCGCGATCTTGCGGGCCGGCAGGGCCAGCGGAAGGTTCCAGGGCGTGATCAGCAGGGCGGGGCCGACCGGCCGGCGCATCACCAGCACCCGCGCCGAGCCGTCCTCGCTCACCTTCCAGTGGCCGTCGATGCGTACCGCTTCCTCGGCGAACCACCGGAAGAACTGCGCGCCGTACGCGACCTCCGCACGCGATTCGTCGAGTGACTTGCCCATCTCCAGCGTGATCAGCAACGCGAACTCCTCGCTGCGTTCGAGCAGCAGGTCGTGGACCCGGCGCAGGATCTCCGCCCGGCGGCGCGGCGGCACGCAGGCCCAGCCGGGTCCCGCCGCGGCCGCGCTGTCCAGCGCCGCGAGCCCGTCCCGCGGTGCCGCGTCGGCAACCTCGCACAGGACGCCCCCGGTCGCCGGATCGACCACCTCGAACGTGGCGCCGCCGTCGGCATCCCGCTCGGCGCCGCCGACCAGCAGTCCCCGTGGCACGCCCGGAACGTCGACGTTCTTCATCGCGGTGCACTCCTCATCGTGAGAGCTTTCTTGCGCGGCCTGTGCCCGGGCGACCGCGGCCGCCAGCGCCTCGCCCGCGCTCGGCGAGCATGCGGCCGGCCGCGGTCAGTCGCCCCGGGTTCCGGACCGGCGGGTCAGCGGCACACCCACGGTCCCGCTGAGCACCGCGATCCAGCGGGTGGCCGTGGGCTGCGGCACGCCGATCGCTTCGGCCACCGCGCTCGGCTCGGAAGCGATATTCGCCGACCGCGGGGGCATGACCGCAGGCTAGTTCCACCACCCGGAAGGCCGGTCGCATCACCGCCGGGCGCTCGCGACCGGTCCCGCCCACGGCCCGCCTTGAGCTGCGGCTATGCGGAAGTGGCAGGACGCCTTTCACTGAATGCTGCGGCCGCCGTCCACGTCGGGCACGACACCGGTCAGGAAGGCGGCCTGGTCCGAGGCGAGGAAGAGAATCGCGGCCGCCACGAGATCGGTGACGTCCGTGGTGACCGCGACCGCCGACGGCAGACCGGTGCCAGAGCGCGGACCCGGATTCCCGTGGAGGTCGGAGACCACGATGTGCGCGCCGGGGGCGGCGAACGCCCGGGCCGTCGCGGACCCGAAGCCGCCGGCCGCCCCCGTGACGACCACGGTCCTCTCCCGGAACGACGACATGGCTGCTCTCGATGGTCGCCCACAGGGGGTGTATTCAACCGTGAATTCCGGCCGGTCACTCCCGCATCTTCCCAGGCATCTCCGCACGGTCCGGGGTGCGAGCCGGGCTGCTCGGCGCGCGGACGCTAGGCACCACCCGATCGGGGTCCTTAACGTCCCGGCACGTCACAGGCAGCGCTCAGGCTCGCGACGAGATGCGTATGGAGGCGGAGATGGACAAGGATTGGGAGAAGGCCGACGCGGGTGGCCCGCATCTGCGGCGCCGGTCCCTGCTCGGCGCGGCGGCGGGTGCCGCCGCGGCCGCCGGCGGGATCGTCACGGCCACCGCTCCGGCCCGGGCGGAAGCGGCCCCGCGACCCGCGCCCTCGTTCGCGAAGGGCCGCCCGGTGGTGTTCCGGAACGTGACCGTGCTGACCGGCGACCCGAGGCTCGGCGTCCGCTACGACAGCGACGTGCTGGTGATCGGCCGGACGATCCGCGCGGTGGGCCGCAACCTGTCGGTGCCCGGTGACGCCGCGGTGATCGACGGGCGTGGCGCGATCGTCATGCCCGGCATGATCGACACCCATCGGCACATGTGGCAGACCGTGATCCGCGGACTCGGCGCGGAGTGGACGATCGGCAACTACTTCGGCTGGATCTACGAGCGCTGGGCGGCCTTCTGGCGGCCCGAGGATCTGTACGCCGCAGCGCTGCTGTCCATGGTGGAGTCGATCGACGCCGGCGTCACGACGACCGTCGACTGGTCCCAGGACCTGCGCGGCTACGAGTACGCGATCGCCGAGGCCGAGGGCCTGTTCGACTCCGGGGCCCGCGCCCGGCTGGCGTACGGATATTCGTTCGCGCCCCCGCAGGAGTGGGTGACCAAGGGTGACGTGGCCCGGTTGCAGCGGGAGCGGTTCGCCTCGACCGACCAGTTGGTGACGCTGCAACTGGCCTGGGACGGCACCGGCACCGAGCGTGCCTTCCCGGAACGTCCGGCCTGGGAGTTCGCCCGCGCGCACCACCTCCCGGTGACCATGCACTCCGGGGTGCGCGGCTGGATGGCCGACGAGCAGATCCTGAACCTGCGCGACAACGGGTTCCTGCTGCCGACCAACACGTACGTGCACTGCGGCACCATGTCGGAGAGCACCTACGAGCTGATCGCCGGGTCCGGCGGCACCGTGTCGATCGCCGCGGAGAGCGAGCTCAACGCCGGGCAGGGCTATCCACCGACCGGCCGCATCCACGCGCACCGGATTCCGATCTCGCTGTCCAGCGACACGCAGGTGTGGTGGAGCGCCGACATGTTCGCAGCCATGCGCGCGACGCTCAACGCCGATCGTGGCATCGACCACTACCGGGCGCACGCGCAGGACAAGACCGTGCTCAACAACAACCTGCGTACCGCCGACGTGCTGCGGTTCGCCACGCAGGGCGGCGCGGACTCGCTCGGCCTGGGCGCGCGGCTCGGCTCGATCACCCCCGGCAAGCTGGCCGACCTGGTGCTCGTCCGCGCCGACACCCCGTCGATGGTGCCGCTGATCAACCCGGTGTCGCAGCTGGTCTTCCACGCGCAACGCGGCGAGGTCGACACCGTCATGGTCGACGGCCGCGTCCTCAAGCACCAGGGCCGCATGCTCGGCGACACGTTCTCCCGGGCACGCCGACTCGCCGAGGCGAGCCTGAACCACCTCCGCGAGCGGATCGGCGAGCGGCAGTGGGCCGAGGCTCAGCGACCCGGACCGTACGAGCTCGGCTGACCAGCACGTCGGAGGCTCCGATACCGCCAGGCCACCGGGGCCTCCACCGGCTCCCGGCAGCGTTGGACGGACCACGCGGCTGTCGGCCAGGACCGTTCCTCGACCTCGCGGCCCCCGTCTCGCCCGCTGCCGGCGGCGTCCGCGATCAGGAAGCCGGGTGCGACAGGAGTCCCGGGGAATCGCCGAGCGCACGTCATCCGCGACTGGGTGGTGAGCTGCTGAAACCTGCGGTCCCCGGTGACCGCCGCGGCGCACCACTCCGCGTCGCCCGACCGAGCCCCGGTACTACAGGGGCCGTCGAAACCCGTTCAGTACGACCGGCGCCGTGCTGTGGCCGTCGGCGGCCTGCTGCAGCGCCCACTGACGGAATCGTTCCGCGACCGGTTCCAGTGTCCGCCGCCCCGACGCCAGCAACCCGATCTGCCGGTACGTACGCGGCGCGATCGGTATCTCCACAGATCCGGACAGCGGGCCGCCGTGCCGTGCCGGCAACACCGCCACCCCCACACCCGCGGTCACCAAGCCCCGGACCGTCTCCACCTCTTCGGTCTCGAACACATACCTCGGCCGTACCCGTGCGGCGTTGAAAATCTCGTCGACGCTGCGCCGTATGGCGATGCCTTGCGACAACCCCACGAAGTTCTCGTCACGACATTCGGGCAGTCGCACGAATTCGTGCCGGGCCAGCCGATGCTGCGCCGGCATCACCAACACGTACGGCTCCTTGAACATCTCCACGGCCACGACATCGGCGTCGGTAGGGCGCACCGCGCTGAGCGCGACATCGACGGCGCCTTCGTGCAGAGCGGCCACCAGTTGTTCATGAGCCGCCTGCACCAGGGTCAGCCGCACCCGCGGATGAGCCAGCCGGTAACCCCGCAGCAGCTCCGGTGCACGACGCACCCCGAGCGTACGTAGAAATCCGAATCGCACCTGCCCCTGACCGGGATCGGCGGCCTCGTACGCTCGAGCGACCCCGGCGCCGATCACCGCGTGGGCCGTGCGGGCGCTCTCCGCGAGCGCGCGGCCGGCGGCGGTCAGTTCGACGCGTTGGCCGGCCCGGCGGGTCAGCGGAACGCCGACCATCCGGCTCAGCGCCGCGATCCAGCGGGTCGCCGTGGGCTGCGGTACGCCCGCCACGTCCGCCGCCGCGCTCAGGTGGCCGCGCTCGGTCATGGCGACCAACAGAGTCAGTTTCGGGATGAGGCCGGAAGCGATGATCGCCGAGGACGGCCGCGCGTTCGTACCGCGATTCGTCAAGCCGGGCATCCGCAGTCACGCCTCCTGGATCGTCGTGGTGATACCGCCTCGTATCGACACCAGTCGAACGAGACCAGGCCCGGGACAGGCGCGGTTCCGCGGCGTTCGGGTGCGCCCGCCGCAGGCGGTAGCCGTCACGACGGTAGGAGCCTCCGGGGACACCCATCCAAGACCCTTTCTGCATACGGTTTATGCACGATAGGCATGTTGTGAGGCCAGTTAGAATCTTGAGGCATGGTGGACCTGGACTTGCGCCTGGTGCGGTACTTCACGGTCGTCGCCAAGCATCAGCACATCGGCCGAGCCGCCGCCGAGTTGCGCGTCGCGCAACCCTCGCTGAGCCGGCAGATTCAGCGTCTCGAGGAACAGCTCGGTGCCCGGCTGTTCGACCGCAACCCCCATGGCAGCCAGCTCACCGCGGCCGGCCAGGTCTTCCTCACGGAGGCGAATCATCTGCTCGAGTCCGCCCGGCACGCCGTCACCAACGTCCGGGCCGCACCGAGGCCGGGATCGATCACCATCGGCTACGCGCCCGGCTTCTTCATCACACCGGCCGTCCACGACCTGCGGGAGCGTCATCCCGATGCGAACATCCACACCCGCTATCTGACCTGGGAGGATGCCCGTTCCCTGGCGGAACACCGGGTGGACGTGGTGGTCGCGTGGCAGCCGCTCGCCTTTCCGATCGAGGGTTGCCACGTCACGTTCCTCTATGACGATCCGCGCGTACTCGTGGTCGCCGCATCCCATCCTCTGGCGGGGCGGGCCTCGGTCACCATGGCCGACTTCGCCGACGAACCGATGGTGGACCTGGTTATTCCCGGCGCCTCCGCGGAATGGCTGGCCTTCTGGTGGCCGGAGCGCCCGGAAGGCGGCCGGCTCCTCGCCGGCACGGCCGTCCACACGGTCCAGGACAAATTCGAGCTGGTCGCCAGCGGCCGGGCCGTCGTCATCCATCCCCGTGGCGATCGAAATGGACTCGGCCGCTCCGACCTGGTCACCATCCCGATCATCGGCATCCCGCCCTGCCAAGCCGTGATGCTGACCCGCCCGGACGAGGACAACAGCCTGGTGGAGGAGTTCCGGAGATCGGCACTGACGTGCCTCCCCAGCCCGGCGACCGCCGACTGAGTGCGGAACGAACAGCGTCGAGACAATCCAGTCGGTGCGGGTCTACGCCGTCGCGGTCAACCCGGTCGACGGAATCCCCGACCTCGCCTATCGAATGGTCCTGCCGTGGCTCACGGTTGCCACGGGCTTGACACGATCCGAGGGAACCACGGCAAGGAATCCGGCAACAGCTGCCCCGCCCGCCGATACGGCTGTCACCGCGTGCGCCACTACTGATCAAAACGGTCAGATTACCGAATACTTGCAGCTCAGAGTCTATGAATCAGCCTCCCTGAGCGACGGCGGGACCCGGTCTGACGATGACACGCGATGAGCCGCGGTCGCATGGTTTCACCGGCGATGCTCAGCCACGGCGGGCCCGGCCCGCTGTGCGGCGCCGCGGACCGGGAGGGCCGTCGGCACCCCGACCCGAGGAAGGTTGCGATGGAGACGACCGGAAGCACTGTCATTCTCGAACCGGCGGCGCAGGCGTTCGCGGACGCGACGGCCAACCCCCCGTACCTGTTCGAACTAGGCCCGCAGCAGGGCCGGGCGGTGGTCGACGAGGTGCAGAGCGGCGAGGTCGACATGCCCCACACCACGGCCGAGGACATCAGCCTGTCCGATGGGAGTACGGCGTTCCGGCTCACGATCGTGCGACCGGAAGGCGCGACCGGCACCCTTCCCGTCATCCTCTACGTGCACGGCGCCGGGTGGGTGTTCGGCGACTTCCACACGCACGAGCGGCTCGTGCGCGAGTTGGCGGTCGGCGCGCACGCCGCGGTCGCCTTCCCCGAGTACAGCCGCTCTCCCGAGGCACGGTATCCCGTAGCGATCGAGCAGAACTACGCCGCTGCCCGGTGGGTCGCCGCGCACGGTGCCGCCAACGGCCTCGACCCGTCCCGCCTCGCCGTCGCCGGCGACTCGGTCGGCGGCAACATGGCCGCCGCGCTGACGCTGATGGCCAAGGAGCGCCGCGGGCCGCATTTCGCGGCCCAGGTGCTGTTCTACCCGGTCACCGACGCCAGCTTCGACACCTCGTCGTACCGCCAGTTCGCGGAGGGCCACTTCTTGCGCCGGGATGCCATGCAGTGGTTCTGGGACCAATACACCACCGACGAAACACAGCGCAACGAGATCACCGCGTCACCGTTGCGCGCCACCGTCGAGCAGCTGGCCGGGCTGCCACCCGCACTGGTCATCACCGCCGAGGCCGACGTGCTGCGCGACGAGGGCGAAGCGTACGCCGCGAAGCTGCGCGCGGCCGGCGTCGCGGTGACCGCCGTTCGCTATCAGGGCACCATTCACGATTTCGTCATGCTGAACACGCTACGCACCACGCGTGCCGCCGACGCCGCGATCAAGCAGGCCATCGGCTTCCTCCGCGAGGCCCTCGGCACCACCGGCCGAACCGTGTTCGCCGGGGGCGCGGTTGACGGCTCCCCGCCGGCGTGACCGCTTTCGCCGGTGGCGGTGCCCTTTGAATGGCGTCCGGATGGTGCCGGCGGCGCCCTGGTAGCCCTTAGGCGAAGGTCATCACTTCGCCCCGGTCAGCGCCGGAATGATGCCGTGGGTCCGCACGGCGGTCAGGTCGTGGGTCGGGCCGGATAACACGGCCGACGCTGATCCGCTCGCGAGCGGTAGCGTATCGAGCAGGGTAGATTCGACGGAAGGATCAACGATGACGCTGCGCGACACCCCGCCGTTCCGTGCCGACCACGTCGGCAGTCTGCTCCGCCCAGCCCTTCTGCTCAAAGCGCGCGAGCAGAAGGCCACCGGCGAGATCAGCGCCGACGAGCTGCGCGCCATCGAGGACGACGCCATCCGCGACGTGATCCGCATGCAGCGCGACGTGGGTCTGCGCTCGGCCACCGACGGCGAGTTCCGGCGTACCTCGTGGCACATGGACTTCATCTACCGCCTAGGGGGGATCCGTCCCACCGATGAGAAGATCCAGGTGCATTTCCGCAACGAGCAGGGCGAGCTCGATTTCGAGTCGGCGGCGCTGGCGATCGACGCGCCGGTCCGGCTCACCGAGACGATCTTCGGCGACGACTTCGCCTTCCTGGCGGACGAGGTGGCTGACGACGTCACCGCCAAGCTGACCATCCCGTCGCCCAGCATGGTCCACTACCGGGGCGGCCGCGCGGCCATCGACCCGAAGGTCTACCCCGACGAGGAGCGGTTCTGGGCCGACCTCAGTGCCGCCTACGCCGAACAGGTCCGCCGCGTCGCCGGCCTGGGGTGCCGCTACCTGCAGCTCGACGACACCAGCCTCGCCTACCTGAACGACCCCGCTCAGCGGCGGCTGCTCGACGAACGCGGCGACGACGCCGAACATCAGCACCTGCGCTACATCCGCCAGATCAACGCCGCGATCGCCGACCGCCCCGCCGGCCTGGCCGTCACCACCCACATGTGCCGCGGCAACTTCCGCTCCTCCTGGGCAGCCGAAGGTGGCTACGACTTCGTCGCCGAAGCCCTGTTCAGCGAGCTGGCCGTCGACGGCTTCTTCCTGGAGTACGACGACGAACGCTCAGGCGGTTTCGCCCCGCTGCGTTTCGTCCCGCCCGGCAAAATGGTCGTCCTCGGCCTGGTCACCACGAAGAAGGGCGCCCTCGAATCCAAGGACACCCTCAAGCGCCGGATCGACGAGGCCGCCCAATACGTCCCGCTCGACCAAATCTGCCTCTCCCCGCAGTGCGGCTTCTCCTCGACGGTCGAGGGCAACGTGCTCACCTACGACGAGGAGGTCGCCAAACTCCGGCTGATCGCCGAAACCGCGGAGGACATCTGGGGCTGACCGCTCACGCTCCTGCCCGGTAAGCGTGACGGCGCCCCGAAAATCCACCCCCCGACTACGCGTGGGCGGCAAGGGCCGTGGTGGTCATCGCGGTCCGGGCCTGACCCGGAGCCGAGCGCGGACACGCCCGGCTCCGCATCGGTGGATCAGCGGGACATGGTCAGCACGGTACGGCGGTCAGCTTCACCACCGCGCGGTTCACCGTGATCGTGCTGGCCTGTTCCGCCGTGGAGGCGGCGGTGAAGCGCACCTGGCTGTTCACGTTCACCGCACTCGATCGCCCGCACGGCGCGGTGCCGAGCGGCGCCAGTGCCGCGGCGTCGTGGACGTGGGTGTCGGTCGACGGCCCGGTGGTGGTGTAGTGCTTCGCCGGCACCACCGTGGTGTCCGCGGCGCTCTCGCTGTAGTAGTACGCGGCCAGCTGCTCGGCGTCCGTGCCGTCGACCAGGTCGGTGGCGATGTCGTACGTCGCCTCGGAAACCGTGTAGGTGTAACCCTCGGCCGGCGTGACGCTGATGTTGACGGCGCAGTTCTTGCGCCGGTCGGCCGGCGTGCTGGTCCCGCCGACGCGCGCGGTGAAACGGGTGAAGTCGAGTACCACCTTCCCGCCGCCCACCGTCACGCCGACCCAGTCGCCCTGACCGGGGCAGCCGGTGCCGTTCATCACCACCTCGCCGAAGGACAGGGTGGGCGCGGGGGGCGGGGTGGGAACGGGGGGCGGGGTGGTGGGGTCCGCGGCGGCGACGCCCGGGGTGAGCGCGGTGGCCACAGCCGTGGCGGTGACGACGCTCATGACGGCGCCACTCCACGCCGAGATGCTTCGCATGCTTGCTCCAATGTGTGGTGGGCTTGACCCGTTTTGATGGACAGAGTCGCTGACGTGATCTCTGAGCTACCTTGCGAGCGGGCAGCAGGCTGATGACGGGGCCGCCTTCGTAGGCGGCGGGACTTTGGTAGCCGAGGCTCGAGTGCCGGCGGCGGGTGTTGCACCACCAGTCATGCGCGGCTCCTCTCTGCAAGTGATCGTTACGGTCGACATCGACGACGTAGACCACATGGGCGCTTAAGCACCAGGACGGTCCGCAGCACCGGCCCGTTTACATTGGATATTGGAAAAAAGAGTGAGGAAGAGCACATTGCATCATTTCGGGCAGCAGCCCGATTCGTCTCTGTCGCGGGCGGGGTGTCCGAAGACCCGCGCCGATAGCGCGGTCTGTGTCGTCCCGGCCCTGGGCGTCGTCGTTCGCCGCGATCATCGACCGGGCTACAAGACCTCGGCGAGCACGCCCAGGACCAGCTCGGGTTCACCACAGCAGTGCCGGTCGGCACGTTGACGCGCCCGAGTTAGTCGTTCAACCTCTCGCTCTGGTCGTGTCCTGCGGCATTTACGGTCGGGCGGCAGAGTTCGGGCGTCTGACAGGGTTCCGCGAACGGGTCCCGCGGGTGCATGCCGCAACAGCACCCGGCACAGCTCACCCAGCCCCCTGGGCCCTGCTGACGTGCGCTCCGTCCGCACCGCCGCCGCCTGCGGTCGTAGCGGCTGAGGTACGGCCCCGCACCGACGCGGCCAGACAGTCCCACGACAGCAACGGCCACCGCCAGCGTCGCCACCCGCCCGCGCCAACGGGTGTGCGCCGGCCGGCCCGTGCCGGGCGTGAGCAGATCGTCTGTCATGCGGAACTCCTGATCGGTCGCCCCGGCGCGCACTGCGGCATACGAGATCAGGCTTCGGGACCATGACAATATCCGTCCTATCCGGAGGGCGATACGGATTGCCAGATGACATCCGGTACGCGGCCGTGCGCGGCACGCGGGCCGGACCCCGGCCAAGCCGCCGCTGGTACAGGCGCCGGGTGACTACGCCACGGCGCTGCTCGACCGGCTCTCGCCGGTCCCGGTCCGGGCCGGGACCGTAGGCGTGACCTGCAAGGGCTGGCATGAAGGCTCATACCTCGGCGTCGCCGGTACTGACCGATGACCGGATGTGGTTGCCGCACCCCGGCGTCGGCGAGCGACCCGCCACCGTCCGCACAACGGCACAGGCCGGGAAGCCGCCGGTCGTGGCGGCCCTCCGCACCGGGCCCGCTCGCGGTCATCGTCCCAGCCAGCCGCCGTCCACCGGCAGGACGATGCCGGAGACGTAATCGGAGGCCGCGGAGCTCAGGAAGACGGCGCTGCCGGTGAGGTCGCTGCCGCGTCCCCACCGGCCGGCCGGAATCCGCTCCAGATCGACCGCGACCGGACCGGGTCGTCGCACAGCTGGTCAGGCGAGGCTGCGGCGGAGGGCGGGGAGGACCGACTCGCCGAACGGGCGCAGGTCGGCGTGATAGTCCGGGAAGACCAGCATCAGGCCGTCGAGTTCGGCGGCCGTCATGATGTGCGCGATGCGCTCGGTGATCGTCTCCGGGCGACCGGTCACGTAGGCCGTCTGGAACGCTTCCTCCCCGGTGGCGCCCTCGGCCCAGTCGCGGGCCACGTCGGGTGGGATGCCCCACGAGGCGCGCATGCCGGCCAGGGCCACCTTGTCGAGGCCCTCGCCGTAGCGGGCCGCCTTGGCGGCCGCGGCCGCGTCGGTCTCGTCCAGGACGACCGTGAGCATCGAGTAGGTCTTGACCGTGCGCCCGAAGTCGGCGGCCCGGTCGTGGACCGAGCGCGAGTAGTCGCGCATCTGGTCGAGGTTGTCGGCGCTCAGGAAGGCGCCGTCGGCGTACCGCGCCTGGAACTCGCGGCCCTTCTCCGACCGGCCGGCGCTGATCAGGGTCGGCCGGACCGCCGGATGCGGGCGTGATTCGCACTCCCGGAGGGTGAAGAAGTCTCCGGTCATCGTCACCGTGTCCTCGGTCCACAGCCGGGTCACCGCGACCAGCCACTCCTCCGTCATCCGGTAGCGCTCGTCGTGCGAGAGCGCCGGATCCCAGAGGCCCATCTGGGCGAACTCGGCGGCGTAGGAGCCGTTGACGATGTTCATCCCGGCCCGGCCGCCCGAGACGTCCTGCAGGGTGGTGAACATCTTGGCCGCGAGTGCGGGGTGGAAGACGTTCGCGTGCACGGTGGCCCAGATGTTGACCGTGCTGGTCGCCTCGGCCAGCGCCGACATCATCGTCATCGACTCCAGCGTGCGGCCCCAGTGGTCGGTGCTGCCGCCGAAGCCCTTCCACTTCGCCATCGACATGATGAAGTCGAGCCCGATCGCCTCGGCGTCGAGCGCCACCCGGCGGTTGTAGGCGTAGGTCGCCTCGGGATGCGGCGCCGACCGGGAGATCATCCAGCCGCCGTTGCCGATCGGGAGGAAGACGCCGAACTCTTTGCCCGCGGCGCTCATGGCGCGCACCGGATCGGCTCGTCCCCGTCGTCGATGGCCTTAACGAGCCTACCCCTCATCGACACCCCCGAATCCGAGTTGTTTCCGGCTAGTAAATCATTTCACCCTCGGCCGGCGTCCCGTCGGCGACGGAGTCGGCGGATCTGTTGCCCGGCCGCTCGGCCATGGCTCATCATCGATGGGCCGGCAGTCACTCGAGGAGCCGCCAGGTGGTAAGTCAACCGGCGGTTGCCGACGGTTGACCTGCGCCGAGCGAGGACCACACAGGCCAGGTGGAACATTGCTCAGTGATCTCGCGGAGAGCTACGACCCGCACGCCGAGAATCCGTATCCGTTCTACGCCGAGGCGCGCCGCCGGGAGCCGGTGTTCTACTCGCCGCGGGTCGACGCCTGGCTGGTGACCCGGTTCGCCGATGTCGAGGCGGTGCTCAAGGACTGGACGGGTTTCTCGTCGGTCAACAGCCTGCGGCCCATCCGGCCGCTGTACCCGGCGACTCTGTCCGTGCTGGCCGAGGGGTTTCCGCAACGGCCGGACCATGTCACGTCCGACGGCGAGGCGCACCGCCGGCTGCGGTTGCCGTACACGAGGCATCTGACCGCGCCCGGCCGGGTCAAGGGCCTGGAGCCGGGCGTGCGGACGCGCGCCGAGTCCCTGGTGGACGGCTTCGCCGGGGCCGGTGCCGCCGATCTGATCGCGCGATTCGCGAAGCCGCTGCCGCTGCTGACGGCGACCGCGATGTTCGGGTTCGCGCCGGATGACGTGCCGACCGCGCGGGACGGCAGCGAGTCGTTGTTCCGGCTGGGCAGCGCCGACCTGACCGAGGCCGAGGAGGTGGCCGCCGCCCGGGCCGTCGTCGCGTTCCAGCGGCTCGTTGCCCGGTACGCGCATCGGCGGCGCACGGTGCCGAACGGGGACCTGATCAGTGACGTCACGGCCGCGCTGGCGGACGGCGACGCGCCCTTGACGGCGGATCAGGAGGCGGAGCTGGTCGCCACGATCACCAGTACCTTCGGCGCGGGGCACATCACCACCGCGGATCTGATCGGCAGCGCCCTGCGGCTGCTGGCCGGCCATCCGCCGCAGTGGGAGCTGCTGTGCCGCCGGCCGGAGCTGATCGCCGGGGCGGTCGAGGAGGTGCTGCGTTTCGAGGCGCCGGTCCCGTCCATGTTCCGCCGCGCCACCCGCGCCGCCACGATCGGCGGCGTGGAGATTCCGCGGGGGGCGGACGTGCTGGTGGTGTTCGCGTCCGCGAACCGGGACGAGGAGCGCTTTCCGGACGCCGGGCGCTTCGACGTGACCCGTAAGCCGGCACGGCACTTCGCGTTCGGGGCCGGGGTGCACACCTGCGCGGGCGCGGCGGCGGCCCGGGTCCAGGCGCGCGTGGCGCTGCGGGTGCTCACCGACCGGCTGCCGGGGTTGAGCGTGGCGGCGGGCGAGACGGCGCCGATCCGCCGCTCGATCAACGTGCGCGGGCCGCTCCGGCTCGATGTGCGCTGGTGAGCCGACGAAAATCCATAAGGGACTTACGCAATCGAGGGGGATGAGTTTGACTGGGCGAGTGAGGAGAGCACTGGCAGCCATCGCCGCCGGCACCGTGATCGCCGCGCTTGCCGCGTGCGTCAGCAACGACGAGACCGCGACCCCGGCGCCTTCCGCGGCGCCCGGCGGCAGCACCGGCACCCTGCTGCCCGGCGAACCGGACGTCAACGGTGACGGGAAGGTGATCATCGGGGTGCTCAGCCCCGGCGACATCAACGACAACGGCTACTACGAGAGTTTCGTGGTCAAGGCCGAGGCGTTCGCCCAGGCCCAGGGTTGGACGGTGATCAAACGGGGCAGCGTGCCGGTCTCCGAGGCGCTCACCGCCGCCCGGGCCCTGTGCCGGCAGAGCGCGGACATGGTGGCGATCGGCGCCAGCGAGCTGAAGGACGCCATCCCGGCGTCCGAGGAGGCCGTCTGCGCGAAGACCGCCTGGTACGTGCCGTCCTCCGCCAACGTCGCGCAAACCCCGAGGATCATGCTGTCCAGCGACGACCCGCAACAGTCGATGCTGGTCGCCGGGTACGCCGCGGGCCTGCTCATGCGGGCGCGGAACACCACCAAGGCGGGCTTCGTCACCGGCCCGGAGGCCGACTTCACGAAGATCGCCTCGACGGCGTTCCTGGCCGGTATCCGCGAGCTCGTCCCGGGCGCCACGCTCGTCACCACGTACACCGGCGACTTCGACGACTCCGGCAAGGCCCGGGAGGCGACGCAGGCGCAGCTCAGCCAGGGGGTCGGGGCGATCTACCCGTACCTGGGGGGCGCGACCGACGTCGCGACCGCGCTGGCCAACTCCGCCGGGGCGATCACGCTGACGCCCGGGACCGACCGCTGCGCCTCCACCAGCCCCGTCTTCGACGTGTCGGTGCTGTTCGACCCCGGCGACTATTTCGCCGCGGCGCTGGAGCTGTACGCCGCCGGCAAGCTGGAGATGGGCGTCACCAAGACGTGGCAGCTGGGCGTCGACCCGTACCCGACCGTGAAGCTCTGCAAGGGCACCCCCGAGCAGAACGCCCAGCTGGCGGCCTTCATCGCCGGCATCGGCAACGGCACCATCGACCCGGCGGCCGAGGTGCGGAAGCTTGGCTCCTGAACCGGCTCTGCGGCTGCGTGGGATCACCAAGCGGTACGGCACGGTGGTGGCCTGCGACGACGTCGACCTGACCGTCGCACGCGGCGAGATCCACGGTCTGCTCGGTGAGAACGGCGCGGGCAAGTCGACCCTGATGCGCATCCTGCTCGGGCTCGAGACGCGGGACTCCGGCACCGTCGAGCGTGACGGTCGCGCCGTCACGGTCACGGGGCCGAGACAGGCGGCGGCTCTCGGCATCAGCATGGTGCATCAGCACCTCAGCCTCGTCGATCCGCTGACGGTGTGGGAGAACGTGGTGCTCGGCCTCTCCGGGCCGGTCCGGCGGGCGGCGGCGCGGGCCGAGGTGGGTGCCGTGGCGGAGCGCTACGGGCTCGTGATCGACCCGGACGCCCGCGTCGGCACGCTGTCGGCGGGCGAGCGGCAACGCGTGGAGCTGCTCAAGTGCCTGCGCCGCGACCCGGCCGTACTGATCATGGACGAACCCACCTCCGTGCTGACGCGGGCCGAGTCGGCCGAGTTGTTCACCGTGCTGCGCCGGATCGTCGCGGCCGAACATCGCGCCGTCGTCCTGATCAGCCACAAGCTCACAGAGATCACCATGGCGACCGACCGGGTGACCGTCATGCGCGCCGGGCGGGTCGTCCTGCGCCGGGCAACGGCCGCCACGACCGAGGCCGAACTCGCCCGGGAGATGGTGGGCCGAGAGGTGACGCCCGGCGCAGCGGTCGGCGTGCTCCCCCACGCCATCACCCGGGCGGCCCCGGCGGCGCCCGCGCGAGCGCTGCGGCTCGCCGGGCTGACCGTGCGGCCCGGCCTGGACGACCTGAGCCTCACCGTCCACTCCGGAGAGGTCGTCGGACTGTACGGCGCCGAAGGCAACGGTCAGAAGACGCTCGGCGACGTCCTCAGCGGACTCGCCATCCCGGACGCCGGCACGGTGGAGGTGGCCGGCGCCCCCGTCGACCTGCGCCGGCCGGGCGCGCTGCCCGCCGCCGGTCTCGGCATCGTGCCCGAGGACCGGCACCACGCCGGCGTCGTGCTCGACCTGAGCGTGGCGGAGAACCTCGTCATGACCCGGCTCGGCGACGTCAGCGGCCGCGTGTTCATCGACCGGCGGCGCCTGCGCCGGCGGGCGCGAGCGCTCGCCGACGAGTACGGCATCACCGCCGCCTCGCTGGACGCGCCGCTGCGCAGCCTCTCCGGCGGCAACCAGCAGCGGGTGGTGCTGGCACGGGAGCTCTCCGGCCGGCCCCGGGTGCTGATCGCCGCCCAACCCTCCCGCGGCCTCGACGTCGGCGCCGTCGAGGACCTGTACGCACGCCTACGCGGCTGCGCGGGCGACGGCATCGCCGTGCTGGTGATCTCCACGGAGCTGGAGGAGATCCTGGCGCTCGCCACGCGAATGGCCGTCATCTTCCGCGGGCGGATCGTGGATGAGCTGCCCACGGCGGGAGCCGACGCGGAACGGCTCGGCCTGCTCATCGGGGGCGCGGCGTGACCCGTACCGGCCCGTGGTGGACCGCCGCGATCGTCGCCGCGGCACTGGTCCTCTCCGGCCTGCTCATCGCCGTCACCGGCGGCTCCCCCGCCGCAGCGCTGCGGGCGCTGGTCCAGGGCAGCGTCGGCGATGCGACGGCCATCAGCCAGACCCTGCTGTACGCCGCGCCGCTCCTGCTCGTCGCGGTCGGGGCCTGTTGCAGCGCGCGTTCCGGCGCGTTCAACATCGGTCAGGAGGGGCAGGTACTCGTAGGGGCACTCGCGGGCGCCGCCGCCGGGCTGCGCCTGGCCGTGCCCGGACCCGCCCTGCTGCTCGTCGTCCTGCTCGCCGGGGCGCTGGCCGCGGGGGCGTGGGCGTGGCTCAGCGCACTCATGAACCGGCTGCGCGGGGTGGACATCGCGGTGAGCACGCTGCTGATGACATTCCTCGCGCAGCAGGCCGTGGCGTTCGCGGTCACCACGCCCTGGCTGCTGCAGGAGTCGCGGTGGGGCGCGGGGGCCGCGCTGCCGCAGTCGAACAAGCTGCCCTCGGGCGCCCTGCTCGGCTCGGCCGGCGACCACCCCGGCCTGCAGCTGAACCTCGGGCTTGTGGTGGCCCTCGTCGTCGCGCTGCTGGTGGCGGTGGCCCTGGCCCGGACGCGGTGGGGATTCCGGCTGACGATGGCGGGACTCAATCCGGTCGCGGCGCGCCACGCCGGCATATCCGTCGCGGCCGTCGGCGGCAGCGCCCTGGCCGTCTCCGGGGCCCTCGCCGGCCTGGCCGGCGCCATGCTGCTCGCCAGCCCGCTGAGCACCAACCGGCTGCAGCCCGACATCTCGATCAACATCGGCTGGGACGGCCTGCTGATCGCGCTCATCGCCCGCAACCAGCCGCTGCTCACGATCCCGGTGGCCGGGCTGTTCGCGGTGCTGCGCGCCGGTGGCGGCTTCCTGGCCGCGACCGGTGTGCCACCGTACCTGGTGGACGTGGTCAAGGCGCTGCTGACCCTGGCGTTCGTCGCGCCCGCCGTCATCCGCCGCCGGCCGGTGATCGCATGAGTGACGTCGCCGTGGATCTGGCGACCGTCCTGTCCAGCGGGATCCGGCTCGCCGCGCCGCTCGCCTTCGCGGCGTGCGGGGAGTACGTCGCCGAACGCGCGGGCACGCTGAACGTCTCCGTCGAGGCGATGATGCTCGGCGCGGCCTTCGGCTCGATCGCGGTCGCCGATCTCACCGGCAGCGCCACGGTCGGCCTGCTCGCCGGCGTGTCGCTCGGCGCGCTGGTGGGCTCGGTGCACGGCGCCCTGTCGCACCGCTGGCACGTCGACACCTTCGTCGTCGGCCTGGTGCTCAACGCACTCGTGCTCGGGCTGACAAGCTACCTGGTCACCGTCGGCGACCTGGGGCGGCATCAGGTCGCGCAGGTCAGCGTGCCGGTGCTGCGCGACCTGCCGGTGCTGGGCGCCCCGCTGTTCGTCGAACGCTGGCCGGTCTACCTGTTGCTCGCGCTGGTGCCGCTGACGTGGTGGCTGGTGGAGCGCAGCCGCTGGGGGCTGGAGCTGCGCGCCGCGGGCGAGAACCCGGAGGCGGCGGACATGAACGGGATCCGCGTCAACCTGCGGCGCCGGCAGGCGCTGCTGTGGTGTGGCTGCCTCGCCGGGCTCGGCGGCGCCTACCTCGCCGTGGGCGAGGTCGGTTCCTTCAACCAGAACATGACCGCGGGCCGTGGCTACCTCGTCATAGCCGCGGTCATCTTCGGCGGGTGGCGCCTCGGGCGTACCCTCGCCGGCTGCGCCCTCTTCGGTCTCGCCGACGCGCTGCGCCTGGCCCTGCCCGCGCTCGGGTACACGGTCAACTCGCAGCTGCTCGTCTCGGCGCCGTACCTGCTCGCCCTCCTCGCGATGCTGCTGTTCAGCACCCGGCGGCGCCGGCCCGGAGCCCTGGCGCAGCCGTTCCGGCGCCTCTCCTGAGCAATGAGACTTCTTCGGCCCGGCCGGAACGTGCTCGGCGAGCACAGGTCACCGGTCGGCGGGGATCACCGGGCGGTGGAGCCGGCCCCCGTACCCGGTGGGGTGTGATGTCGGCACCGGGCAGTATCCGCCCGGCCTGACTCGCCGAGATCGCCATCCCGTGCTGCCGGTGCGGGTGTTCGGCGATCAGCGCGTGGGTTCACCGGTCGCGGTCGTGGTGGTCAGCGGGTGGGTGTGGTGCTGGGGGACCTCGGCGTGGAGGGTTTGCGCGTCCGCCGTCCGATGTGGACGAGTAGGGTGACTGCGGCCGCGATGAGCGTGAACTGGACGGTTGCGGTGAGTGGGCCGTAGTCGTACTGGCTGGACTGGACGACTACGCCGCCCCAGCAGTAGGTCAGGACGCCGCCGGCGGCGAGGGCGAACAGGTGGGCGTCGGACCAGCCGGGGCGTGCGGTGTTGATCCGGACCACCACGGCGAATCCGATGATCACGGCTAAGGTCGCGGCGACATGGACGTACGGTGGGAGCATCCGCTCGCTGACGCCGAGGATGAAGAGCAGGAAGAACGCCGACCCGGCCGCGAACGCGATGCCGCCGAGCACGGTGGCCCGCCACGGCGTGCCCGGGCGCGTGGTGGCGTCGTTCGGCGTGCGCCGGCGTGGGAGGAGGAAGGCGGC
Organism: Catenuloplanes atrovinosus; assembly: GCF_031458235.1. Classification (NCBI taxonomy): domain Bacteria; kingdom Bacillati; phylum Actinomycetota; class Actinomycetes; order Micromonosporales; family Micromonosporaceae; genus Catenuloplanes; species Catenuloplanes atrovinosus. The sequence continues at coordinate 2,697,797 of NZ_JAVDYB010000001.1, read as the reverse complement.
GAGCACCAGCGTGACGGCGATGCCCGCCGCGACGGCCAGCCGGCCCGGCCCGGCGAGGAAGTCTTCCTGGACGTAGGTGCCGAAGCCGAACAGGGCCGCACCGAGGAGGTAGACGATGCCGGCCGGGATCAGCATCGGCCACGGCAGCCACGGCTGCCGCCGCCGGCCGGGGAACAACACCTCGACCAGCACGATCGGCACGACGATGCTCCACACCGAGTGCAGGGTGAGCACGTACAGCGCCCAGGGGGCGCCGGTTTGGGTGCCGGGGATGACGCCGTAGGCGTTGAGTTCGAGTCCGACGTACGCCGGATTGAACAGCGACTGGGTGATGATGCCCTCCTCCACGACGCCGTAGGCGAGGGCGAGGAGCAGAAGTGTCGGCCAGCCACGACCGGCGCGGACCGTGCACTCGCGGATGATGACGGCGCCGGCGCCGTAGAGGAAGACCAGCGGCAGGTACACCGCCAGTGCGTCCGCGGAGCCCAGCGGCAGGTTGCCGAGCAGGTATTCCCCGATCACCGGGGCGAGCAGGAAAAGCAGCAAAGCCGGCAGTTGACGTCTCACGGTGGTTCCACCTCCTGGCCGGTCGCGGCGGCGAAGAGCCGCGCGAGCTCACGGGCGTAGTGGATGGGATCGGATCGGTCCGCTCGGGACATCTCCAGTGCGGCGCCGTCCAGCGCGGCGCGCAGGCTCACCGCCGCCACTCGGGTGTCAAACGTGGACATCTGTCCCGCGCGCTGCGCCGCGCGCATCAACTCCTGTAGCTGATCCAATTCCGGTTCGTGGATCTCCGGCCCGAACTCGGGCCGGCCGTCGGCCCGGCGCAGGTTTCCGCGGACCGCGGTGAGCGCGACGATGGCCTGCGGGTGAGCGGCGTAAAACTCGACGCTCGCCACGATGAACTCGTGCAGGACCGCCGCCGGCGACGATTCGGCGTCCATGCGCGGCCGGATGAACGCGAACGCCTTGGCGAAGACCGAGGCCACGACCGCGCGCATGAGGTCGGCCCGCTCCGCGAAGTGGTACGAGATGAGCCCGGTACTCGACAGGCCGGCCCGCGCGGCGATCCGCGCGAACGTCGCCGCGGCGAAGCCGTCGGCGGCGATCACCTCGATCGCGCTGTCGACGATCTGGGCCCGCCGAGCCTCCGCGCTCAGCCGGACGCGCGGCGCCATAACCCGCCCGGCACCGGCGCCCGGCCATCACGCACCGACCACGCGGCGGCGACCAACCGCAGACCGACGCGCGAGCGCGGCACGTCTTTCGGATCGGTGACCATGACGCCACTTTATTGCTCAGCCGAGCAATAAGCAACCGCGCACCGCCACCGGCGCCGCAGCGCACAGCCCGACCGGTTTCGCCCTGCCTGATGTGGCGGCTCCGGAGAGCGTCGTGGCGCCGCGGGCCGGTGCCTCACACCCAGGCGTCGACAGGCCGCGCCGGACGAGGGTGGCTGATCGCGAGGTTGGTTGAATATGAGGCGTCGCGTGGGGTGGTCAAACCGGTTGGAGGCGCAGAAATGGTCGGCGAGGGTCCTGAGGAGTCGCTGGACCGGACGATCGGTTCGGCGGAAACGGTGCGGCAGGTGTTCGACCAGATGCCGCTGATGGTGATCGCGATGAGCGGGCCGGACCTGCGGGTCGTGGCGGCGACGGGGGCGTACCGGGCGTACGCCGGGCGGACGCAGATGATCGGCGTACCGATCCGGGAGGTGTTTCCCGAGTCGCTGGGCCAGCAGATCTGGGAGATCTACGATCAGGTGTACGCGACCGGTGAACCGGCGTCGCTGCGGGAGTTCCGGGCGCAGATCGACCGGCCGGATCTTGGGCAGACGGTGGAGATCTTCGTCGACTTCAACGTGAACCCGGTCCTCGGCCCCGACGGCGCGGTGACCGGGCTGGTCGTCGATCTCGCCGACGCGACCTCCAGAGTCAGGGAACGGCAGGCGGCCGCCGCGGCCGTCGAGCAGGCGGAGCGGCGCTACGCCGCGGCCCGGGACGTCATCCATGCGATGCAGCGTGAGCTGCTGCCCGCCGGGGTGCCGGTGTTGCCGCAGGTCCAGGTGGCGGCCAGCTATCTGCTGGCCGATGCCGACACCGCCGCCGGCGGTGACTGGTTCGACGCTCTGGCGCTGCCTGACGGCCGGACCGCGCTGATCGTCGGCGACGTGGTCGGTCACGGCCTGGCCGCCTCGGCGACGATGGGGCAGCTGCGGGTGCTGCTCAGCGAGCGGCTGGCCGCCACCGGTGACATCGTCGCGGCGATCGGTGAGGTGGACCGGCTGGCGGCCCGGACCCGCGGCGGGTACGCCGCCACCGTCTGCGTCGTCATCCTCGACCCCGCCACCGGCGAGGTGTGTTACTGCACGGCCGGGCACCCGCCGCCGCTGTTCATCCCCCGTCGGGGCGAAGCCCGGTACCTGCCGCCGACCGGCGACGGACCCCTCGGCGTGTCCACCGATCGGGTGACGATCGGCGGCGCCGCAGCACCGCGGGCCGTCGAGGTGCGGGTGGCCGACGATCGCCTCGAGGTGGGCGACATGCTGCTGCTCTACACCGACGGCATCCTGGAACGGCCGGGCCGCACGCTCGCGCAGAGCACCGTCGAGCTGGCCCGGGCCGCGGCCGACGCCGCGGCCGGCCGGGCGCTGCCCCTGCACGAACCCACCGCCGCCGAACGGGTGTGCCAGCAGAGCCTCGAGATGCTGGTCCGGGTCACCGGCCACAACGACGACATCACCCTGCTCGCGGCGCAACGAACGGAACCGGCCGCCCCGTTCCACACCCGGGTCTCGGCCGACACGAGGGCCCTCAACGAGCTGCGGCAACAGATCGCCGGCTGGCTGACACCGCTGGCGGTCACCGACGCGGACCTGTCCGCGATCCAGCACGGCGTCACGGAATTGGCCACCAACGCTCTCGATCACGCCTATCTCGACGAGCCCTACCCAGGACCGATCACGGTGGACGCCACGCTCACCGCCTCCGGCCACCTCCACCTCGACGTCCGCGATCGGGGGCGATGGCGCGAACCGAAACCCTCCGCCGATCGCGGGCTCGGCCTCACCATGGCCAGCCGTTTCGTCGACGCCCTGCGGATCACTCCCATCGCCGACGGCACCGTAGCCACGATCGAGCATCCGCTGTCGCGGCCCGCCCGGCTGCTGACCGCCGAAGAACTCGCCTCCGGTGTGCGACCGCCCCAACCGGAGCCGGCCAACCCCTTCCTGATCCTCGACCAGCCGTCCGCGCCGACGCCCCGCATCCGCATCGACGGACCGATCGACGCCCACACCGCACCGCAGGTCGACGACGCCATCCGCACCGCCAGCGCCACCGGCACCCGCGACCTCACCGTCGACCTGACCGGCGTCACCCACCTGGCCAGCGCCGGCGTCTCCGTCCTGCACCAGCTCACCGCCCGCAGCAACGCCAACGGCCGAAGGCTGCGCCTCTACGCCCCACCCGGCAGCCCCGCCGACATCGTGACCACCCTGGTCGACCTGCCCCACCACACCAGCGACCCGGACACCACGACCGGATCACCCGCCCACGACGCCGACCGGTGAACAGCCACGGGCAGGGCTGCGGACCCGGGCCGGCCCGGCGACGTTGTGCCGCGGCGAAGGTGACGCGCCGGACCGTACCCGGCGACGACGTCGACCTGCCGCAGGTCGAGGACCAGGACCTGCCCTGCGGCGGCCCGCATCTCGGCGCCGGTCACGCCGCGGAAAGTGCCGCGGACGATCAGGCGCGTGTCACGCCACCAAACGGTAGAGCGTCGGCATCGCGGTCGCCCCGCTCGCGTCGAGGTTGGCCATCACGAATTCCCGGTAGCCGGCCTTGCGGAAGGCGTGGACGGCCGGGTGGGCGTCGTCCCAGTCGTCCCAGCGCGCGTTGTTGATGATGGCGTAGTCGGACATCCCGAGGGGCATCATCAACTCGGAGTTGAGCATGTTGCCCTCGGCCAGCCACCATCCAGCCGTGTAATCCCAGATATCCAGCAAGTCCTCCCTATCGGTTGCGAAGAAGAAGTTGAAAAGGAAGACGCCATCCTTCGTACGGTCGACGTCATCAACCTTCTTGACGTTTCTGACCGGAAGGACATTCGTGTACGTGCTGCCACCCTCGACCGTTGCACGTACCTCACCGAAGACCGGGTCGGACAGCAGCGATTCGGCCTCCGCCGGGCTCCCGGTCTCGATCAGCATGACGCTGTCGTAGCGGGCCGGACGTCCCCACGAGCCGCCCGGGGCGGGCCGGCCCGGCCTCTCCGGCGGGAACAGCGCCGCTTCGAAGACCGAGACCGCGCGGACCCGGTCCAGCCCGGCGAGTCTGCCGCGCGCGGCCTGCAGACTTTCGTGCAACGCGGCCCGCTTGGCGCTGGCCGACGGGGTGTCCGCCCGGAGCGGTATGTCCTCGACCCGGTCCACGTCGGTCGTCACCGAGGCGGGATCGACCTCGGCCAGGACGAGAACATATCCGTACGGGTTCGGCTGCACGAGTTCCACCCTCGGTACACCCTTGTCCAGGTTGATTACCGGCATTGCCGTCCTCCCTTATTCGTCTGCATGCACGAGCGGTTTCATGGATTTGTAGGGGGTTGGTGCATTCGCATCCAGGCGTCGACCAGGCGCTTGACGAAGGCGCCGTCCACCCGTCCAGGGTGCGAGGAACGCATCCCCGCGGGAGCCGGGCGGGGACGTCGAGCAGAGGAGCACGGCCGTTGGGCCAGTGCCGGAAGACGGTCGCGCGGGTCGCCTTCGTCCGCGTGAGCACCGCTTCGGAAGTGACCGCTTTCAGGACCGCGCTAGATGAGCAGATCGGTGACGGCCGCCGGCACCTCGGCCCGCTCACTGGCGTCCCGATTCACGATGCCGGCCCCCAGGCGTGGGCGACGTCGAAGTAGTCGGGGTGGAACTGCGCGACGCCCTCCCAGTAGACCTGCTCGTCGGTGAAGCCGGGCTGGTCGAGCAGCTTCATGAAATTGTCGAACGACTCCCACACGCCCAGATTCAGCGCTCGGGTGCGGTCGAGACTGCGGTGAAAGTTGACACTGGTCAGCCCGGGAGTCACCAGGCTGCCGGGCGCGTGCTGACGCGCCAGGCCGAGCAGCACGTCCTGCTCGGCCGGCGGGAACGAGAACATGCCGAAGTGCACCAGTGGCCCGCCCAGCCTTCGCGCGTGTCTCGGCTGGCGATGTCCGAGGGTGAACTCGACGGTGTAGGTTCTCGTTTCCAGCACCCGGGTGGTCGGCTCGGCCCGCAGAAGGACGTCGGCCACCGACCACGGGGCCGGGACCTCGACAGGTGGGCCACTGTCCGGCGTGCGCCACTGGGTGTAGACGGCGAGCCGGTTGTGATCCCGGCCGAGCAGCACAACACCTGCCACGGCGTCCTTGTGGAAGCTGTGATCGCGCTCCAGGTGGGCAAGGACAGCGTCGAGCGCGGCTCGTTGTTCGGGACGCACCGAGGGCGTCCTGGTCGGCGGCGCGATCGAGGGCTTGTCCGGTCCGGGATCGCCGAACTCGAACCGCTCAAGGACGGCGACGAGGTCCCGGTCCTCGAGGATGGTCACGGCGGCCTGGGCATCGCCCCGGTCATTCATGAGAAGCTCCCTCTCCTGATGGTGCCCACGACGGCACCTCGCGAGATACAAGACCGTGCCGTATCCGATGCGGACGGCGCCTTCGGCGGACTGTTCCCTCCCGCGTGCATCACGCCTCCTTCCGCGCTCGCGGCCAAGGCCCGTGGCGGGGGTCGAACTGCCGCGTGACCTCGCTGGAGTACACCCGCCCATTACGGGACTCACCAGTACCGTAATGGTTACGGTACCTGTCGGTCCCGTAAGATGGCTAGGTGGTCTCCGACATTTCTCGCACTCCCACACCGGCGGGGCGCCCGCGTGACCCCGCACTCGAACGCGCCATCCTGGCGGCCACGGTGGAGGTGGTCATCGAGAGCGGCTTCGCGGCCGCCAGGCTGGAGGAGATCGCCAGACGGGCACACACGGGCAAGGCCGCAATCTACCGGCGGTGGCGCAGCAAGACCGAGTTGGTCATCGCCGCCGCGGAAAGCCTGCTGGCCGAGGTCGTGGTGCCCGACGAGGGATCATTACGCCAGGACCTGCTGGCCTGCGCCCGGCACTACGTCTCGCCCAACACCCGGACCGCGCTGATGCTGGCGACAGTCCTGGCCGAGGCGACGCACACCGACGAGTTGCGGGCTACGGCACTTGAGTCGATCGGCCGACCGCCCACGGAGGCGCTACGCACGGTCATCCAGCGCTGGGCTCTCCGTGGCGCGGTCAGGTCCTCGGCACCGGTCGAGCTGATCGTGTCGCTCATACCCGCGATCGCGTTCCACCGCGTCTTGCTACACCACGAGGGACTCAACGAGACCATTGTGGTCTCGATGGTCGACGACGTACTCATGCCGGCCCTCAACCCCGGCCACCAATGACGATCTTTCCCGAAGTCCGCGCCAGCGGTCGTTCGCGGCGCCGGTGAAACGCGTCGGCATGGATCGGTCCCTCCCGCGGCGCCGGCCGACCGGCGCCGCGGGAGGGACGTGATCGTTACCGGATCGCTCCGCCGTGGACGAGATAGTGCAGGTCGCACAGGAGTTCGGAGACGATCGCGGGGTTCAGGGCGGCGAAGTTCGGCGCCCCGGAGAGGCGCGCGTCGCGGAGGGTCTGCATCGGGTCCTCGTGCGGGAACTGGACGCTGATCCCGGGGTCGAGGGGGAAGGTCAGTCCGCCCCGGCCCGGCAGGTGACACTCCATGGTGTCCTGGATGCCCGCGTCCATCGGCGTGCTCCGCCCCCACCATCCGCGCCGTTCCAGCTTCAGCAGCCGGTCGACCGCGATGTGGGCCCCGACGAACTCGGTCAGACGCTGCTCGGCGGCCTGTTCCGCGGTCAACCGGCGCACCGGCCGATGGAGTTGCGGGAACGGCTGGAGGATCTCGTAGTCGGCGAACAATCGCGTCCAGGCGGGCAGGTCGGACTCGATGTGCAGCGGGTGCGCGACACCGACAGCGGCGTCGCCGGCCAGGGCGAACTCCTTGTCGTCGACGTCCGCCAGGCTGCCGTCCTCGGCCACCCGGAACGCGGTGCCCACCGTTCCGTCCGCGGTGAACGTCGCCCACACCAGGCGCGACACCACGTGCCGCATCAGCGGGTGCTCGACCAGCAACCGCCGGAACTCGTCGGCGGTCCACCGCCGCTGGATCATCAGCGCCGTCTCCAGCCGGTGGATCAGATCGGCGGCCACCGTACGGACGTCCTTCTTCAGCCCGGCGAACGTCCTGTAGGCCGCCGTGGCGAGCGCCTCGTCGTCTCGGGCCCCGGGCTTGGGCAGGTCCTTGCGCCGGGAGCCGTCGTCGTCGACCACGTAGGGCTTGAGCTGCTCGTCGAAGCCCACCTCGAAGCGGCGCGGCCCGTAGTCGAGGGTGAGCCTGCCCCGGGCGTCCAACCCGAAGTCGGGCACCAGCCGGTCGGCCAGTTGCTCGGCGGACAGGCCCAACTCCGAGGCGACGACGTCGATCCGTTCCCGCGCCTCAGACTTCAGCCCGGCGAACTTCGCCTTCTGCGCGATGCTGTGCAGGTGCATGAGCGCCACCTCGGAGCCGATCTCCCGGAGCACGTCGAGCCCGGTCACGGCGCGAGCGTGACCGCCTTCGCCGGGCCAGGCGCGGATGATCGGCGCGAGCCGGCGGACCGTGTCGTCGTCGCCGGTCAGCGCCAGCGCCTCAAAGGCCCAGCTGTGCTTCGACGGGCGTCCGGCCGACTCCCAGCTCTCGAACAGCGACCAGCCGAACTCGGCCAGCGACGCCCGGTCGAGGGTCTCCCGCACGATCGCGACGCCCGGGTACGGCGTACCGATGCGGGACAGCGCCAGCATGGTGCACAGGTGCCGCACGGCCTCCGCCGGCAGCACATGGCGGCGATCACGCAACAGGACCGGGGCGAGCGCCGCGGCGTCGGTGGCCCACGCCGGCAGGTCCGGCATCCGCTTGGGCAGGATCTCGACCGGGTCGATCGACAGCAGCGCGTCCACGGCGGTGGCGGCGGCGGGACCGTAGGCGGCCGCGGCGTCGCGGACGGTCTCCTCATGACCCGTCGCGGCCACCGTCCGGAGCGCCCGCTCGGCGGCGCGGCGTGCCGCACCGGCCGGACCGGCCGCGGCGGGCACCAGCTCGCGGGCCGCCGACTCCGGGTGCTGGCGCAGCCAGGACACCGCGAACCGCCGCACCGCTTTCCCGCCGCCCAGCCATTGCGCCATCAGCGTCGCGACGTCGAGGCTTTCGGCGCGAAGCAACAGGGAGCCGTAGAGGTCCGCCTCTTCGGTGAGGCGGGCGCAGTGCACCAGCACCGGCAGAGCGTCCACGCCCCACCGGGCGAGCAGACGGGGCATGGTCCACCACGGGGACCAGAAGTTCGTCGGCCGCCAGCTCGCCAGGAACTCGTCCGTCATCGACCGCGGCGCCTCGGCGAAGAACTGCTCCTCGTCGGCCGGATGCGGCGTGCGTCCTTCGCGCAGGTCCGTCGCCGTACGCTCCCAGCGCGCCGGGCCGCTCAGCGACCCTTCCTTCTCGAACCGCGCCAGTTCCGCCTCACGCTCGCCGGAGAGCCAGCGCACCCGGGTCACGTCCGGCGGGGTGAGGCCGTCGGCCACGATCGGCGTGACCACCGTGCGCGCCCTGGTCCACGGCGGCGTCGCCAGCAGCGGATGCAGCGACTCGGCCGGTGCGGACGGCAGCGTGGACAGCGACGCCAGGATCGGCGCGACCTGCCGGCGGGAGGCCTCCGGCAGCAGGGGCAGCGCCGCGCGGGCGATCTCCGGGTTCGCGGTGACGCGCCGGTGCAGCAGCTCGGTGATGCGCCGGTGGCTGTCCGGGGCATCGGCCGCGAGCCCGAGCAGACGCAGGGCCCGCACCGGGAACCGCTCCGCGGCCTCCAACAGCGCGGGTTCCGCCAGGTCGTCGTCGGCGTGGCGCACCAGCGCCTCGAACGCCTCGTCGGTGGGGATCAGCGTCAGGCCGTTGAACACCGCACGCCGCTCCTCGGTGTAACTTCCTCCGCCCACCAGGGCGAGCAGACGCGCCCCCACCGTCGGCCCGATCACATCGAGGACGGTGGCCAGCAGGCCGAGCGACTGCGACAGGTCGAATGCGCGGACGTGGTGGCTGATGCGCTCCCACTCCTGCGGGGTGGACACCACGAACGCGGCCAGCGCGTCATCGCGCAGCTCGGCCGGGCAGTCCTCGCCGAGCCATCCGGGTTCGGTGGGGAGCAGGAACGCCGCGAGCAGGTGCTGTTTCGTGGACCGGTAGGCCTCGATCGCCTGCCGAGCGTGCTCGTACGCCGCGTCGTCGGCCACGGCGAGGCGGGCCCGCACGCGCTCCGCCGCCAGCCGCCACGGGGCGCCCAGCCAGTACGAGATGCGCTCGGTCCGGCCGAGGTGGCCGCCACGCCCGTTCTGCAGACCGCTCAACTCCAGGACCGCCTCCGCCGCGAAGGCCAGCCCGTGCGCCGCGACCCATCCGTCGGCGACCGCCGCCTTGACGTACGGATAGGCGAAGACGTCCCAGGAGGCCCACGCGGTCGCCGCCGCGCCGAGTGGGGTGATCCGGCTCCCGTCCAGGAACGCACGGGCGGCGGCCACCAGATCCGGTTCGCTGCGCCGGTCCGCCAGCACCCGTTCACGGTGATCGCGGGTCTCCGCCAGGATGCCGTCGGCCTTGGCCACCGCACCGGCCAGCGAGGGCGGCCGGGCGCCCGGCCGCCCACCGCGCCGCGGCCTGATCTTGCGCACCCACGCGTCGGGAAGGACGAACGTATCCTCGTCCGGCAGCTCGACCGGTCCATCCTGGACCGGCTCGGCCGCAATGGACGGTGCGGCCGGCTCGGCGGAGCCCACCTCCAGGTAGCCCTTCTTGACCTTTTCCGCGATCAGGCCGGCCACGTGCCGGCTCGCCGCCTCCTCGGTGGCGAGCTCCTTCACCCGTGTCTGCCCGGCGGCGCCGATGCGCCCGAATCGGATCGTGACGGCGGCGCCGTCCTGCGACACCTGCCAGAACTTCGCGGATTCCGAGCTCCGATGCTCGAAACTGCGCACCCTGCCTCCCCAGATCGATGGACGATGGGCGGCACAGTATCGACGGGCTACGACAAAACAGCTGTCGGCCCCTCATCACCGGCGACGATCGCGGTGACCGCACCGTGTTCGTGGAGCCACCGCTCGGCGGTGCGGGTCATGTCGTGCATGACGCGTTCCAGGAACTGGCTGGTGCCTTGCAGGCGCCCGCCGGCGGGCGTGCCGGGGCCGAGGACCTCGGCGGCCCGGCGGGTGCCCTCGGCCAGCAGCAGGTTCATCCGGACGCTGGCCACCCAGGCCCGGATCCACACGTCGTCGTCGATGACGTAGTGGTCGCGGCGGTCTCGCGGGGCGCGTTCGCGGCGCAGCAGGCCCTGCCGTTCGAGGTCGGCGACGGCCTTGGAGATCGACGCGGGGCTGACCCGCAGGCGGCCGGTCAGCTCGGCCGCGGTGAGCCGGCCGGCGTCGGTGGTGAAGAGCTCGGTCAGCACCCGGGCCGCCATCGGCGGCAGCCCGGTGTGCGCGATCATCGCGGTGAGCTCGTCGCGGACGCCGCGCACGGCCCGCGGGTCGCGGCCGTCGGTGGCGGCGGGGCCGGGCGGGGCGGCCACCCCGGGGCGGCGCCTGGCGCGGGCGGCCGTGGCCCGCTGGGCGAGTTCCGGCCGGTAACGGCGAGGGCCGCCGTTGCGGTTCACCTCCCGGCTGATCGTGGAGGTGGGCCGATCCAGGTGCCGCGCTATCTCCGCGTACGGCGTGCCGTCGGCGAGCCGGGCGGCGATGTACCGCCGATCCTCCAGGGTGAGCCGGTCCGTGGCCATACCCGGCATTGTTGCCTTCGCGCGCAGTTCAGTGCAACGCCGTTGCATTCAACTGCAGCGTCGGTGCAATCAATAAATCCGCTCTGAGCTGCTCTAACGCCGGTCAGGAATTGAGGGGGATCTGAACGTACCGTAGCGTTTTCCTTGTTCCGAAAACATGCGAACGGGGAGGAATTTCGATGAGGACCACCGTGCAGGACGCCCTCGACCGGGCCGTCCACGACGCCGGCGCCCCCGGCATCGCCGCCGAGATCGTCGACGGCCGCGCCCGCTGGTGCGGGTCCGCGGGCCTGTCCGACACCGCCACCGGGCGCCGCCGCGCACCGGACGAGCGGTTCCGCATCGGCAGCGCCAGCAAGGCGTTCACCGCGACGGTCGTGCTGCAGCTCGCCGCCGCGCACCGGATCGTGCTCGACGACCCGATCGAGCGCTGGCTACCCGGCCTGGTCCGGGGCAACGGGTACGACGGCGCGACCGTCACCGTCCGGCAGCTGCTCAACCACACCAGCGGCATCTTCGCCTACACCAACGCGCCGGAGTTCTTCCGCAACGGCGTCGGCGAGGCCTGGTACGCCCACCGCCACGACCGGTACCGCCCGGAGCGGCTGGTGCGGATCGCGCTGGCCCACCCGCCGTACGCGGCCCCCGGGGAGCGGTTCGCCTACTCCAACACCAACTACATCCTCGCCGCGATGATCGTCGAGCGGGTGACCGGGCAGACGTTCGCCGAGGAACTCGACCGGCGGATCGTCCGGCAGCTCGGCCTGACCGGCACCTACCTGCCCGCCACCGGTGAGGCGAGCATCCGCGGCCCGCACCCGGTGCACTACTCCACCCTCTTCGCCACCGGCCCGGACCCGCGCGTCCACGACGCCACCGACATGGACCAGTCCTTCGCCTGGGCGGCCGGCGGGCTCGTCTCCACCACCGGCGACCTCACCCGCTTCTTCGGCGCCCTGCTCGGCGGGCGGCTGCTGCCGGCCGCGCAGCTGTCCGACATGCTCACCACCGTCGACACCGACGGCTCCGGCTGGATTCCGGGCACCCGGTACGGCCTCGGCGTCTTCACCCAGACGCTGAGCAGCGGGGCCACGGTCTGGGGCAACGCGGGCGCCACCTACGGCTCCTGGTCCTGCACCATGGGCACCCGCGACGGCCGCCACCTGGCCGCCCTGCACGTCAACGGCGACTGGCCCGGCCTGCCCGTCTTCGACGACGTGCTCAGCGCCGAGTTCCCCCACCCGGCGGACGACGGCGTACCCGTGGACTGACCGGCACCGGGCGACGAGCGCCCGAAGCGCGTCGGCGGCGTAGATCGTCATGGCAGGGTCGCCGTCGGCGACCCTGCCGTACGCGAGCGGCCGGCCGGGAGGCCGTGATCGCGGACTCAGGCCTGGCGGAGGGTGGTGATCATCATGTGGACGGTGCGCGGGCCGGCCACGCCGTCGGTGGGCAGGCCGACCGCGGCCTGGAAGCGGCGTACCGCACGGGCCAGGGCGTCCGGGGAGCCGTCGCCGGTGCCGAGGCGGAGGGCCTCGAGCAGGCGCCGGACCGTGCGGGCGTCGGCCGGTGGGTTCGCCGAGTCGGCGACCAGGCCGGACAGTGCCGTGGCCATCGCGCTGAGCGTCGTCGTCACCGTCATCGCGTCCTCCCTGGGATTGTCGGGGTCCGTTCCAGCGTGCCGCGCCGGGGACGGCCGCCGCCTCCGGCGAAGGACCTGAAGACGGGCGGGGGCCGGTACGACTTTCGGCCGATCCGGACCCGTAAGGCGGGACTCGGACCGGTCGCGGCGAGCAGAACGGACAGCGTCCGGACACCGGATGGACATTTACGCATTTGCCTCCGTGCACTAGACACGGTGACATGCGACGAACCCTGCTTACGATCGCGGTCAGCGTGGTCCTGGTCGCCGGCTCCGGCGTGCCGGCGTGGTCCGCGCCCACGCCCACCCCCGCGCCGACGTCCGTGGACGGCTGGTCGGTCGAGGACGGCCGGCTCACCTGGCGGTCCGAACGGCCGGTGCCGATCGGTGACGCCGTGGTCGAGTTCTGGTCCGGTGACCGGCTGCTCGGGCGCCCGGCAACCGACTCCGACCAGCGCACGCTCCGCCTCGAGACCGGCTCGGGCACGCTCCCGGCGGACCTGTCGGTGCGGGCCGGCGGGCGCCGCCTGGACGCGCCGCCGGCAGCCCGCAACGCGGCGCCCGCGCGGGTCACCGACCCGGCGCCGCTGCCGCCGAACGCGGTCGACCCCGGTGTGAAGGGTCCGTACCGGACCGTCCGCGGATCGTACGAGCTGCCCGGCGTCACGCTCCCCCGGCTCCCGGAGCCGGTCGAGATGCTGGCCGAGGTGGTCGCGCCGCAGGGCGCGCCGGGGAAGCGGCCGCTCGCGCTGTTCCTGCACGGGCGGCACCTGTGGTGCTATGCGCCGGACGGCGCCGAGTTCGAGCTGGACTGGCCGTGCGCGGCGGGCAGCGTGCCGGTGCCGAGCCACCTCGGCTACCTGGAGGCGCAGGAGCTGCTGGCCTCGCAGGGCTACATCACCGTGTCCATCGCGGCGAACGGCATCAACGCGCAGGACAACGCGGTCGACGAGGCCGGTGCGGACGCCCGGTCCGCGCTGGTCCGGCGGCATCTGGCGCTGTGGGCCGGCTGGGCCGGAGATCGGGCCGGCGCACCGCCGATCGTGCGGTCGTCGCCGGTCGCGGACCTGGACCGGGTGTTCCTGATGGGGCACTCGCGTGGCGGCGAGGGCGTCAACCGGGCCGCGATCGACTCGCTGACCCCGCCGCCGGCCGCCTCGGACGGCGCGCCCGGCGCGGCCCGGTGGACCATCCGCGGGCTGCTGCTGATCGGGCCGACGCTGTTCGGGCAGAACCCGGCCGCGGACGTGCCGTCGGTGACGATCCTGCCCGGGTGCGACGGCGACGTCGCCGATCTGCAGGGCCAGCTCTTCGCGGACGCCACTCGCGGCGTGAGCAAGGGCCGGGCGCTGCACAGCGTGCTGTACGCGGTCGGCGCGAACCACAACTTCTTCAACACCGAGTGGACGCCCGGTCAGTCGGCCGCGCCCTCCACCGACGACTGGTTCCTGCCGGAGGACCCGGTGTGCGGGACGGCCTCGCCGATCCGCCTGGCCGCGGCCGACCAGCAGACCATGGGCGCGGTCTACATCGCGGCCGCGGCCCGGCTGTTCGTCGACGGGGACGACCGGGTCCGGCCGCTGCTGGACGGCTCCGGCCGCCGCGCGCCGTCCGCCGACCCGGCCCGGGTGCTCAGCCACGCGGTCGGCGGCAACCGTACGCCGGTGGTGCTGCCGGACGAGGCGGTCCGCACCGGCGGTGGCGCCCGGCTCTGCGACCAGGTCAGCCGGGACGAGGCCGCGGCCTGCCTGTCCTCGCCGCTCGGCTCGCCGCACTTCGCGACGTTCCGGCTGCTGTTCGACGAGCCGGACCGGCGCGCGGTCCGCTACGACTGGACCGCGGCCGGCACGCCGATGACGGTCACGCCGCCGTCGCCCGCCCGGCTCGGTGACGCGCGCGAGCTGGCGCTGCGCCTGGCCGTACCGGGCAACGCGCCGGCCACCACGTTCGGCGTGTCCGCGGTCGACTCGTCCGGCCGGACCACCGCGCTCGGCGACGTGACGCTGACCGGGCTGCCGGCCGGCGAGTTCGGCACGCCGGTCTGGGCGCAGGAGGTGCGGGTGCCGCGCAAGGGCGTCCGCGACGTGGCCCAGCTCATCCTGACGCCGCGCGCCGCGACCGGCACGGCCTGGCTGATCGACGCCTGGGGCTGGGCGCCCGGCACGCCCGACCCGCGCCCGGTCGCGCTGCCGCGCGTCGACATCGCCGGCCTGGTGGTGACCGAGGGTGACACCGGCGAGAAGACCTACCAGATCCCGGTCTCCATCACCGGCGGTACGCAAGGACGGATGCGCCTGTCCGTCGTCCAGCCGAACGGCGACGGCGTCACCTGGGACGCCACGGTCGCCCCCGGTCAGGACCGGATCGACGTGCCGGTCACGGTGCGCGGCGACACCGTCTGGAACCACCAGCCGGAGCGCATCGAGGTGCTGGCCAAGGCGGAGTCCGGCCTGGTGATCGGCGACTACGTCGGCACGGTCGACGTGCGCAACGACGACCCGGCCGCGGAGGTCTCCGTGGACCCGGTCGCCGACCGCGTCACCGAGGGCGACGCCCTGACCTGGCGGCTCACGCTCTCCGCACCGTCCGAGTCGCGCTACGACGAGATCGTGCTGGTCGCGATGCCGCCGGCCGACGGCACGCCGGAGCTGTCCACCACGGACGTCGACCCGCGGTGGCTGCTGGACACGTTCGGCGTGCCGGCCGAGCCGTCCCGGCCGCTGTCCCAGGTGGTCTACTGGTGGCCGTCGCTCGAGCCCGGCCAGGTGACCGCCGAACTGCGCATCCCGATCGTGGCCGACGGCGTCGCCGAGCCGGAGGAACGCGTCGACCTGCACTTCGTCACGGTCGACCGGCCCCCGCTGTCCGGCACCGTCACCGACTGATCCGCACCGCGGTCCCGGTCACGGCCGTACCACGGCCGTGACCGGGACCACCGGCGCCTCAGGGGCGCAGCAGCGTCTTGATCGCGCGGCGCTCGTCCATCGCGCGGTAGCCGTCGGCGGCCCGGTCGAGCGGCAGCTCCAGGTCGAAGACGCGGCCCGGGTTGATCGTCCGGTCGCCGATCAGGCGCATCAGCTCCGGCAGGAAGCGGCGGACCGGTGCCGGGCCGCCCTGCAGGCGTACCAGCGACCAGAACACCTCCATGCCGTCCAGGCTCACGTCGTGGGTGATGCCCACGAAACCGACGCTTCCGCCGCGGCGCGCGGAGTGGATGGCCTGGGTCATCGACTCCTGTGTGCCGACCGCCTCGACGACGGAGTGCGCGCCGAGCCCGCCCGTGAGGTCCTTGATCCGGGCGATGCCCTCGTCGCCGCGCTCGGTGACGATGTCCGTGGCGCCGAACTCGCGGGCCAGCCGCTGGCGGGGCTCGTGCCGGCTCATCGCGATGACCCGTTCGGCGCCGAGCTGCCGGGCGGCCAAAACAGCGAGCAGCCCGACCGCGCCGTCGCCGACCACCGCCACGGTACGGCCGGGGCCGGCCTCGGCCGCGACCGCGGCGAACCAGCCGGTGCCGAGCACGTCGGAGGCGGCCAGGTAGTCCGGGACCAAATCGGCGGGCGGCACCTCCGGCGTGGCGACCAGCGTGCCGTCGGCGAGCGGGACGCGCAGGTACTCCGCCTGGGAGCCGAGCGTGCCCATCGGCACGTGGCGCACGCAGGCGCTCTGGTAGCCGGCCCGGCACAGCTCACAGGTGTTGTCCGAGGCGAAGAACGAGCCGACCACGAATTGGCCGGGCCGGACCGTGGTGACCTCGGCGCCGACCTCCTCGACGACGCCGGCGTACTCGTGCCCCATCCGGGTCGGGCCCTCGACCTTGTCGGTCCCCCGGTACGGCCACAGGTCGGAGCCGCAGACGCAGGTCGCGGACAGGCGGATGATCGCGTCGGTCGGCGCCTCGATCCGCGGGTCGTCGAGCTGCTCCACCCGGACGTCGCCGGGGGCGTGCATGACAACGCCTCGCATGATGTCTCTCCTCGCTTCAGCAGATGTGCCGACAATCAGCACACCTCATCCGGCCGGTCGCGGGGAGTCACTGACGAAGGACGTACTGCCAGTACATCCCATGTCGCGGTCGCGCGCCGTACCGTCGGAGGGGTGGACAACCGGGCCGAGGTACGCGACTTCCTGACCACCCGCCGCGCCAGGATCACGCCGGAGCGCGCCGGGCTGCCGGCCGTCGGGCAGCGCCGGGTGCCCGGGCTGCGGCGCGCCGAGGTGGCCGCGCTGGCCGGGATGAGCGTCGAGTACTACGCGAAGCTGGAGCGCGGCGCGCTGGCCGGCGTGTCCGCGGGCGTGCTCGACGCGATCGCCCGCGCCCTCCAGCTCGACGACGCCGAACGCGGTCACCTGCTGCACCTGGCGCAGGCGGCGAACGGCAGCAACGTGCTGACCCGGCCCAGCCGGCGGCCCCGGCAGGCGACGGCCCGGCCCAGCCTGCAGTGGACGCTGGACGCGATCACCAGCCCGGCGATCGTGGCCAACGGACGGCAGGACCTGATCGCGGCGAACCTGCTGGGCCGCGCCATGTACGCGGACATCTACGCCTACCCGTCCCCGACGCCGAACTTCGCCCGGTTCACGTTCCTGGACTCCGCGGCACGCCGGCTCTTCCCGGACTGGGAGCTGTTCGCGGACATGACCGTGGCGAACCTGCGCACCGCCGCCGGCGTCGACCCGCACGACAAGAGCCTGCACGACCTGGTCGGCGAGCTGAGCACGCGCAGTGACGACTTCCGCCGCCGCTGGGGCGCCCACGACGTGCGCATCCACGGCACCGGCACCAAGCGCTTCCACCACCACGTGGTCGGTGACCTGGCGCTGGCGTACGAGACGATGAGCCTGGACGCGGAGCCGGGCCTGGCCATGACGATCTACGCGGCGCAGCCGGGCTCCCCCACCGCGGAGGCGCTCACGCTGCTCGGCTCGTGGGCCGCCACCGCGCTGCCCGCCGCGCGCTGAGGCCGGCCGTCACGGCCGCCGGTGCACCGCGAGCACGGCGATGTCGTCGGCGGGCTGTTCCAGGCCGAGCAGCGCCATGATCTTGGCGCAGCTCTCCTCGGCCGAGCCGGGGTGCACCGCGGCGGCGAGCCGGCGGATGCCCTCGTCGATGATCTCGGTGCGCCGCTCGACCAGCCCGTCCGTGTAGCACACCAGCAGGCCGCCGACGGGCAGGACGAGCGTGGTGGTGCGGCGCGCCGGCCGGCTCGGCCACAGCCCGAGCGGCGCGTCCACCGGGACGTCCACCGGCGCGGCGGGCGTGCCCGGCGCGGCCAGCACCGGCGGCAGGTGCCCGGCCAGCGACAGGTGGATGCGGGTACGGTCCGGGCTGACCACCGCGTACGCGACCGTGGCCAGGCTGCCCGCCTCGAAGTGGTCGACCTTGTGGTCCAGGTGGGTGAGCACCGCGGCCGGGTCGCGCGAGGTCAGCGCGTACGCCCGCAGCGCGCTGCGCAGCCGGCCCATCACCACGGCCGCGGCCAGCCCGTGCCCGGACACGTCCCCGATGACCAGGCCCAGCCGGTCACCCGGGAGCGTGAACACGTCGTACCAGTCGCCGCTGACGCCGGCGTCGTGACCGGGTACGTACCGGGCGGCGAGGTCGAGGCCGGGCACCTCCGGCAGCCGGGTCGGCAGCAGGCTGCGCTGCAGCGCCAGCGCGGCGGCGTGGTCCAGCCCACGGGTGCCGGCGATCATGGCGGCGCTGATCCGGTCCGCGACCAGCTCCAGCAGCTCGACGTCCTCCGCGGTGAACCGGCGCGGCGCGCGGGTGCCGACGTGCACCACGCCGATCACCTCACCGCCGGAGAACATCGGCACACCGAGCAGCGACCGTACGCCCGCGCCGGCCAGGACCGGGCTGGCCACGTCGCCCGGCCCGACCTCCGCGATGATCACCGGCCCGCCGGTCGCGGCGACCCGGCCGGCGAACCCCGCGCCGACCGGGATCCGGATCCGGCGGCGCAACTCCTCCTCCAGCCCCTTCGCCGCGGTGACGGCCAGTTGCAGCGCGTGCCGGTCCAGCAGCAGGGCCACGGCGGTGTCGGTGCCGAGCACGGTCCTGGCCCGGTCCAGCAGCTCGTCGGTCAGCCGCTCGCCGCTCAGCCGGGACAGGCCGCTGTCCGCCAGCGTCCGCAGGCGTCGCAGCCGCTGCTCCACATCACCTTCCCGGGCCGCCGGCACGTGCTGATCCTACGGCCGTGGACACGCCCCCGGCCGGACCGCGCACCGCCCCGCGCCGCGCGGTGCCCGTCAATCGACCAACGGCCTTTTTGCCCAGGTCAGAGCGGTGTGGCCGGGTTCGGCGCGCGCCGGCCGGTGAGGCTGTCAAGAGAGCCGCGAAATACATCCCGACGACTTTCCGACACGTGAATGAGGTCCTCCCGGCGTCCTCGACGGTCCGCCCGCGTGGCCCCACCGTCGATCCTCCGACCACGTACGAGTGAGGACGCCGGCGCGACCCGCGCCAAGATGCGGCCGGTGTAGCGCCGTCCGACGGCGGCCTCACGGTATCCGCTCGACGCGGTGCTCAGCCCCACCCGGTACGACGAGTTCGTCATCGCCTCGGGGGACTCCGACATGACCCCGCTGCTCGTCCGGCCGCGCGGTGCCCGCTCTTCCGCGTCCCGGCGCCGGCCTCGGCCGAGATAGGCGACGCCGTCGTCAGCAACGTCCTGCAACGCGCCGAGGCCGCCGAGATCCCGCTCGCCGACGCGGACGAGCAGCTCGTCCGTGCGTGGTCGCACAACGAGGCACCGCGGGCACCGATCAGGACGACGCTCTCGCGGCCCGGGCCGGCTGACCGTCCCGCATGGTGCTCGCCGCGTGCCGGGCGAAACGGCGCACGTGCTCGGCGTCGCGGGATCGTGACCACAGTAGACGCAGCGGCAGCCGGGGGCCGTCGCGCAGCGGCACGCGCACCGTACCCTCCGGGGCGGGCGTGGCGTCGTGCGTGGCGACGGTCAGGGCGATGGCGTGGCCGAGCCGGACGACGGCCAGCATCTGCAGCCCGTCCACGACCCGGGGACCCGACGCGCCGGGCACGCCGTCCGGCCACAGGCGCGGATCGATCAGCGGATCGCTGGGGCCGGCCGCCGCCCACGTCACCACCTGCTCGCCGGCCAGGTCGGCGAGGGTCACACCGTCCTGCCGGGCGAGCCGGTGTGCGGCGCCGACCAGGGCGTTGACGCGCTCGTAGCGCACGACGAGGCCGTGGAGCCCTTCGGCGGGCGGGATGCCGCGCCACAGCGCGAGGTCGGCCCGGCCGTCACCGAGACGCTCGAACTGGTCGTGGAACGTGCCCACCGCCGCCTCGGCCGGAAGATCCGGACCGGTGTCGTTGTACGACCGGACGAGCCGGTCCAGCAGGAAGGCGTCGCATCCGGGGCTGGTCACGGTGAGCGGGCCACGCGGACGGGTCGCGCCCCGCACGCGGGCCAGGAGGTGCGCGGACTGGCTCAGCAGGGCCCGGCCCTCGGTGAGCATGACCTGACCGGCGGGGGTGAGGGTCAATCCCTGGGCGGTACGCGTCAGCAGCGGGCCGCCCACGCTCCGCTCCACCGCCCGCACGGCGCGGGAGAGGGCGGGCTGGGTCATGTTGAGGCGCTGCGCCGCCCTGGTGAAGTTCAGCTCCTCCGCCACCGCGACGAAGTAGCCGACCTGCCGGATCTCCACCTCACCCATGCAGGCATGGTCGCACGAGGCGTTATGTCACACCGGCATGGTGCTATGCCCGATCGCACCTTCCCTCCCCGCCCGCCCGGCGGTTGCCTGGTGGAGACGGCGGGACGGCATCCCGTCGCATCCCGGGAAACGGAGCTGAACGACCTATGACAGTGCTTGCCCGCACAGCAGTGGTGACCGGTGGCACGGCGGGGATCGGCCTGCAGACGGCGGTGGGACTGGCCGCCCAGGGCTGGCACGTCACCGTCATCGGCCGGGACCGGGCGCGCGGCGACGCCGCCGCGGCCCGGATCGACGCGGCGGCCGGCCGCCCCGCGGCCCGATTCGTCGCCGCGGACCTGTCGTCCGTGTCCGCGACCCGGGCACTCGGGTCACGGCTGGCCGCCGAGGGCCCCGTCCACCTGCTGGTCAACAACGTGGGCGGAATATGGACCGACCGCCGGGAGAGCCCCGAGGGCATCGAGGCGAGCGTCGCACTCAACCACCTCTCCCCCTACGTGCTCACCGAGGCGCTGCTGGACGCGCTCATCGCCGGTGCACCCAGCCGGATCGTCAACATCACCTCCAGCGTCATGGTGGCCGCCCAGCCCGTCTTCGACGACGTGGAGGCCCCCGGCCCCTACTACGGCATGGCCGCCACCGGGCGCGCCAAGCTGGCCCACCTCGTCCACACCCTCGAACTGGCCGAGCACCTCAGGGACCGGGGCGTCGCCGTCTTCGCGGCCGACCCCGGCCCCGCCGCCACGGACAACGCGGCGCAGATGACCATCGACGTCCTGCCCCCGGCCGCGCGCCCGCACTGGGAACAGATCCGCCAGGGCCTCTCGACCCCGGTGGCGGTCGCCGCCCGCGCACCACTCACCGCCGCCACCGACACCGGCCTCGACGCGCGCACCGGCCTGGTCATCGGCCCGGCCGGGACACCGGACGACACGCTGCTCGCGCTCGTCACGCCCGAGGTGCGGGCCGCCGTACCGGTCTGGACGCGAAAGATCCTGGCCGCGCTGTAGACGGAACTGAACGCGACCGTATGTCGTGGGTTCATACGAGGTCGATGGCGAGGACGCCTACGTCGAGGGCGACTACAAGGGTGCCGTCGATGCTGAGACATGCTGTTGCCGGGTGATGCACGGGGATCGTCCGCCGATGGCGGCCGGTGCTGGGGTCCCACAGCCGCACGGATTCGTCGTTGCCGGCGGACGCGAGCAGCGTCCGCCCGTCGAGGTTCACCGCGCATACCGCGTTGACGCTGTCGGTGTGGCCGTCTAGGCGGCGCAGCTCGGCGCCGGTGCCCAGATCCCACAACCGCACCGACCTGTCGTTGCCGGCGGACGCGAGCAGTGTCCGCCCGTCAACGTTCACCGCGCATACCGCGTTCACCCAGCCGGTGTGGCCCTGCAGGCGGCGAAGCTCGGTACCGGTGCCGGGATCCCACAACCTCACCGACCTGTCCTGGCTGCCGGACGCGAGAAGCGGCCGCCCATCGACGTGCGCCACGCACACCGCCTTCACCCTGTCGGTGTGGCCGTTCAGGCTACGCAGCTGGACGCCGGTGCTGGGGTCCCACAACAGCACCGACCGGACAGTGCTGGCGGAGGCGAGCAGAGGCCGTCCATCCACGGTTACCGCACACATCGCGTTCACCCAGCCGGTGTGGCCGCTCAGGAGCCGCAGCTCCGTGCCGGTCGCGGGATCCCACAACCGCACCGACCTCTCGATGCCGGCGGAGGCGAGGAGAGTAGCCCCATCAGCGGTGATCGCGCATACCGCATTCACCCAGCTGGTGTGTCGGCCTAGGACGCGCACCTCCGCGCCCGAGCCGGGATCCCACAACCGCACCGACCTGTCGTTGCCGGCGGACGCGAGGAGGGTCCGGCCGGTGGAGGTGACCGTGCATATCGCGTTCACCCTGTCGGTGTGGCCGTTCAGGCGATGCAACTCCGCATCGGTGCCTGGGTCCCACAACCGCACCGACTTGTCGTAACCGGCGGACGCGAGCAGAGTCCGCCCGTCCACGGGCACCGCGCACACCGCGCTCACCGAGTTGGTGTGGCCCTTCAGGCGGCGCAACTCCGCGCCGGAGCCGGGATTCCACAACCGCACCGACCCGTCGTAACCGGCGGACGCGAGCAAAGTTCGCCCGTCCACGTCCACCGCGTCCACCCAACTGGTGTAGCCTTTCAGGCGACGCAACTCCGCACCGGAGCCGGGATCCCACAACCGCACCGACCCGTCGTAACCGGCGGACGCGAGCAGGACCCGTCCGTTGACATTCACCGCGCATACCGCTTTCACGCTGTCGGTGTGGCCGTCTAGACGGCGCAGTTCGGCACCGGTGCCGGGGTCCCACAACCGCACCGACTTGTCGGTACTGGCAGACGCGAGCACAGTCTGTCCGCCGACGTTCACCGCGCATACCGCGTTCACCCAGTTGGTGTGGCCCTTCAGGCGGCGCACCTCCGCACCGGAGCCGGGATCCCACAACCGCACCGACCTGTCGTTACTGGCAGAGGCGAGCACAGTCGCGCCGTTAACGGTGACCGCGCACACCGCGTTTACCGAGCCGGTGTGGCCCTCGATGCGGCGCAGCTCTGCGCCGGTGTCAGGGTCCCACAACCACACTGCCCTGTCGTAGCCGGCAGACGCGAGTACGGCCCGTCCGGCGACATTCACCGCGCACACCGCGTTCACCCAGTTGGTGTGGCCGTTCAGGCGCCGTACCTCCGTGCCGGAGCTGGGATCCCACAGCCGCACATGCCTGTCGTAGCCGGCGGAGGCGAGCAGGCTCCGCCCTTCGACAGTTACCGCGCAGACCGATACCACTGCCCCGGTATGGCCGTCGAGGCGGCGTAGTTCGGCGCGGGGGTGGGTGGCGGCCCATCGTGCCCGGTACGGCATGGGCTGGTCGGTGGTGGTAATCGGGAAGCCTTCGAGGGCTTGGGTGATGGTGAACATCGCCGCGCGGTGGGCGGGCTCGGCGTTGCTGGCTTGGAGGGTGAGGTGCAGCGTCCGTGCACTTCGGCGGCCTTCCGAGGTGGTGGCGTGGTTGGCTGGTTCGAGCAGCCGGGACAGATCGGCGTGGAGCAGGTAGTCGTCGTCGGCGAGTAGTTCGTCGATGAGCCCGGCCCGGTCGGCGTGCCCGGGCAGCGCCCGGAGGAGATAAGCCGGTGCCCCGCCCCAGCCCCGATCGCGCCCGAATGCCATGAACGCCCGGGCGATCTGCTGCTCGGCGAACCGGATCCCGCCCGCCGAGCGGTCACGCAACAGTGCATCGTTGAGCGCCTGGTGGAACAGACGAAACGTCGATGCCTCAGCCGCGGTGGACGTCTCCACCAGGAAACTGGCCGCGGCCGAGCGGGCGAACCGTTCCAGATCCACCGGGCTGACCAGGTTCCCGAGCGCGGCGGCCGCGATATGCCAGAGTTCCGGTGTCCAACCCGGCGCCTCCGCATAGGCCAGCACGGTCAGCAGGTCCCGCCCGGACACGCCACCGACCGGCGGTACGCGTCCCAGGTAGGCGCTCAATGCCGCGTCGACGGTCGCGGTCAGCGTCAACCCGGCCGGGTCGGCCGCGGTCTCGTCGTAGAGCCCTCGGCGCCGGGCCTCCAGCCCGGCGATCAGGAAGTTCGGCTCGGCGAGTGCCGCGATCCGCCGGGCGACCGGCCACGCCACCGCGGGATCCTCGTACGGGTTGCCGGGCCGCTCCGCACCGATCAGCCGTAGCGTCGCCGCCGTATAGGCCTCCAGGTCACCCACCGTGAAGTAAGCCGGTAGATCAAGGTCGATCTCCACCGCCGCGCCGTCGAGGACCCGCAGCAGATCACCGGCGGAGTCGGCCCGGCGACTGCCGCACACCACCTGCGCACCGAGCCGGCCGCACGACTGCACCAGCGGCAGCACCACAGCTGCCAGCACCGCCCGGGCGTCCTCACCGGTGGCGGCCTCGTCGACCGCGTCCACGACGACGTTGAACCGCCCCGGACGCTCCTCTAGCACGTCCCGGACCACGCCCACGACGTCCTCGGCGCGCTCCGGCAGCACCGCCCCCGCCGCGCGGGCTATCTCCCGCGCGACCTCCAGCGCCGTCTTGCCTTTGACGTGCACCGCGCACCCCACCGCACCCGGCGATGCGACGACCCCGTCATCACCCGGCGGAAGCTCCGCGCGCAGCCGCCGGTCCGCGGTGGCGACGATCCGGCCCAGCACCGCCGACTTGCCGACGCCCGGTGACCCGGTCACGACCAGGACCCGTGCGTCCGGCACCGGCCGGTCGAGCCAGCCGACGATCTCCCGTAGCGCCGCGGTGCGCCCCTGGAACCGGTAGCCGCGGTCGTATTCCGTGGTCACACCGCGGCTCCTCGGCCGCCAGTGACGGCCGGCCTCCGGGTCGGTATGCAGTTGCCAGCCCCACGACGCCATCGCCGACGCTCCCGCGTCCGGCGCCGACCAGCCCGCCTGCACCCGCAACTTGGCGTCCGGCAGGAACACATCCGCCTGGGCCAGCGTCAACGCCTGTGCGTCACCGCGTCGGTCACCCGACGGCACGGCCTGGCCCACTATGCCGGCGACCGCGTCGTACTCCGGCACCCACAATCCGCCGCCGCTGAACCCCTTCTCCACCGGCCACGACACGCCCGCGTCCACATCCAGCCTGACCCAGCCGTGGGCCAGCCGCGCTCCCACGGTCCCGGTGGCCTCGCTGCCGTTACGCCGGCTGCTCGCCGGGAACCCGAACGCCCACCAGCGTCGTCCGGCCAGCACCGCCGGGTCCAACAACTTCAGCCGCGCAGGCTCCACCGCCGCGGGCATGTCCTCGGCCAGATGCAACACCGCCACATCCGCGGTCTGCGGATCATCGGTGTCGTACTCCACCCGCGCCACCCGCCGCCGGACCTTCCACAGCGACGTCACCTTCGGAAACGACACCCACAACGACTCGGCCGCCCGGCCGCTGCCGGGCCCGTCGAAATCGTCCAGCACCACGTGCGCGCACGTCAACGCGCGCCGCGCCGAGATCGCCACCGCCGTTCCGGCCGGCGTGAACCCCGTGTCGCTGCGATGCACCGCCAGCGTCCACGGATCCTCCGACGGGACCGACGGCCGATTCACGACCCCGCCGCCTCCCCGTCCGGCCGCCACCGCAGCGTGACCTCGAAGTTCCCCTCGGTCGCCGCCTTCGCCACCAGCCAGTCGGCCGTCCCGGAGACCTTGACCCCGAACTTCACCTCGACCTCCGAAGGCCCGTGCCCCTTCACCTGATCGAGAACCTCCCGCGCCGCGTCCACTGCCGGACGGACCGCCTGCCGCACCCGGCCCACCACCCGGTCGGCCGACGCCTCCGCAAACCCCTCCGGCGGCTCCACCTCGAACGACACCACCGCGCCGTCATCCAGCGCGTACCGGACAACCTCACTCATCGACAGACTCCTCCGCGACGCCGACCCGCACATGTTAACCACCCACAGCGATCACGTCGTCGCACCGGCGGCGGACCTCGGCGAGCAGGTCGACCTGGGCGCGCCAGTCCGGGCCGGAGAGGCCCGCGACCAGGTGGGTGGCGCCGTGCGCGGCGTATTCCGCCACCCGGGCGGCGGCCTCGTCCGTACCGCCGGTGATGGGTAGTTGATCAGCGTCGTGCGCGGTGTGCCGGTAGGCCGCGGCGATCCCGGAGGCGAGTTCGGCGCGGGACGGTGTGCCGGGTGCGTCGCCCAGGGCGGCCAGCGCGCCGATCGTGACGGTCGCCGACGCGGGCAGGCGCGACCGGCCCGCGCCGACCGCGGCCGGCGTGATCAGCGACGGGAACCAGCCGTCGCCGAGCCGGGCCGCGCGGTCGATCGCCGCCGCGGAGGCGTTGCCGATCCACAGTGGTGGGACGTCGGCGCCCGGCGCCAGCCGCACGTCGGTCCCGTCCGGCAGCGTCACCGGGTCGCCCGCGATGAGGCGCGGCAGCAGCCGCAGCGCGGTCTCGGTGCGGTGGCCGCGCTCGCCGAACGGTACGCCGGCGGCCGCCCACTGCGCTCGGCCGCCGCCGGAGCCGATGCCGAGCCGCAGCCGGCCGCCGGACACCAGTTGCAGGCTCGCGACCTGTTTGGCGGCCCAGACCAACGGCCTGATCGCCGGTACGAACACGCTCGCGCCGATCCCGATCGAGCGCGTCGCGGTCGCGGCGACGGTCAGCGCGACCATACAGTCCACGGTGGGCGTGCCGACCGCGAGATGGTCGCCGTGCCAGACGCCGTCCAGCCCGGCGTCCTCCGCGTGCCGGGCGGCCGTGGCCAGGTCGATGCCGTCCCGGCGCTGCACCTCCACCGACGGCAGGATCACGCCGATCCTCACGCGACCAGCACGACCTTGCCGCGGCCGTGACCGGTCTCCACCTCGCGGTGCGCCTCCGCGGCCGTCCACATCGGAACGCTGCGGCGGATCGGGAAGCGCAGTTCGCCGGCGACGTAGAGCGCGGCGAGTTCGGCCAGGCGGGCGGCGGAGCGGAGATTCTCGGTGGTACGGACGCCGAGGCCGGCGGCCCGGCCGTGGTCGACCAGCGTGAGGATGCGGGTACGGTCGGCGCACAGCTCCAGCGACAGGTCCAGCGCCTCCCCGCCGGCGCCGTCCAGCACCAGGTCCGCGCCGTCCGGCAGCAGCGCCCGGAGCCGGTCGCCGAGGCCCTCGCCGTACTCGGCCGGCTCGACGCCGAGCGAGCGCAGATAGTCGTGGTTGGCCGCGCTGGCCGTGCCCACGACCCGCGCCTTCGCCCGCCGCGCGAGCTGCACCGCGACGCCGCCGACCGCCCCCGCGGCGCCGTGCACCAGGATCGTCTCGCCCGGCTTCGGGGCGAGCAGTTCCAGCGCGATGTGCGCGGTCTGCGCGGCGGCGCTGAACCCGCCCGCGACCTCCCACGGCATCGCCGCCGGTTTCGCGGTCACCTGCGCCGCCGGCACCACGACGAATTCGGCCGCCGACCGCCCGAACCCGAACCCGAGCACCTCGTCCCCGGCCGCGAACCCGTCCGCCCGGCTCTGATCGACGACGCCGGCGAACTCGTTGCCGGGAATGCCGGGCAGCCCGGTCTTCAGCCAGCCGGGCACGAAGCCGGCACGGACGGCACAGTCGATCGGCTGCACCCCGGCGGCCCGCACCCGCACCCGCACCTCCCCCGGCCCGGCCTCGGGCGTCTCGATGTCACTCCACTCCAGCACCTCGGGCCCACCGGTCCGCCGATACAGCGCCGCCTTCATGCTCCCCGCCTCCCCGTGCGTGTCCCGCCACGTCGAAGGCAGTCTCGAACCTGAAGCGCGCGTGAGGTCAAGCCCGGCGGCCGTACGCGGCCGGGCGTGGGCACCGCCGTGCGGTACGCGTGATGACGTAGCGGAGGTTGCGTGGCGGGGCGGACGCGGGCGGGCGGCGTAACGGCGACCGTGGATGTCGGCAGGCCGGTCGTCCCGGCGTCCAACCGAAGTGAGGCGATGTGAACAAGACCCCGAGAATCCTGGTACGGCTGCTCGCCGTCACCGCGCTGGCCGCGTCGGCCGTCGTGGGCAGCGCGTCGAGCGCGCAGGCCACCATCCACGCCTACCCCGCGACCGGGGGCACGTGCGTCGGCACGCAGATCAAGCGCTGCCTGGAGCTGCGCTTCGACGATGTGAACAATCGCTTCCGCGCCCGGGCGGAGGTCACGGACACGGCGGGCGGTCACGACTACAACGTCGACATGGCCTGGGTGGACACCGATATCACCTACCAGAGCGGCGACGGCGTGCGCAGCGCCGAGTGGGAACGGCTGGAGACTCCCCTGGCCTACTGCACGCAGGGCAGCACCGTATCCATCACCTTCGCAGCCGGCTTCACGTGGCAGAACGCCTCGACCGGGGCATGGGACGGCGAGACGCGGGTGGGTGCCGCCAGCTTCGTCTGTCGGTGACCGCGCACGGCGGTGGCGGGGGCCGTCGTGCCCGCGCCACCGTCACGCGGGGCGGAACACCTCGTGCGGGCCCAGGAAGGCGGCGACGAAGCGCGGATCCAGGTGGCTCCACCCCGGCTCGCCGGTCAGGTTCGTGGTCTGGCTGAGGTAGGCGGAGACGGCCTCGCGCTTGGCCGCCAGGTACGGACCGGTCGGGACGCGGAGCCAGCCGGACCGGGCGGCCGCCCACGCCCAGAGCGCGACCCGGTCGGCCGCCGCGGCGGCCGGGAAGACCGGCGCCTCGAACCACGCCCACACCGGGTACGCCAGTGCGCGCGGCGGTCCGGCGGCCAGCGCCGCCTCGTGCAGCGCGCGATGGTCGGGGTGCGCGTCCTGGCGGCACGGCAACAGCACGTACTCGGGCCGGAGGTCTCGATAGAGCCCCCGGAGCCGGGTGGTGAGCGCGTCCCGGCGGTCGGTGAGGCCGCCGTCCGGGAAGCCGAGCTGGAGCACGTCGGTGACGCCGAGGGCGGCGCACGCGGCGTGCAGTTCGCCGGTGCGGAGCCGGGCAAGGCCGGCGGGGCTCAGGCGGGCGGAGGCGGTGCTGCGGGCGCCGTCCGTGGCGACCGCGACGGTGACCGGGCTGCCGGCGGCGCGGGCGCGGGCGATCAGGGCGCCGCAGCCGAACGTCTCGTCGTCCGGGTGCGGCGCCAGCACCAGCAGCGCGCGGCCGGCGAGCGTGCCGGTGACGTCGGCGGCACGGTCGGCGACGCGGCGGCGCCAGCGGGCGCCGGCCGCCTGCACGGCACGCCCGGCCAGGGTCACGGCGCGGCTCCGGGCTCCGGGACCGCCACCGACGACCGCTGCCGCGGCACGGCGGGCGTGGCGGGCGGGGACGGGGGCGGCTCGCGCAGCGCCGCCATGATCACCCACAGGTAGCCGCCGGCCAGCACGAGTTCGCCGGCCAGCAGCGCACCGCCGATCCACATCAGCCCGTACGGCGCCACGAACCACCCGCCGACCACCGCGATCCCGTAGGCCGCGCCGGACAGCAGGCACAGCAGCCGGGTCCGGCCGGAGACCAGCAGCAGCGTGCTGCCCACGTAGCCGATGGAGTTCAGCGCGTTCGCCACGGCCAGCAGGATCATCAGCGGGTACGCGTCCGCGTACACCGGACCGAAGATCAGCAGCACCGGCCAGCCCGCGGCGACGAGCAGGGCCAGCAACGGCACCTGCACCACCGCGGTCAGCCGCAGCACGCGCGGCAGGTGTGCGCCGACCCGGCCGCCGTCGTGCTGCGCCTCCGCGAACAGCCCGCGCCCGGCCGCCTGCGGCACGAACAGCAGCACGCCCGCGACCAGCGACGCGATGTAGAACTGCGCGGCCGGTTCCGCGCCGGTGCGCTGGGTGACCAGCGCGGGCATCAGCAGCGTGGGCAGCATCAGGATGATCGACGACACGTACGTGCCGATCGAGTACCGCCACATGTCGCCCAGCCGGCGCGCGCTGCCGGCCGCCCGCAGCCGGTACCGGCGGCCGAGCACCACCAGGTTCGGCAGCAGCGCCACCGCGAACGCCAGCCAGTACGCGCCGAACACGCCGAACGCGCCCAGCCCGGCCAGCACGCCCGGCAGCACCAGCCGCATGGCCACCACCAGCACGTTCCGGGACAGGATGTGCCCGCTGCGCCGCCACGCGATGAACACGTTGTCGTACAGCATGCCGAGCGCGGCGATCACGGTCAGCGCCACGAACGCGGCCGCCCGCGCGGGCGTCAGGCCGCCCGCGACGATCGGCAGCAGCAGCGGCGCGGCCAGCACGAACACGGTCGCGCCGGCCAGCGCGGCGGCGGCCACCACGAGCACGCCGGTGTTGACCGTACGGGCCGGGTCCGGCCACCGGTCCAGGTAGCGGATCAGCGAGTTGTTCATGCCGAGCAGCGCGATGTTGGCCAGCAGCGTGGAGACGGAGATGAGCGCGCTCGCCTCGCCGACCTCCGCGGGCGTGAACAGCCGCGCCACGAACTGCCAGAAGATGAACCCGCCGCCGGCCAGCGTGAGCGTGGCCAGCAGCAGCATCGCCGAGTTGCGCAGCAGGCTGTCGTCGCGCAGCCGGGCCAGCGGCGACGGGCGGCGCGGCTGCGCGATCGCCTCGGTGTACGCGGCGGAGACGGCCTCGTGGTGGGCGTCCATGCCGTACCCGCGGCTCAGCTCGCGCCCGGCCGCGCCGAGCCGGTCGCGCAGCGGCGGGTTGCCGAGCAGCAGCGCCACGGCACCGGCCAGCGCGTCCGGTTCGGCGGGCGGCACCAGCAGGCCGGTGCGCCCGGGCGTGACCAGCTCGGACAGCGCGCCGACGTCGGACGCGACCACGGCCCGGCCGGCGGCGAGCGCCTCCAGGCAGGTGAGCCCGAATCCCTCCGGCCACACCGAGGGGACCACCACCACGTCCGCGCCCGCGATCCGGGCCGCGACCTGGGGCGGGTCGAGCCAGCCGGTCAGCTCCACGGCGTACCCGATGCCGAGTTCGTCGACCCGGCGGCGCAGCCGCGTGAGCAGGGGCCCGTCGCCGCAGATGGTGACGCGCGCGTCCGGCACGGCCTCGAGCAGCCGCGGCACCGCGTCGACGAGCACGTGCGGGCCCTTCGCGGGTACGAGCCGGCCGGCGAAGACCACGCGCGGGCCGGGCCCGGTGGCGGCCGGCGCCGGCGGGGCGGACGTGAGGCCGTTCGGCACCACCAGGGTGGCGCCGCCGGCCAGGCCCGCGATGTACCGGCTCGGCGCGATCCGCAGGTCGACCACGCCCAGCGCGCGCCGCCACAGCGGGCCGAGCAGCACGGCGGTGAGCAGCAGCCAGAGCCAGCCGCGCCAGCTCGGCCGGTCCGGTGCGCCGGCCCGGTGGTACGACGCCGGCATGCAGTAGCGCGCGGCCGTGCGCAGGAACGGCTCCGGGCCGTGCAGCGTGTGCACGGTCGGCACGTCCGCGAGCGCCCGCAGCGCGCTGGGCGAGAGCAGCCCGACCGTGTGCAGGTGCACCACGTCCGGCCGGAACTCGCGCAGCTGCGCGGTGAGCGCGGCCGACGCGGCCGGGTTCCGGAACAGTCCGGCCAGCCGGCGCCACCACGGCCCGCCGGTCCGCTGCGGCCAGGTCACGTCGCTGAACCGGACGCCGTCGGCGTCCCGGTCGCTGGACAGCACCCGCACCTGGTGGCCCTGCCGGCGCTGCGCGGCGACCAGCGCGGACGCGAGCCGTTCCGCGCCACCGCAGGTGGTACCCAGGTTGATCACGTGCAGGATGCGCCGGGCCGTCATGCCGGGCTCCACACCTGCAGCGCGCCGGCGGTGGCGACGAGCGTGCGCCCGCCGGTCAGGCAGCCGGGCGGGAACGTGTAGCGGACCACGCGCTCGCCGATCACCGCGGTGGCGAACCCGTCCGTGCGGACCACCACGTAGGAGTCGGCCCAGAGCGCGCCGGGCGCCACCCCCTCGACCGGCTGGAGCTCGGTGTACGTGCGCAGC
The DNA here is from genome assembly GCF_031458235.1 of Catenuloplanes atrovinosus. Taxonomy (NCBI): domain Bacteria; kingdom Bacillati; phylum Actinomycetota; class Actinomycetes; order Micromonosporales; family Micromonosporaceae; genus Catenuloplanes; species Catenuloplanes atrovinosus. The sequence continues at coordinate 2,666,142 of NZ_JAVDYB010000001.1, read as the reverse complement.
AGCGCGGAGACCCAGCTGTCGGCCAGCAGCGGCGCGCCGGCCGGGATCGCCCGCTCCACCGCGGCGGCGTCCCGGGCGTGGCCGTCCGTGGCGTACCAGGCGTGGTAGTACGGCCCGGCGTCGGCGAGGTTGAGCTGCGGCGGGTAGCCGCCGGTCAGGCGCGGGACCAGGCCGCTGGTGGAGGCGAGCACGACCACGGCCAGCGCGACCAGCGCGCGGCGCGGCACCCGGCGCACGGCCAGCAGGATCGCCGGGGCGAGCAGCGGCAGCAGTTGCTGGTAGAGGCGCAGCAGCCCGTACGAGTCGGTGATCTGGGGTGCGACCACGGCCACGCCGAGCAGCGCCAGCGCGGCCGTGCCGAGCTCGGCGGAGACCCGGGTCGAGGGCCGCCCGGACCGGTGCACGCGCCACCAGAGCAGCGCGCAGCCGGCCGCGGCACCGGCCAGGTAGAGCAGCAGGATCACCTGCCGCAGCAGCGTGTTCGCGGTGTGCGGTGCGCGGATCGCGGTGCCCAGCGGTGTCAGCGCCAGCTCGTCCGCGGGCAGCGGCGCGGACTCGCAGCCGGGCAGCAGCGCCAGCTCCCGCTCGGTGCGCAGCCCGTCCACGTAGGACGCCAGCGCGGTGCGGTCGTCCGGCGCGTCCTCGCCGGGCCGCAGGTAGCGGGTGGAGTCGGACAGCACCGTGGCGCGCTCGCCGATCGCCCGCCCGGTCTGCGCCACGCCCTCCGCGAACGCGCCCGCGCTGCCGGTGCACAGCGCCCAGGCGACCAGCATCGCCGCGAGCGCGCCGGCCGGCCAGGCCAGCGCCGGTGGCCGCCGCACACCGTCCCGGGTGGACGGTATCCGGCGGCGGGCCAGCCGCAGCAGCGCGGCGACCGCGAGCAGGCCGGCCGCGACCGCGGTGCTGGAGTAGTGCGAGACGGTCAGCCCGGCCGCCGCGATCAGCAGCAGCGCGATCCGCGGGCCGCGGGCGCCGCGGGTGTCGAACAGGCCGAGCAGCAGCACCAGGAAGAACAGCAGCGCGATCTCCTGCCGGTTCAGCATCGGCAGGTCGTTGACGAACGTGGGGAACGCGATGAACAGCCCGGCCGCGAGCACCGCGGCGACCGGCGGCAGCAGCCGCCGCGCCAGCAGGAACGCGCCGACCGGCGCCAGCGCGAAGATGAGCTGGTACGCCACCCGGAACACGTCCAGCGGCGCCAGCCCGAGCAGGCGGGCGAGGAACGCCGGCAGCGTGGTCAGGCTCAGGCAGGAGTTGTAGCCGGGGTAGACGCCGCCGGGCCGCCACCGCCCGGCGTCCAGCACGTCCATCAGCACGTGATATTCGATCTTGATGTCGTGCCCGGTCACGCCGGTGCCGCGCAGCGAGGTGCCGAGCAGCACCGCCAGCCCGGCCAGGTAGAGCGTGGCCGCCGCGACGCCGGGACGGTGCCGGCCGGCCGCGTACGCGGCCCCGGCCAGCGCGACCAGCACGGCGGCGAACCCGGCGAGCGTCAGCTCCGGGCCGCCGCCCGCGTTCAGCCGGGCGGCGCCGAGCGCGGCCAGGGCCACGCCGGCACCGGCCACCAGCAGCGTGGCGGTGTTGACGAGGACGACCGGGGCCGTGTTCCGGGGTGCCGGCACCCGGCCGTCCTCGCCGGCACGGGCGCGATGACGGCCGCGTACCGCAGCCGCCACGGCCAGCACCGCCAGGGTGAGGTCCAATCCGAGCAGGCAATCCAGCGGGCTCAGCCGGCCCGCCAGGGCCAGCGGCGTCGCGGTGGCCAGCAGCACCGCCAGCGACATGACGGCGGCCAGGAAGACCGCCTCCGCGCCGCGGCGGCGCACGCCGAGCACACGCAGCAGCAGCGCGCCCGGCAGCAGCGCCACCAGCGGCAGCCCGGCCGCGGCCCGGAGCGGGGCGGGCGCGCCGGCCAGCACCAGCACGTGCAGCAGCGCCAGCACGGCCAGCGGCACGAGCACGGGGCCGTACCGGGTGCGGCGCACGTGCCGGGCGGGCGCGGACGGCCGCGGTGGCGGCGCGACCGTGGTGAGCGTCATCGGGCCACCACGTCGGAGCGCACCCGCCGGTAGACGCGCTCGACCGCGTCCGTGGTGGCCTCCCAGCTGAACTGCGCGGCCCGGCGCTCGGCCGCGCGGGACAGCGCGGCCCGGCGGCCGGGGTCGTCCAGCAGCGCGCGGACCGCGCCGGGGAACGCGTCCCGGCGGACCGCGAGCACGGCGTCGCCACCGGCCTCGACCAGCTCGGGCAGCGCGGTGCAGACCACCGGCGCGCCCGTGCTCAACGCCTCCAGCAGCACCAGCGGCAGTCCCTCGTGGGTGGACGGCATGAGCACGGCGGTGGCCCGGCGGTACTCCTCCGCCAGCGCGTCCGCGTCCAGCCGGCCGAGCAGCGTCACGGTACGCAGCCCCAGCTCGGCGGCGCGGCGGGCGATCGCGTCACGCAGCTCGCCGTCGCCGGCGATGCGCAGCGTCACGTCCGGCGGCAGACCGCGCATCGCCTCGACCGCCGCGAGCGGGTCCTTCTGCGCGGTCAGCCGGCCGACGAACAGCAGCGTCCGGGTGGCGCGCGCGGCGAACGGCACGGGGGCGAACCGGGCGCGGTCGACGCCGTTGCGGACCACCGTGATCCGCGTGGTGTCCACGCCGAACGTGTCGGCCAACTCGTCGCGCATGGCGCCGCTGAGGCAGATGACCGCGTCGGCCGCGCGCAGAAAGCGGGCGTAGAGATGCCGCTGGTACGGCGCGAGCAGCACCCGCCCGGCCGCGGATGAGGGGCGCACCATGAGGTGGACGTGCACGACGTACGGCACCCGCCGGCGCCGGGCCGCGTACCGGACCATCTCCGGCAGCACGGCCAGGCCGCCGTGCACGTGCAGCACGTCCGGGGCCGGCGCGTGGCGCAGCAGCCGGCCGGTCAGCGCGGGGATGACCGGCGTGTTGCCCAGGTGCCACGCGCGATCGCGGACCACGCGCAGGTTCCCGTGTCGCTCGACCGGCGGCGCGTCGCCGGTGCGCGAGGTGTAGACGGTGACGCTGTGCCGCTCCGCCTGTGCCTCGGCGAGCCGCTGCGCGACCAGTTCCTCGCCGCCGAGGTGCGGCGGGTAGAAGCCGGCGACCTGCACGATCTCCACGTCAGCCCGCCGTCCCGGCCGGCACCGGTGTGCGCGGCTCGCGGACCGCGCCGCGGCCGAGCCCGGCCAGCATGCCGATCCCCCAGCCGGTGTTCTTCACCAGCCAGCCGAGGAACATCAGCGGCAGCAGCCACGGTGCGGGACGCCGGAACACGGCGACCACCAGCGTCTCCGCCGCGCAGAACGCCGGGTACGCCAGCAACCACCACGGCCCGAGGAGCAGCGCGAGCACGGGCGTGCCGAGCAGCGCCGCACTGGCCGACCAGTCCACCAGCCGCACGTGCCCGGTGTGCAGCGTGTAGCGGGCCTTCCAGAGCCCGTACAGGTACATCTGGCGCAGGTAGCGGCGCGGCGTGGCGCGGCTGGCATGCCGGACGCGGGCCGACGGTGCGATCGCCCAGTGCCGGATGCGGTGCGCGTACTCGATGTCCTCCGCGTACACCCACCGCTCGTCGAAGCCCGCGCCGCCGGCGCGATCCCGGTGCACGGCCAGATTACAGCCGGCGACCAGCAACGATCCGGTGGTGGCCGCGGCGCGCACCGCGCCGTCGTTGATCGCGATCGCCCGCGCGAACGCGGTGGCGTGGTCGGTGTCGACGCCGCCGCCGATCACCGCGGCCTCGGGGTGCACGGCGAACGCGTCCGCCAGCCCGGCGATCCAGCCCGGGTCGGCCCACGCGTCGGAGTCGATGAACGCGACGATCGGCGTGGTCGCGGCCGCGAGCCCGATGTTGCGGCCACGCGAGATGTTGTGGCTGCCGTTGCGCAGCACTCGCACCGGCACCGGGCTGTGCGCCGCGAACGCGGCCGTGATGTCGAGGGTACGGTCGGTGGAGTCGTCGTCCACGACGATGATCTCGGCGGGGAGCGTGCTCTGGCCCGCGAGCGAGTCGAGGCAGGCGTCGAGCGTCTCCTCGCTGTCGTAGGTGAGCACGACCACGGTGATCGTCATTGGGCACCTCCTCGGCCGGCGGCGACCGGCACGGTGTCGTACAGTCGCAGCAGCCGATCGTCCGCCACGGTGCAGTCGAAGAATCGTTCGGCCAGCTCACGGGCGTATCGGCCCATCCGCCGGCGCAGCGCGTCGTCCGCCAGGATCTGGTCCACGGCGGCGCGGACCGGCATCGGCTCCGGCGCGATCAGGCGCAGCAGCGCCCGGTCCACGCCGTAGTCGTCGTACCGGGGGCCGTCGGTGAGCACCACGGGCAGGCCGGTGGCCATCGCCTCGCGCGCCACGATCGGGAAGACCTCGCCGCGCGACGGCAGCACGAACACGTCCGCCAGCCGGTAGAGGCCGGGCAGCGCGGACGCGGGCACCGGGCCGAGCGAGGTGGCGCCGGGCGGCAGCGGCACGTCGAGCGTGCCGGGCCCGGCGAGCACCACGTGCCGTCCCGGCCCGGCCGCCGCGAGCACGCTGCGGTAGCCCTTGTAGCTGACCAGCCGGCCGACGAACAGCACGATCGGCACGTCGCCCGGCAGGCCCCACCGTGCGCGCAGCCCCGGGTCGGCCGGCCCGGGCGCGAACGCGGTGGTGTCCACGCCGATCTCGGCGCGCCAGATCCGCTCCTCGGGCACGCCGCCGGCCCGCAGGTGCGCGGCGACCCGCGCGTTGTAGGCGACCACGCGCCGGCAGCGGGGCCAGATCAGCCGGCCGCCGACCGTGCCGACCGAGCGCTCCACGGTCCGTACCACCGGATGGGGGTGGTTGGTGGGTCCCACGTGCTGGGTGGCGAACAGCGCCCGCCCGGCGCGCACCGCGAGCAGTGCGGCGGCCTGCGGCGGCTGATACAGCACGTCGTGCACGTGCACCGCCTCGGACCAGCGCACCAGTCGCCGCAGCCCGCGCCAGAACCCCACACCCATCAGCGGGTACGGCACACCGGTGCGCCGCTCGATCGGGTTCGCCGCGGGCAGCCGCCACACCGTGTACCCGTGCTCGTCCGCCCGTTCCGGCAGGTGCGCGTCGTAGCGGCCGGTGGCGACCGCGACCTCGTGCCCGTGCGCGGCGAGCACGCGGGCCTGGCGCTGGGCGACCGCCTCGACGCCGCCGACGTGTGGTGGGAAGTAGCTGGTGACGATCAGGATGCGCACGTCAGTCCCGGGCGTGCCGGTCGGCGTGCACGGTGCTGTCGACGGCGGGCACGGACGCGGTCAGCACCGGCGGGCGCGGGCGCACGACCGGGCGCGGCGCGCGGCCGTTGCGCATGCGGGCCGCGATGAGCTGGCTGAGGTTGCCGATGCCGTCGACCACGGTGCGGTTCTTCGTCTCGCCGCCGCGCGGGTAGTACGCGATCGGGATCTCCGCGCACCGGAAGCCGCTGCGGTACGCCTCCACCTTCAGTTCCTGGGAGAACGCCATGCCGCCGGAGCGCAGCCGCATCCGGTCCAGCAGGTGCCGCCGGAAGATCCACATGCCGGACTGGGAATCCCGGAACGGCACGGAGAACAACCACCGGGTGATCAGGCTGAGCGCGTGGTTGCCCCAGATGTGCGAGCGGGTCATCGACTGCGGGTCCAGCCGGGCCAGCCGGTCGGTGGTCAGGAAGTCCAGCCGCTCGGTCTCCAGCCGGTGCACCGCCTCGGGCAGGATCTCGAACGGATACGTCAGGTCCGCGTCCCCGGTGGCGATCACGTCGCCGACGCAGTTGGCGAAGCCGGCCCGGTACGCGTTGCCGTACCCGCGGACCGGCTGCACCAGCACGCGCGCGCCGTGCTCGCGCGCCACCTCACCGGTGCCGTCCGTGGAGGCGTTGTCGACGACCAGGATCTCGACGTCGTATCCGGACGCGCGCAGGCGCTCGGTGGGAATGGCCGCGATGGTCTGCGGGATGTTCTGCTGCTCGTTGTACGCGGGGATGATGACCGACACGGTCGCCATGATTCTCCGTTTCAGGGCAGTAAACATCGAGGAACGACAATGTTATATGTTCGCCGCCGGACAGCCTTGATCACCTCTGAGGTGCCGGGATGCAAACTTGATCTGCGCAACTTTGATGGAGTTGTGACCCCATTGCCTGGTGACATCCGTCCCCGTGCAATATGAAACCTGGGGGTCCCCCCTGTCCGTGCACAATCGACGGCGAGCAACGCATCGATACGTTAGTGCACATCGGACGCGTGAAACAAGGAACATCGATATTAATTTACGGTACGGTATTGTTTCGTACGCGAATTCCACTCGTGAAATGCGGAGATTCTCATGAGTCGACACGCCCGCCGCGCGCGCCTCCGGTGGGCGGCGGTCGCGGCCGTGGTCCCGGTGCTGGTCGCGTCGTTGCTGATCGCGGCCGGTGGGATACCCGCCCGCCGCGCGGCGCCCGGGCCGGTCTTCCCGGCGCCGTCGTCGCCCGCCCCGCCACCCGCGCCCGCCCCCTGGTCCTCCGCGTTCCTCGGTGCCGGCCCGTCACCGTCGCCCTCGGCCTCCCCCTCGCCGTCCACGGTCACGGCCGCGCGCGATCAGCGCGCCGGCGTCGCGATCCCCGGCGTCCGGCTGCTGTACGACGATCCCGCGGCCGACCTGGACCGGGTCGCCGCGCTCGGCGTCGGCTGGGTCCGGTTCGACGCGGCGTGGTCGGAGATCGAGATCGCGCGCGGCACGTTCGACTGGACCGAACTGGACCGCGGCGTCACCGCCGCCCGCGCCCGCGGGCTGTCCGTGCTGCTCGTCCTGGGCAGCACCGCGGCCTGGGCGCGCCCGGCCGGCGCGCAGTGGAACCACGGGCCGGTCACCGCGGAACAGCGGGCCGGGTTCGCCGCGTTCGCGGCGCGGGCGGTGGAGCGCTACCGGGACCGGGTCGGCACGTGGGAGATCTGGAACGAGCCGAACCTGCCGATCGCCTGGAGCCCGCAACCGGACGTGGACGCCTACCACGCGCTGCTGACCGAGGCGTACCGGGCGATCCACGCGGCGGACCCGGACGCGGTCGTGCTCTCCGGCGGCACCGGCGGCGGAGCGACCGGCGTGCCGAGCCTGGACTGGTACCGCGCGCTCTACGACCGGGGGCTGCGGGAGATCTGCGACGCGGTGGCGGTGCACCCGTACCCGGACGCGCCCGAGCCGGACAGCGGCGAGATGGCCACCGCGCGGCGCATCCGCGAGCTGATGGACGAGCGCGGCGACACGGGCACGGTGCTGTGGGGCACGGAGACCGGCGCCCCCACCGGCGGGCGGCCGTCGATCGGCGAGCGGGAGCAGGCGGTGCTGCTGGAGCGGATCTACGCACTGTGGACGGACGAGATCGCGAACACGGGACCGCTGCTGTACTACACGCTGCGCGACTTCGGCGGCGCCGACCGGGAGCACCACTTCGGACTGCTGCGCGCGGACGGCGCCAGCAAGCCGGCGTACGAGGCGCTGCGCTCCCGGTCACGGTGACTACCGGCCCTCCCCGCCCAGCAGCTTGAGGATGAAGTCCTGCACGCGCGGGTCCTTCAGATACATCGTGTGGCTGTCCACCATGCCGCCCTCGTAGGGCAGCGGAATGACCACGCCGTTCCACTCCGGCAGCGACGGGTCCGGTCCGTGCCAACCGGGGTACCCCGGCACCAGGTGCGCCACATCGTTCGGGGTGGTCATCACGGTCACGTCTCCCGGGTCGACGCCCAGCAGCCCGTGCACGGACGGCACGGTGGTGCCGATCGAGCCCATCAGGTGCGCCCGGTCCACGTCGATCCCGAACGTCGCACCCGTGACCCCCACCGTGGTGGTGCCGTAGCTGTGTGCCAGCAACACGTTCCACGGAGCGGACTCGCCCTGGTGGGTTATCCGCAACCCGTCCAGATACCGGGTCAGGTGCGGCGCGGCCTCCTGCGCGTGCGTGCGCAGCTGCACCTCGTCCAACCCGTTCGGCGCGTCGTAGTTCAGCCACAGCGACATCGCCGTGCCCTGCGGCGCCCGCGCGGCGATCACGTCGATGTCATCGAAGATCGTCGGTGCCGACGCCAGGTTCGAGTACATGCCGGGCACGTACGTCAGCGACCGGGACGCGGTGTCCGGGTTGCCGGCCGAGATGATGGTCCTACCGTCTCCGCCGGCGTCGAGCGCGACCAGGAACGCGGGCAGCCGGGTGCCCGGGTCGGCCAGCCTCCGCTGGATGGCCTCCAGCGCCGCCACCTTGCCGCCGACCTCCAGCGTCTCGGCCGTGGATCCGCCCGCGTTCTTCTCCGCGAGCAGTTGCCGCTGCTCGGCCAGCGCCCTCTCCAGCAGCGCGCGGTTCGCGCGGTCGCGCGCCTCGATCGGCACGCCGTCCAGGGCGCCGATCAGCTCCGGGTGCGTGGTCACCATGCGCTCCCGGGCGTCCGCGTCCCGGCGCTGCCACCAGTCGTCGACCGCGGCCGGATCGGCGCCGGTGGCCGGCGCGGTGGCGACCGCGAGCCCGAGGTTGTCCCGGCGCTGGCCGTCCGACTCGGTCAGCAGCTCGTGGTAGAGCTGCCGGAGGCGGGCGTCCATCCGGCCGTAGCGGCCGGAGACGGTCCGTACCGCCTCCGAGAGTCGTTCCACGCGTGTCGCGGTCTCGGTCAGGAACCGCTGGAGCACGTCGAACGCGGCACGGCAGGCCGCGGTGGCGGCGACCGAGCCGGGGACCCGCCCGAACTGCTCACCGGCGGGCGTGCCGGCCATCGCCTGCTTCGTCGCGGCCGGTGCCAGCTCGGCCGCGGCGGCGGCGAGCCGTCCCGCGCCCTGCAGCATGGCGTCGGGCTCCGCGTACAGGTTCACGGACATCGCGCCTCCCCTCCGATCCGGCGGATGCCGCGACCGTATCGGGGCCGGCGAGGGCGCAGGCAGGTCAGAAATACCCCGCACCGGCGGGGTAGTTGCATCGTGCCGTGCCGCCGTGCCGCGCCGTAGCGTCCGGGAGGACTCAATCCCGGGAGAGGAGCGGCGCGATGGCGGCCGACGACGTCAAGCGAATCCTGAGCACGTGCGACGAGGAACTGGCCCGCGTACGCCGGATGGTCACCGGTGACGTCGGCACGCTCACCCGGATGGCCACGGCGTACGCCGCCTGCGGCGCGCACGCCGAGTCGGCCGCCCGCGAGCTGATCGACGCCCGCACCCGGCTCGCCGCCGCGTGGGCCGCGCCGACCGGCGAGGACTTCCAGCGGGACACGGCCCCGCTGCCCGGCGGGTGCACGGCCGCGGACACGCTGTGCGGCCAGCTCTCCAACGGCCTGCACGACACGGTCCGGCAGCTGTGGCGCGCCGAGCGGGCCGTGGTCGAGCAGATCGCCGCGTTCCGGTTCGACGCGAGCCGGCTCACCGCCATGGCGCGGAACTCGACGGACTCCGCCGCCGTGGTCCGGCGGGCGCAGGAGGTCTCGGAACGCCACACCCGGGCCGCCGTGTCGATCGCGGACGGGCTCAGCCGCGGGCTCCTCACGTTCGCCGAGACCGTGACCGCGCAGACCCGCGTCTTCACCTCGGCGACTCAACACTAGTAGCGCATCGGCCGCGGCGGGCTCGATGTTGCCGTCCAGCCGTGGACGCGGCGACGTGGGCGCCCGGGCCGGGCCGGTCCGTCACCGACTCCCGTCAATACGTGTCCGAGCATGACCAACCGTGGAACGCGCGCGGCTCCGGTAACCGGTTCACCCCGGGATACGGCCCGGATAGCGAAACGTTCTTGACATGCGGCGGTATCCGATCGAGGATTTCCTTGTCGCGTCGGAGGTCGATCCTGACCGGACAGCTCGCCGAGGAATCGAAGATGCCTGAACAGGATACCGACGTCACGGAAGCGGTGCATCGAGAATGGCGCGCGCTCCTCGGCGTAGACACCGTCCGGCCGGAAGACGACTTCTTCGCCCTCGGCGGCGACTCGGTCCTGGCAGTCGAACTCATCGAACGAGTGGAAGCCCGACTCGGCATCGAATTTCCGGTGGAAAGCCTTTTCTTCGACGGGCGATTGAGTGAGGTTCTCGCGGGCTGTTCCGAGGCCTATCTGTCCCGGCTCCGGCAGACCTGAGACCGGGTCGGTCAGCACTTTCTCGGTACGGCAGACAACAGGAGGCGGTGTGCCCCGATACGCCAAACCGGAACTGGCGGCAGAAGCGGCAGGGGATGCGGTGGCCGGCACATGACCGGGTCGCCGTTCACCGTTTACACGACCTGCCCGGCCTCCACCGTGGACTCTCCGAAGCAGTACCTGACGCGCCTGCGGGACGTGTCGCGATGGACGGAGGCGGCCGGCTGCCGGGGGTTCCTGGTGTACGCCGACAACTCCCTCACCGACGTGTGGCTCACCGCCCAGACGGTGATCGAGCGCACCGACACCCTGGTGCCGATGGTCGCCGTGCAGCCGGTCTACACACACCCGTACGCGGTCGCCAAGGCCGTCGCCTCGTTGGCCTGGTTGCATGAGCGCCAGGTCGACCTGAACCTCATCACCGGAGGTTTCGCCAAGCATCTCGCCGAACTGGGCGATCCCCTGCGGGAGGATCACGACGGCAGATACCGACGGCTGCGGGAGTTCGCCCTCATCATCCGTGACCTTCTCTCGACGCAATCGCCGACCATTTTTCACGGCGACCACTACCGCGTGGACAAGGCGACCTTCCATCCCCCTCTACCACCCGCTCTGGCACCCCGCCTATTCGTTTCCGGGAACTCGCCGGCGAGCCGGGAGGTGACGGACAGCCTGGATGCCACGCGCCTGACCTATCCCGCGCACCCGGACGATGTCGGAAACGCGTGGAGAGAGTCGGCGCATGCCGTGGGCATACGGATCGGCATCATCGCCAGGGAAACCTCCGCGGAGGCCTGGAAAACCGCCGTCTCACGCTTTCCCGCCGACCCTGCCGGCCGCCGGATGCACAGGCTGGCACAGCGACTGTCGGATTCGAAGTGGCATGCGGCCCTTTCCGATGACGCGCGTTCGACGGAACCCTCGGCGGACACATATTGGCTGCACCCCTTCCGAACATACAAAACGTTCTGCCCTTATCTGGTGGGCAGTTACGCGGAGGTCACCCGTCTTGTCGCCGCCTATCGGGACATGGGCGCTGAGACGATCATCTTGGACGTGCCGGACACCGAGGACGACCTGCACCACGCCATGACCGTGCTCCGCGGTGTCGGCGCCGCTCACAGCGACGCCTCCAGCGCCCGGTAGTCGGTCTTGCCGTTCGGCAGCAGCGGCAGCGCGTCGATCGGGCGCACGTCCACCCCGGTGAAGTGGGTGCCCAGCCATTCGGCGATGGTGGCGCGCAGCCTGCGGGCCTCGTCGGCGGAGGTCGCCTCGGCGAAGACGTGCAGCCTGTCGTCGCCGGCCACCGCGGCGACCGGGAAGTGCCGTTCGACGTCATCCAGGTTGATCCGGACGCCGAACACCTTGCCCATCCGCGTGATCCGTCCGGTGAGGAACAGGAAGCCCTCGTCGTCGAGCCGGCCCAGATCGCCGGTGTGCAGCACGCCGCCCAGTTCGTCCCCCTTGGCCAGGTCGGCACCGCTGTGCGCGTACCCCATCATCACGTTGGGTCCGCGGTAGACCACCTCACCCTTCTCGACGGTGAACGCGCCACCCGGCACCGCCAGTCCGACCGAGCCGAGCTTGTCCACGAGCCGGTCAGGGGGAAGCGTGGCCATCCGCGGCGCCGCCTCGGTCTGGCCGTACATCACGAACATCCGGCCGCCGACCGCCGCCATCCGCTGCGCGAAGTCGCTGATCAGGTCGGTGCGGAGCCGGCCGCCGGCCTGCGTGATGGTCCGCACCGACGGCAGCTCGGCCGGATCGAAGCCCAGCCTGCGCAGCATCTCGTACTGGTACGGTACGAACGCCAACGAGGTCACCCGGTGCGCGCGGACCGCGTTCCAGAAGGTCCGCTGCATGATGCCGGTCCGTTCCAGCACCACCGTCGCGCCACGCAGCAGGTGCGAGTGCAGCACCGACAGCCCGTACGAGTAGAACAGCGGCAACGTCGTGACGGCGACGTCGTCCCCGGTGATCCCGAGGCTGCCCGCCACCTGCTCAGCGTTGGCCAGCACCGCGGAGCGGGACAGCCGGACCAGCTTCGGGTCCCCGGTGGAGCCGCTGGTGGTGAGCAGCAGCGCCAGCTCCGGGTGCACCCGATCAACGGTGTAGCGCTCGGCCAGCCCGGGGTGGCGGGCATCCGGATCGAGCAGCACCACCGGCCGGCCGAGCCGCAGGGCGGCCAGATAGCGGGCCACCGCCGGCACGGTCGACGGCATCGGCAGGAACACCGGAACGCGGTCGCCGTTCGCGGTGAGCTCAGCCGCCGCGGCGTCGATCAGCCCGGGCGTCACGGACTCCCCGGTCTCCGCGTCGATGACACGCGCACCGGGATGCCACAGCGTCACCGGTTCACCCCTTCCCCTGCCTCGCACCGGCGCCGGGCTATGAGAGCATCGCTTCGTGCCGGTTGCCGCCCTGTATTCCGATTTCGCCACCCGGGAAGCTCACCCCGGATCGCCGACGTACGAGCGACTGTCGCTCGCCATCTCGCGAGACACCGAGCTGCTCGCCCTGCTCGAGCGGGTGCCCTCGCCGAAACGGCAGCCGAACCTGCTGCTGGCGGTGGTGCGGCTGCTCGGCGGGCCGGTCGACGATCCGGAGGCGTTCCGCGCGTTCACGGTCGCGCACTGGCCGGCGGTGGAGGCCGAGTTGCGCAGCCGGGCCACGCAGACCAACGAGGCCGGCCGCTGCGCGCTGCTGCTGCCGGTGCTGGCCTCGCTGCCGCAGCCGCTGGCCCTGCTGGAGGTCGGCGCGGCCGCCGGGCTCGGGCTGTACCCGGACAGGTACGCGTACCGCTACGGCGACCACCCGGTCGGCGACGGTCACCCGGTGCTCGATTGCGCGCTCACCGGCACCGCCCCGCCCGATCGGCTGCCGGAGGTCGTCTGGCGTGCCGGCCTCGACCTGAACCCGCTCGACGTGACCGACGAGTCCGACGTCGCCTGGCTGGACGCGTTGATCTGGCCGGAACAACGCAATCGCCGGCAGCGGCTGAAATCCGCGGCCGCGATCGTCGCCGCGGATCCGCCGTTGCTGGTCCGCGGCGACCTGGTGGACGATCTGCGCGACCTGGCCGCCCGGGCGCCGTCGGACGCGACACTGGTCGTCTTCCACACCTCGGTGCTCTACCAGGTGCCGGTCGAGCGGCGGAACCGGTTCCTGGCCATGGTGGGCGAGTTGCCCGGTCACTGGATCTCGGTGGAGGCCCCGGACGTGGTCCCCTTCCCCGAGCTCCCGCCGCCGCCGGGCGACACGCTCTACAACGTCCTGTCGCTGGACGGCCGCCCGCTCGCCTGGACGCTCGGCCATGGTCAGGAGATGAACTGGTTCGCCTGAGCGCCCAGCGCGATCCGGTCGAGCTTTCCCGCGGTGGTGCGCGGCATGGCACCGGTGAACCGGATGTGCGCGGGCACGTGTCCGTCCGGCAGCCGCTCCCGTAGCCACCGACGCAGTTCCACGGCGCTGACCTCCCCTCGCGCGACGATGAAGGCGACCAGCGAGAGCGACTCCCCGGACTCGTCGGCCGCCACCTCCACGGCGCATTCGATCACCTGCGGATGCCCTTCCAGGAAGCTCTCCACCTCCCCGAGTTCCAGGCGGTTACCGCGCACCTTGACCTGCCGGTCGAGCCGGCCGCGGAACTCCAGTGAACCGTCGCCGAGGCGAAGCACGCGGTCGCCCGAGCGGTATGCGACGACCCGGCCGGTATCGTCGGTGCGGAAGGCCCGTGCCGTCTCCTCGGGCCGGTCGACGTACCCGTCGGCCAGGCCCGAGCCGTGGATGACGAGTTCACCCTCGCCGTCCTCGCCGTCCACCTCCAGCCGTACGCCGGGAACGGGCCGGCCGAGTCTGATGGTGTCCGGATCGGTGATCTCCGCCGCGGAGCACCAGATCGTCGCCTCGGTCGGGCCGTACACGTTGAAGACCCGCGGCGAACCGGCGAGCAGCCGCCGGGCGAGCGCCGGGGACATCGCCTCCCCGCCGCACCAGATCCGCTCCCCGCGCGGTTGCAGGCCGGCTCCGAGCGCGAGCCGCCACCAGCTCGGGGTGGCCTGGACGACGGTGGGCCGGGCACGTGCGACCACGTCGGCGATCCCTCGGATGTCCGAGCGCGATCGCCACCTCGAGGTCACGATGCCGGCCCCCACGGTCAGCGGGAGCAGGGTCTCCGCGATGAAGATGTCGAAGGTCGGATGGGTCAGCGCGAGGATGGCGTCGTCCTCGTTCAGCCCGGGCCACCGCGCCAGGCCGGCGAGGCGCTCGCTCAGCGCGGCGACGGAGATCATGACTCCCTTCGGGCGCCCGGTCGAGCCCGACGTGAAGTACACGTAGGCGACGTTGTCGAAGCGACCGGCGGGCCGCGCGGCGGACCGGATGTCGCGTACCACGACCTTGCCGTCATGGTCACCGGTGAGGACGACGTGCGCGTCCACGTCGTCGAGGATCTGCTGCCGGCGCGCTTCCGGATGATCGGTGCCCAGCGGGACGAAGACGCATCCGATCGCGCTGGCGGCGAGGAACGCCTGCAGCGCGACGAAGGGATCGTCGGTGAGCACGCCGACCGCTCCGCCGGCGGGTACGGCCGGCAGGCCGGCGATCAGCGACTCGACGCGCCGTGCCAGCTCCCGGTAGGAGATCATGGAGCCGTCCGTGCGGACCGCGCACCGGTCGGGCCGGCTCCGGCCGTGCGCGCGGAACGCCTCCCAGACGGTGTCAGGCATGGCCGGCCGCCGCGGGAAGGTCGGCGGCGTAGTCGTCCAGCGTGGGAGCGGTCAGCAGGTCGACGATGTCGAGCGTGTGGCCGAGCTGCTGCTCGAGCAGGGTGATGACCCGCAGCGCGCTGAGCGAGTCGCCGCCCAAATCGAAGAAGCTCGCGCTGCCGTCCACCGCCGGAACGCCGAGGGTACGGGCGACGGTCGAGTGCACGATTTCCTTGTGATTCACGATCACTTCCTCACAGAACGGTGCTGTCGAGATCGCCGCCGCCGGCGGTCAGCCGGTCCAGCGCGGAACGGACCGCCGTCACGTATGCCGAGGAGGTGCGCACCGGCACGCGGGACAGATCCGCCCGCGCCGTGAGCTGCAGTGTCGCCCCGACGGCGCTGTAGTCGGCGGACAGGTCGAAGTTGTTCAGATCGGTCTCCACGTAGTCAAGGACGGGCAGCCGCCGCCCGTCCCGCGGGCTCAGGTGGTGGAAGTCGGTGAAGTTGAACAACGTGTTGGGTACGGCGTCCGGCGCCAGCCGCGCCATCTCGGCCGCGGGGAACCGGCGATGCGGCAGGTGCGCGACCTCCCGGTCGCCGACCGCCCGCAACGCGTCCCGCCACGTCGCGGACGCCACGCGCAGCGTAACCGGCAGGGTGGTGAGGAAGAGGCCCGCGACCGTGTCCGCGCCCGGTATCGCGGGCCGGGCGCTGGTGACCACGGCCGAACTCACCGCGGGCCCTACGGAGCAGACCGCGGCGAGGGCCACCAGATGAACGGTCAGCAGTACGTTCTTGACCGACGTGCGGCTGCTCCGGGCGATTGCCCGAATCGCGGCGAGGTCACCGGTGGCGAACGGCATGATGACGACCTCGCCCGGTGCGCCGACGTCGGGCACGCGGGCGAAGTCGGCGCGTGTCAGGCCCGTCAGGTAATCCCGCCAGTATGCGATCGTCACGTCCGATCGGCAGGCCGCTTCCTCGGCCTCGGCGTAGACGCTCATCAGGGTCGGTGAGGCGGGGGCGTGCGAGGCGGGGTCCGTGTCGTCCAGATACGCCCGCACCAGCTCGCCGGCCACCAGGCCGACGCTCCATCCGTCGAGGACGGCATGGTGAAAGCTGAGCGTCAGCCGGAAGACGTCATCACTGAGCACGACGGCCTGTGCCCGGAACAACGGCGGCCGGCTCATGACGAAACCCCGCCGCCGCTCCGCGTCCATCCAGAGCCGGCGCAGCGGGTCGGCGCCTCGGGGATCGTCCGTCCGCAGGTCGACAACGGTGCACTCGACGTCCACCTCTGGCGTCACCGTCTGGTACATGCCCGTCGCGGTGGACTCGAACGCCGTACGCAACGTGGGCTGCCGCGCTGTGGTCGTGCGCAGGGCCCGGCGCAGCCGGGCCGCGTCCCACCGCGCCTCCACCAGCAGGCTCGCGAAGTCATGGTAGAGCGCGCGAGCGCGATGCACTCTGGCCTCGAAGAGGATGCCCTGTTGGGTCCGGGTCGCCGGTAGCCGGGTCACCGGGGCGGGGCCCGCCTCCGCGCCGGCGACCGGATCGGCCGCGACGAGGCCGGCGGCAACCGCCGTCAACGTCCGGCCCCGGTAGAGATCCTCCACGGTCATCGGGTATCCACCGGTCGTCACCGCCGCCACGACGCGGATCGCCAGCAGGCTGTCACCGCCGATGTCGAAGAAGTCGTCGTCGCCCTCGATGCCGTCCACGCCGAGGACGTCCGTCCACACGTCGCGCAGGAGGGCCTCCCGCGGGTCGCCGGCCGGGCTCGCCTCGGCCGGTGCAGCGGCCGCGGGGAACGCCTCGGGCAACGCAGCCTCGTCGATCTTGCCGTTCGGGGTCAGCGGCAGGCCACGGATCAACACGATGCGGCTCGGCACCAGGTAGCCCGGCAGCGTGTCCCGCAGCTGGCCGAGGATGGCACGTTCGACGCCGCTCTCCTCGGTGACCACGTACACGACGAGCCGGGCGTGGCCGGCCTCGTCCGTGCCCACCGTCGCCAGTGTGTCGCTGTATCCGAGCGTGGCCAGCGCGGCCTGGATCTCACCCGGCTCGATGCGATGACCGCGGATCTTGAGCTGGCGGTCGCGCCGCCCCTCGTAGAGCAACTCGCCGCGCTCGTCCCACCTGGCCAGGTCCCCGGTGCGGTACATCCGCCGAGCGCCGCCCGGGAACGTGTCCGGGACGAAGGCCGCGGCCGTCTCCGGCGCTCGGTTGAGGTAGCCGGACGCGACGCCGGCCCCGGACACGTACAGTTCACCGACCACGCCGGGTGCGGTGATCGCCGTGCCGTCCGGGTCGAGCAGGTGGACGGTCAGGTGCGGGAACGGACGCCCGATCGGACTCACCGGGCGCGCCGCATCCCCCACCCGGATCCGGCGGTACGTCACGTGGATCGTGCATTCGGTGATGCCGTACATGTTGATCAGTTCCGGGGTCTCGTCGCCGTGCCGAGCGAACCAGGGCGCGAGAACGGCCGGGTCGAGACGCTCACCGCCGAAGACGACGACCCGCAGCGAGCCGGCCGTGGCGTCGGCGTAGTGACCGACCAGACCACGGAAGGCACCGGGCGTCTGGCTGAGGACGGTGACCGCGGTCCGATCCAGTAGCTCCTTGAACAGGGCGGGGTCACGCCGAGCCGACGGCGGGACGAGCACCGCGGCGCCGCCCGTGACCAGCGGGCCGAACAGTTCCCAGACCGAGAAGTCGAAGGAGAAGGAGTGGAAGACCGACCAGCGGTCGTTCACACCGGCGTTGATGACCGCGCATCCGGCGTCGAGCGTCGCCTGCAGGTTGTGGTGGGTGATGACCACCCCCTTCGGCACTCCGGTCGACCCCGAGGTGTAGATCAGGTAGCAGCCGTCGACGTCACCGTCGGCCGGAGCGGCGTCGGTGGTGAACAGCTCCAGATCGCGGACCGTGGACACGGATTTCGCGTGCGGGCGGATCGCGCGAATCCTGGCCGAGTGCGCCGGAGCGGAGGTGAGCACCGCGACCGGAGCGGCATCGGCGAGCAGGAAGTCCCATCGGCCGTCCGGAGCGTCGGGGTCGATCGGGACGTAGGTGCCGCCCGCGTCGAGGACGCCGAGTATCGCCGCCACCGTCGGCAGCCCCACGGTCCAGACGACGGCCGCGCGGTCACCCGGCCGGAAACCCGCCGCGGCCAGGCTCGCTCCGACCTGCCGTGCCGCCGCGGCGAGCTCACCATAAGTAGTCGTGGCACCCGACGCCTCGATCACCGCGGGCCTGTCCGGGCCCGCCTCGGCGGCCTGAACGAACCGGGCGTACACCCGGGATACATCCGGCTTTCCGGGAACGTTACCCATGGCGCGGAAGCTCCTCCGGTCACAGTTCGGATAAGTCAGATAGCGCCCATGGCGCGGAGGGTTGGCGACCGAATAAGAAGGGGCCGACACGCAACGAGAGACTTCGATGACTCCATCGACACTCTAGCCTCCACTCGACGAATTGGAAACCCCGGAGGCACAGTGGACGGAAGCATCGGACGGGTGATACAAACTGATGGACGGCAAGGGATCTCCAACCTGCGATCGGAGAGCATGTCCGAGACCATCGTGCACCTCACCGGGCCACGTGACGAGCTCCCCCAACTGCTCTGTCTAGGACAGGCCGGGAGCGGCGCAGCGGAGTTCCGTAGCTGGTCCAAGCAGGCCGAGCAGCTGTTCGACGTGTCCGCCGTCCGGCTGCCAGGCCGCGAGACACGCGGCCGCGAGGCCTATCTGCCCTCGTTGCCGGCGGTGGTCGACGAAATAGTGGAACAGTTCCTCGAATCATTAGGCCATAATCGGAGATTCGCACTATACGGTCAATGCGCCGGCGTTCCGCCGCTCCTCGAAATGGTCAGGGAATTGGACCGGCGGGGCGCACCGAAGCCCGTTTTTTTGGCCATCAGTGGTTTTCCGTGGCAGCCGTCGGTGAACGAGCCCGACTTCGAGGATCTGAGCCGGGCGGAGACGATCGAGTATCTGCTCGCCACCAATCTCGTGCCGGCCGCCGTACTGAGCCGGCCGGCGTACTACGACGTCTTCGTCGGACCGATCATCGCGGACAGCCGTATCGTGCGCGGATACCGTCCGGCCGACGGTGCGCGGCTGTCCGTCCCCCTGATCGTGGTCGGCGCGGCCACGGACGGCGAGGACTGGGGCGCGGTGACGGCCGAGCGGTGCGTGACCGTTCCCGCGCCACCCGGCACACTGCCCAGCCGCGAGCCCGGCACCTCCCTCCTCCAGTTGTTCGCGGATCTCCTCACCGGCGGCTCCGAGATCCGCTGACCCGGAGATCACATCACCTCGAGCGTGGCCATCCGCCGGCTCTCCCGTTCCAGCCAGGCCAGTAGCGCCAACCCGGCGAGGGCGTATCCGGCACCCAACGCCGCCTCTTGCACCAGCAGCTCACCCACCGGGCCGGCGGAAGCGCCCGCCGCCGCCCGCCGAGCGGCGTCGATGCCGTGCGTCAGTGGCAACCATCCGGAGACGGCGGACATCCAGCCCGGCAGCGAGGCGATCGGGACGTTCACTCCCGCGAAGATGAGCAGGACGCCGAACACCAGGTTGGACAAGACCGAGGCCTCCCGCACCCGCAGTGCCACCGCCGCGGTGAGCAGACCCAGGCCGGTGCAGGAGAACGCGCACACCACGATCGCGACGGCCAACAGCGGCAACCCGTCCAGTGGTATCCGCACACCCAGCAACAGCGCGCCGAGCCCGAGGGCCACCGCGCAGACCACGGCGCCGTTGACGATGACCGGTAGGGCACGGCCCAGGAACAGCGGCACCCTGGGCGCCGGTGAGGCGAGCAGGATGCCCAGCGTCCCCTGGCGGCGTTCACCGCTGATCGTGCGGCCCATGGCGAACAGGCAGGGTATGGCCGCGTACTGGACGGCGTTGCCGATCAGGTAGTAGGTGTCGTCACCCACCCTGGCGACCCGCCCTACGTAGGCGAACAGGAGGATCTGCACGAGCGGGGTCACGAAGAACGTCGGGATCAGGATCCACGGCGTCAGCCAGTTGAACAGCGCCCGATAACTGGTCATGCCGCCGATCAGCAGCACACGAAGCGCGGCGATCATGTCAGCGCCAACGTCGCGTGCCGGCGGGCGGACCGCACCAACCGATGGGACTGGACGGCGCCGATCAAGATGTACGCCACGCCGAGACCGAGGCAGCGCAGCAGGTCGTCCACCGCGGTGTGACCCGCCACCGCGGCCCGCAACGCCGAGACACCCCAGGTCGGCGCCAGCAGCCAGGACAGCGGCTGGACCCAGCCGGGCAGCGCCGACACCGGCACCAGGAAGCCGCAGAGCAGCCAGATGGGCAGTTCCAGTGCCGCTCCCAGCGCCCACGCGGCCCGGTAACGCACCGCGCTCACCGCGAGCAGGAAGCCGAGCATCGCGATCGAGAACACGGTCACCGCGATCGCGACGAGGAACGCCGGCACGCTCGCCACCACGATCTCGATGCCGAAGACGAAGCGACCCCACAGGAACACGGCGACCAGGCTGTAGAGGCCCACCGTGGTCATCGACAGCATGATCGGGATCAGCTGGATCGTGAACGAGCGCGGAGCACCGACCTGGAGTTCCAGCGTGCCCTGGGCTCGTTCCTCCTCGATCGAGGACGAGGCCAGCGTCGTCGCCGACCAGACGCCCATGGCGGCGGCACCCACCACGGCGGCGACCAGCGTCGCGTCACCGGCGTTACCGGCCCGGTACATCAACAGCACCGCGGTGGCGAAGAACAACGGCCACACGACGGAGAGCAACCCGTCGAAGGCCGACCTGCTCCGGCTCTTGAGATGCAGCCACCAGGCCACGGCCAGGAAGCGCAGCGTGCCGCTCACCGCCCACCCACCAGCTCGATGTAGGCGTCCTCCAGCGTGGGGCGGCGTGTCGAGACGCGCCCGATCCGGCAGCCGGTCAGGTGGGCGAGGACGTCCGTGGTGACTTCCCGGCCGCGGCCGGCGCGCACCACGATCACCTGGGCCGGCCCCTGCGCCTCCAGATGCACCGACTCCACACCGGGAACGGCCGTCAGGCGGCCCTGGATGTCCTCCGGCGCTCCGAACACCTCCACCTCGGTGACCGTGCCGTCGTTGACGCCCTCCTTGAGCGCCTCGGGCGTACCCTCCGCGACGATGCGCCCGTCGGCGATCACGGCGATCCGGTCGCACAACTCGTCGGCCTCGAACATGTAGTGGGTGGTCAGCAGCACCGTAGTGCCGTGGTCCACCAGGCGACGGACGGTGGTCCGCAGTTCCCTCGAGCCGACCGGGTCGATACCGATGCTCGGCTCGTCCAGGAACAGCACCTCCGGCCGGTGGAGGAGCCCGCGCGCCAGGTGCAGCCGCTGCCGCATGCCTCGCGAATATCCTTCGACGCGGTCGGCCTCCCGCCCACGCAAGCCGACCAGCTCCAACAGCTCGGGGATGCGCGCGCGCTGCTCCCGCCCGGACAAGCCGTACAGCTCGGCGAAGTACCGAAGGTTGTCACGGGCGGACAACCGCTCGTAGAGCCCTCGATCGCCACCGAACACGAAGCCGACGCGCCGGCGCACCGCCCGCGCGTCCGCCACCACGTCACGCCCGAGCACGCGGGCGCTGCCGGAGGTGGGCAGCAGCAGGGTCAGCAGCATCTTGATCGTGGTCGTCTTACCGGCGCCGTTCGGGCCGAGCAGGCCGAACAGCTCGCCCCTGCCCACCTCGAAGGAGACCCCCTTGACCGCCTGGACCTCCCGGACCGTCCGGCTCAGCAGACCCTGACGGGACCGGAAGCTCCGGGTCAGGTTCTCCACGGTGATGATCGGTTCCAACGCTCAGTCCTTCCCACCCGGAACGCCGACCGCCGCGAGCAGCAGACCGGCCGGCGATGCGGGCAGCATCCGCGCCAGCACATCGTCATTGAAGGTCAGCGCACGACAGCCCAGACCGGCCGCGGCGGCGGCCAGATACGCGCGGCCCACGACGACACCGGCCGCGAGCTGCACGGCGCGATATGCGCGCGCGCCCCGCCCGGCCACGAGCCGCCGCAGGTCACAGGAGAGCAGCAGCACGAAGGCCGCATCGCGGGCCGGGTCCTGCCGCACCGCGAGCTCGTACGCGTCGTGCGGCCCGATGTCCGCCGGCACCCGCTGGAGCGTCCCCTCGTGCCATCGGTACAGACCCGGAGCGATCCCGCGCACCGTGTGCACGATGACGTGGAGGTCCACGTCGACGTCCCCGTCCCAGTGCAGCTCTGCGGCGGCCAGATCGAGGACCTGATGCAGTTGCCCGGCGCCGGTGTGCGCACCCGCGACGAAACGCCCGGCCGAGCGGCGCCCGGCGATGAACGGCACGAGCGAAGAGGTGGTGCCGGACGGACCGCCGCCGATCGCCCGTGTCCAGGCCCGCGCCGCGGCCGAATCGGCCAGCGTCGTCGCGTCGTGGACCATATCGATCAGCGGGAACGAGGTGTGATCCGGCCCGAGGTCGCCCGGTTCGGCGGGACCACTCGCCTCGAGCGCCGGCTCGCCGCGGCCGAGAGTCACCGCGACGAGCGGAAGCTCCCACGGAGTCTCGGCACCGACCAGCGCGGCGGCATCCGCGTCCGCGAAGCCGAGACGGACGGTGGCCGGCACCCGGAGGTGGTCGGCGACCACCGACAGGTTCGCGATCTGGGACCCGGCGTCCCACCACAGGTGCCGGTATCCGCGCTCGGCGTATCGCCAGCAGGTGCGCCAGGGCACACCGGTGAGCAGGAGTGCCGCACACTCGCCTCGCGGTGCCGGGCCGACCAGGACGAGCCGGTGCGCGGCGGCGTCGTAGTGCCACACCCCATCGGGCAGGCCGGTGATACCGCGGGCGCAGACGTAGGACTCGATGGGATGCCGGTTTCCCGCGGAACTCGCCGCCCGGAACCGGAGCTCGCCGCGGCCGGCGGCAGTCCGCATGCCGGCGGAGTCGTTGAGCAGACGCGACAGCACGGCGAGATCGAGGCCGGCCGTCGCCGCGGCGGCGGGGGCCGGCAGCGACACGCGATCCAGTGCCGCGTCGTAACGTTTGTCCGGCCACGGCCGCCGTCCCTGTGACAACGGACGGAAGCCGCGCAGGATACGCTCGTCCGAGATAGGTTTCAGCCAATGCCGGTCACGCGAATAGGCTGTCAGTTCGTGGTATAGGACGGCCTCGTTCTCCAGGAGGATCCCCTCCGACAACACCCAGGTGAACACGATCGGGCCCATTGATGACGGCCAGGACGGCCCCGATGCCGGACTAGCGAGTCCACTATAGACCCCGCGCGCCGACCCTAGCAGAGATCGTGAGCTCCGCGCTTCCCGTCGACTCACGGTGACTTCCGTGCATCCATTGCGGATAACGCTCGCCATCCCATACGCTCACACCGCAGGCGAGCCGGGCATCGCTTGCGGCGAGGCCTCAGTTCGGCGCCGAAGCACGGTCGGCCACGCGTCTCACCGATTCATACCCGGCCATCAATTCCTCGTTCCGCCCTCGGCCACGAAGCCGGACGACGAAAGGCTGCCCGTGGAAAGCCGGTCCACTCTTGTCACGGTCTACGACTACGGCAGCCTTTCCCCTTATCGAATCGCCGAAATTGCGGATGCACTACAGCTCCGGGTGGCCTTCGTGGTACCGGACACGGCGCACACCAGAAGCGCCCGAAGCCTGCTGGAGTCAGTCGGCGTCGTCATTCCCACGGCCGGTCGCAGCCCGGCCGAGCTGATTCGCGCGTGCCGCGCGCTGCGACCGGCCGGTGTGGTGACCTTCAGCGAGCCGCAGCTTCGGCTGACCGCCGAACTGGCGGACGCGCTGGGTTGCGCATTCCACGCCCCGTCCGACATCGACGCCATCGTCCGCAAGGATCGCCAGCGTGAGCGTTTCGCGGCCGCCGGGCTGGAGGCCATCCGATTCAGGGTGGTCGAGCGGCTGGATCAGATCGACGAGGCGATCGCCCACGTCGGGCTCCCGGCCGTGATCAAGCCGACGTATGGCGCCGCCAGCAGGAACACGATTGCCGTGTCCGACGAGAAGGACTGCCGGCAGACCCTTGAATTCCTGCTGAACGACGGTCAGGAGCGCACGCTGCTGCTCGAGGAGCTGCTGGTCGGGCGCCACACCGATCATCCATGGGGCGACTTCATCGCGGTCGACTGCGTGGCGGCCGGCGACCGGGTCGAGCCCCGGTTCGTCACGAGCAAGTTCGCGGCGGCGGAACCGTTCCGGGACCGCGGTGGGTACGCCACCGCGTCGGTGGTCCCCGAACCGGACCTCGCCCACGTCCGTGACCTGGCCGGCCGCGCAGTCCGGGCGCTGAACATCAGGACCGGGCTGGCGGACGTCGAGATCAAGCTCACGCCGACCGGGCCGCGACTCATCGAGGTGAACGGACGTCTGGGCGGCACCGTCGACGACCTCGCGGTCCGCTCAGGCAACCCGAGCCCGGCCGAGATCGCCATCCGGAGCGCTCTGGGTCTGCCGATCGATGCCGGAACGCCGCCGCCGGGCCCGATCGCCTTCCACTACCACCTCATCCCGCCGCTGGCGGCTCGCGCGGTCGCGGACGTCCGAGCACCCCTGCGCGTGAAGCGGCTCCCGCATGTCGAGCGCCTGATCGTGCATGCCCGGCGGGGGGACCCGGTGGACTGGCGAGCCGGCACGGAGAGCCGCGTCGCCTCGGTGATCGGCACCACCGGAACGCATGCGGAACTGGCCGACGTCGTGGCCGCGATCGAGAGCGTCCCATGGATCGACTACGAGTTCTAACCCGCAGACCAGGTCACGAGAGGGATCAGCATGCAGCTGCCGCTGGGCACGGAGGACCTCCTGACGTTACACCGCCGGATGACGCTGTCGAGACAGCTCGATGAGGAACTCACGCGGCTCTCCCGAGCGGGATCGATCCGCGGGCCGATGCATACCAGCACCGGCCAGGAGGCGGCGGGCATCGGCGCCACCGCCGCCCTGCGGCCGGGCGACGTGGTGACCCTGACCCACCGGCCGCACGCCCAGTACGTCGGGATGGAGATCCCGCTGGGGCCGTGCATCGCGGAGATGGCCGGGCGCGCGACCGGGCTCTCCGGCGGGCGCGCCGGCCACATGATCATCGCCGACGCCACCCGCGGCGTGCTCGGCGCCAGCGGCGTCGTGGGGCACTCGCTGCTGCTGGCCGTGGGACACGGATACGCGCACAAACTGGCCGGCCGAGGCGCGGTCACCCTGTGCGTCACCGGTGACGGCGCCGTCAACTCCGGAGCGTTCAACGAGGCGCTCAACATGGCGGCGCTGTGGCAACTGCCGGTGATCTTCGTGGTGGAGAACAATCAGTACGGGTTGACGGTCCGCCTGGATCGGCACGTTCACGAGACCACGCTCGCCGCGCGCGGCCGGGGATACGGCATTCCCGGCACCCGGGTCGACGGCAACGATGTCGAGGAGGTGCACCGCGCGGTCCGGGAAGCCGCCGACCGGGCCCGGAGCGGCGGCGGCCCCGCCCTGATCGAGGCGGTGACCTACCGGACCGGGCCGTTCTCGATGTCCGACCGGGGCGGCTATCGGATCGAGGCCGAGGGCAGTGGTTTCACCGATCCCCTGGAGCTGAGCGCACAGCGGCTCCGCGACCGCGGTGTCGCGGCGAGCCGCCTGGAAGAGATCGACCGTGCGGTCGCCGGGGAACTCGCGGAGGCGATCGAGTTCGCCCTGTCGTCCCCGTGGCCGGATCCCGCTGACCTCACCGAACACATCCAGCGCTGGGACGGGGTGCCGGCATGAGGGAGTTGACGTACGCGGCCGCGCTGAACGAGGCGCTGCTGGAGGAGATGGAACGGGACGGCAACGTGGTCGTGCTCGGCCAGGATGTGGCGCTCTACGGCGGCGTCTTCGGCGTCACCGCGGGGCTGATGAACAAGTTCGGCGACCGGCGGGTCGTCGACACCCCGATCTCGGAGAACGGGATGGTGGGCGCGGCGGTCGGGATGGCGATGAGCGGCCTGCGACCGATCGTCGAGATCATGTACGCGGACTTCCTGAGCCTGGCACTGGACAGCCTGGCCAATGCCGCCTCGGTGTTCTCCTTCATCCACGCCAACCAGTTGAGCGTTCCCATGGTGGTCCGGACGCAGGGCGGCACCGGCAGCGCCGCCGGTCCGCAGCACTCGAAGTCATTGGAGGTGTGGACCGCACATCTGCCCTACGTCCACACGGTGATGCCGGCCAGCCCCGCGGACGCCAAGGGTCTGCTGAAGTCGGCGATCCGGTCGGAGGAGCCCGTCGTCTTCCTGGAGCATCGAGGGCTCTACCAGGTCACCGGGCCGGTCCCCGAGGGCGAGTCGCTGGTGCCGCTCGGCACCGCCAGCATCGTCCGGCCGGGCTCCCACGTCACCGTGTGCGCGCTTTCCCGCATGGTCGGTGAAGCGTCGGCCGCCGCCGACGACCTCGCGGACGAGGGCATCTCGGTGGAGGTCATCGATGTACGTTCGCTTCGCCCGCTGGACACCGCGCTGCTGGCCGCCTCGGCACGCCGCACCGGACGGGTCGTCGTGATGGCCGAGTCCTGGCTCCGCTACGGGCCGACCGCGGAGATCGCGTCAGTGATCACCGAGGCCGCCTTCGCGGAACTGCGGGCTCCCGTGGTGCGGCTGGGCGCCAAGGGCATCCCGGTACCGGCGAGTCCCGCCCTGGAAGCCGCGACGGTACCGAGTCGCACGGTGCTGGCCGAGTCGATCCGCTCCCTGATGGAGCGCTGAATGGCGGTGCACACGAACGCCGGGCTCTTCGCCGGCCGGACCGTACTGGTCACCGGCGGAGGCAGCGGCGTCGGCCGCTCGGCCGCCCTCGCGTTCGCCGCGGCGGGCGCGAACGTGGTGGTGGCCGGCCGGCGGGCCGAGCCGCTCACCGCGACCGTGCGGCGGATTCGGGACCTGGGCGGGTCGGCGCTGGCGGTCCCCGCCGACGTCACCGTGGAGGACGACGTGCGCTCACTGATGGCGCGTGCATGCGAGGAGTACGGGCGGGTGAACGCCGCCTTCAACAACGCCGGCGTGCCGGGCTCCGGCCAGGATACCGACGCCTTCGACGACGATCTCTGGGACCGGGTCGTGAACACCAACCTCAAAGGCGTCTGGCTGTGCATGAAACATCAACTGCGGCACATGACCGGCGCCGGCGGCGGCGTCATCGTGAACATGTCCTCGATCGCCGGTCTGATCGGATACTTCCAGGCCGCACCGTACACCGCGGCCAAGCACGGTGTCGTAGGGCTGACGAGGGTCGCGGCGATCGAGTACGCCACCCGCGGCATCAGGGTGAACGCCGTCTGCGCCGGGCCGATCGACACCCCGATGCTTCAGGAGGCACGGCGCCGGCGCGGCCCGGGCGCCGACGAGTTCTACCGGCGCAACATACCGTTGGGCCGATTGGCCCGGCCGGAGGAGGTGGCGCAGGCCGCGCTCTGGCTCGCCTCGGACCAGGCGTCCTATGTGACCGGTACGGTGCTGCCGGTCGACGGCGGCTGGACGGCGCAGTAGCGGCCCGGCCGCCGCGAGCCCTCCGTCGCCGCGCGGGCGGCACACCCATGGGGAGTGTGCCGCCCGGCGCCGTCCGCGGATCGGTCAGCCGTGCTTGCGGAGCACCAGCAGCCAGCTCGCGTGACCGTGCTCGTAATTGCGGTAACCCTCGTGCGGCGGGTCGATCCAATCGATGTGGTCGATCGACACCAGTTCCGCGAGATCCGCGACCTTCGCGGCCACCTCACGGGCCGCGGCCTCGTCGTAGAAGCGGAAGAAGATCCGTTCGAGGAACTGGTAGTCGCCGGGCGCGATCTCGGCCATGGCCGGATCGGTACGGATCGGCTCGTCGTCGGCGAAGAGGTTGGTGACCACCTGCCGGCCGGGTCGCACGATCCGCAGCAGTTCCCGCAGGGCGTCGACCGGGTTCTGCAGGTGACCGAGCACCTCGCAGCAGAAGATGCCGTCGAACGAGTCGTCCAGGAAGCTGGTCCCGAAGATGTCGGTCTTCTGCAGGAGCACGTTGCCGACGCCCGCCTGCTTCAACCGGTTGGCGCAGAGGGCGAGACCGTTGTCCGACGCGTCCCCGCCGACCACGGCCGGGAACCGGGCGGCCAGCGGAAGAACGTTGCGCCCGTCACCGACCGGCAGGTCCAACACGACGTGGGCATTGTCCGCGGCGAAGATGTCGGCGGCGGTGTGCACGAAAGGCACCGGCGGGTCGCCCCAGAGATTGGGGTTCTCGGAGATGACGTAGGTGTCATTCCACCTCGTTTTGCCGACGGTGTCGAGATCCATCGTTACATCCTTCCGATTGTCCCACCTCGACGACCCGGCGCCATCGAGGCAAATAAACCAGAATTACGAAGAAGACCACGAGAATGCCACGCCAGAACAACGCCATAAACGCGCCATGAATCCGAATCGCCCGCGCCGATCCCGGCCACTCACATGATCCTCATAGAGGCTAGCGTCAATGTGGACGGACAGCAACCACATAGTTACTCCGACTTAAGCGGTGTGGCGGCCGAAGAACTCGATGATCGAATCCGAGATATACGCCAAATCATTTTCCGACAGTTCCGGCCACACCGGCAACGCGAGATTGTCGCGCGCCACCGCCTCGGCATGCGGAAACGTCATCCCGGAGGCATAGGCCGCGAACGCCGGCTGCATCGGCAGAGTCACGGGGTAGTAGATATGGCTGCCGATACCGCGTGCCGCGAGGTGCGCCCGCAACTCGTCGCGCCGGTCGGTCATGATGGCGTACACGTGACACCACGGCTCCGAATCGGGAATGAGCGGCAGGGTGACCACGCCCGCTTCGGCGACCGGCCGCAGCCGATGCTGATAGAACGCCGCGATCTCACGCTTCCGGCTCAGGCGACGGTCCAACTCGGCCCACCGCAACGACAGGAAGCGCGCCAGGACCTCGTCCATCCGGCTGTGCCGGCCGACGGCGCCGTCGCCGGTATCGTCGTCAGTCCCTGCCCGCCGCAGCCGCCGGCAGCGGATCGCGGTCGGCTCGTCGTCGGTCAGCACGATGCCGCCTTCACCGATCGCACCGAACGGCTTGAACTGTGAGAACGAGTAAACTCCGGCGTCACCCCACGCGCCCGCGGCCCGGCCGGCCAGCGTAGCCCCTTGGGCCACCGCCGCGTCCTCGAGGACACGCAGGCCGTGCCGGCGGGCGAGGTCCACCAGCGCCGGCATGTCCGCCATCGTGGCGAACACATGCGCCGGCAGGATCGCCGCCGTGCGGGGGGTGACGGCAGCGGCGACGGCGGCCGGGTCGATGGTGAAGGTTCGTGGATCCACGTCCGCGAAAACCGGCGTCGCACCCTGTTCGACCACGGTGTCCACGACCGGCTGACAACCGTACGCCGGCACGATCACCTCGTCGCCGGCCGTGATCCCCCAGGCGTCGAGCACCAGGGCCAGACCGCCGGTCGCGTTCGCGCAGGCGACGGCGTGCCTCACTCCCGCGGCGGCGGCGATCCGCCGCTCCAGTTCCGCCACCGCGTCGCCGCCGAAGAAGCGCTGGTCCGGCCCTGTCCCGACGTCGAAGATCGCCCGCAGCGTCATCTCCCGATGGCGATCGAAGACGGCCGGGGGAAAGAACGGCAACGTCGCACTCATCGGATCCCCTCCCGGAAGAAGGCGGCGACGGCCGAGCAGACGAGGTCGACACCGGAGGTTCCCAGATCCGGGTACAGCGGTAGTTCGAGCGTGGCCGTGGCAGCGGATTCACTCACCGGGTGCTCGCCCGGCCGGCCGCCCAGCCCGGCGAAACAGTCGAGCAGGTGCAGGGGAACGGGGACCGGCTTCCGTGTCTCGATCCCGCGCTCGGCGAGAAAGCCGGCCAGCCCGTCCCGTTCCGGCGTCTCGACGACGTACCGGCCGGTCGCGCTGGCGGCCAGGGGGCGTACCGGGCCCACCCGCGCCAGCCGTACGGAATAGCGTGCCGCGAGTTCGGCCCGGCGCGCGGTCACCTCGGTGTGGCCGGGCAGCCGCGCCAACAGCACGGCCGCCTGGATGTCGTCCATCTTGCTGTTGAGGCCGGACACCAGCGCGGCGGTCGGCTCACTCACCCGGCCGGCGCACTCGCCGGCCCGACCGTGGTGCCGGATGAGCCGGCAGCGGTCCGCCACGGCCGCGTCGTCGGTCAGGATCACTCCCGCGTCGCCCAGGCCGCCCAGGACGGCGCCGGCGGACAGCGGCAGGGCCCGGTTCATCGGGATCGCGGGCGCGTCCGCCGCGGCGATGCCGTCGGCGCCGTCCTCGGCGAAGGCCAGACCGGCCCGGTCGGCCTCCGCCCGTACCGCCGTCGCCTCGGCCGGGCGGGCCGCTCCGCCGGAGAAGACGACAGCCCGGGTCCGGTCGGTGGCGGCGGCCCGGACCGCCTCCGGCGTGGGCGTGAGCGAATCGGGATGGACGTCCACGAAGATCGGCCGGGCGCCGATCAGCCACACCGCGGCAGCGGTCGCGGCCGGGGCGAAAGCAGGCAGGATCACCTCGTCGCCCCGGGCCACTCCGCAGGCCCGCAGAACGATTCGCAGGGCGTCCGTGCCGCTGTTCACGCCGATCGCGAACGCCGCGCCGGCATGCCGCGCCATCTCCGTCTCGAAGCGCCGCGTCACCGGGCCGTGGGAGAACTTGTCCGACTCGAAGACGCCGCCGATCGCGTCCGCCAGCCGTGGCCATTCGGCGCGGAAGGAAAGGCGGTTGTCGAAGAGAGCTATCCGTTGCGCCGCCGGGCTCATAGTCCTGACCGATCCGCACGGGTGAGCGCGGCCGTCGCGGACGCGGCCACCGCTGCTCCGAAGGACGTCCAGGCCCCGCTCGGGTACAGCGACTCGCTCTCGATCATGATCACCCGGAATCGCTCGGCGGTCTCCGCGGCCCAGCCGTCGAGGCCGGCGCGCTCCTCGGGCCGTGCGGAGGCGACGAACGCGTCGATCGGCATCGGCAACGCCGGGTCGTCGCCACGCCGATACGTCGTGGCCAGGTGGAAATCCGCCCGGAGCACCGGCTCGAACAGCGCGAACACGTCGGCGTTGTCGAGTATCCGGGAATCCATCGCTCCGCTCGCGCGCGCCGCGGCGGCCACGTCGGTAACCGGCGGCCCACCGGAGATCGACGGTGCGTCGCCCACCACCAAGAGAGCGGCCGGGAGGGCCAAGCCGCGGCGGCGGCGCTCCAGCACGACCTCGTAGGCGAGCAGTGCGCCCAGGCAGTGCCCGAAGAACACGAAAGGCCCGGTGACGTCCAACGCGTCGACCAGCTCGGACACCACGGCGCTCCACTCGGTCGGCGGGGCGTCGGCGACCCGATCCTCGCGGCCGCCCAGCCGGGCGACCGACATCGCGAGTCCGTCGGGCAGGACCGGCCGCCAGAGGCGGAACGGACGTGCACCCGCACCGGCCCACGGGAAGCAGACCAGCGACACCTCACCCTCGCCGACCACCGGAACGTACGGCCCCGTCGTCATCCCACCCGTCCTGTGGCCGGCTGGGAGACCAGCTGAAGCTGATTGCCCCAGGGGTCGGTGAAGTAGACCCACCAGTCGCCGGCGAGGCCGCCGTCCGCGATGTACTGCGGCGGCGTGCTGAAGGTGACGCCGAGTTCGCGCAACCGGTCGTACTCCGCGTGGATGTCGTCGGTGTAGAACGCGAAGTGGCTGATGCCCGTGTCGCAGACCCGTCGGGCGCCCTCACCCGTCGGAGTGATGAACTGGTGCAGTTCCACGAACGGGCCGCCCGCACCGTCGACGGTCAGCTCGGCGCCGCGCAGGCGGACGCGTTCGCCGTGCAGGTTGATCGCGGCGTCGCTCACGTCGGTCTCCGCCTCCAGGCGGGATATCCGCAGACCAAGGACGCGGGTGTACCAGTCGATCGCGGCGTCCAGGTCGGCGACGGTGATGGCAACGTGGTGCAGACTCAGCATGGGATCTCCACGGGGGACGGGGGAACGGCGGGCGTCACCGGAGCAGCCAGCCGGCGTCGACCGGAAGCGAGACACCGGTGATGTAACGGGCCTCGTCCGAGGCGAGGAAGAGCACGGCGTTGGACACGTCCCGCGGCTCGACCCATGGCACCGGCAGAACGTTCTGCGCGGTCATGGCCGCTACGTACTCCTCGGCCGTCGGAGCCTCGCGGTCCGGCAGGAACATCCGCATGTTCGCCGGGTTGTGCACCATCGGTGTGTTGGCGGTGGTGGGATGCACCGCGTTGACCCGGATACGGTGCGGGGCGAGTTCCAGTGCCAGCGTTCGCATGAGCCCCACCAGGCCGTGTTTGGCGGCGGCGTAGTGGGCGATGTTCGCGGTGCCCTTGAGCCCGGCGGTCGAGCTGGTCAGCACGATCGAACCGCCACGGTCACCGGCGATCAGATGCGGGACGCAGGCCCTGACGGTGTGCCAGGCGCCGGTCAGGTTGGTGTCGAGCACATCCGACCATTGGGCTTCCGTCAGTTCCATGGCCGGGCCGTAGGAGATGATGCCCGCGTTCGCCAGCACGACATCCAGCCGGCCCAGTTCCTCCACACCGCGGCGGGCCGCCTCGCCCATCGCGGCCGGGTCACGGACGTCCGCCTCGGCGACGACCACCCGCCGGCCCAGCGCCCGGACCAGGCCGGCCGTCTCACTGAGATCGGTCGCCGCCGGCATCCCGTACGGCACGGACTCGACCCGCCGGCAGATGTCCACCACGATGAGGTCGGCACCCTCCTCGGCGAGCCGGACCGCGTGGTCGCGCCCCAGCCCCCGTGCCGCCCCGGTGACGAGAGCGACCTTTCCCTCCGCACGATGGCTCATCGCCGTCTCCCTCCTCGTCGCCGCGCCGTCATCGGCGGTCGGTGTCGGTCATCCGCGGATAGGGATCGATCGGTATCGACAGCAGGGTGTCCAGATCGGCCATCACCTTCTCGACCGCCTCGACGTACCTGTCCATCAGCGACGGCTCCTGCACCGCCAGCGGGCGCAGCCAGGTGCCGAGACTCAGGCTGACGTCGCACAGGCGGGACGCGACCGGGAACCGCGCCGGATCCCACGGCCGGAGGCGCTCCGCGTCGGTTCGTGGCTGCCAGACCTGGGCCCTGCGGCGGAAAGCCGGCTGGGCCGGGACGGGCTGCGGCTGCCAGACGAGAACCTCCAGTCCCTCGGCGGTGAGCCCTCGCATGATCCGGTCCCGGAGGTCACGCGGGTCGCCGTCGAACCCGATGTCCTCCGGGCAGACCTGAAGCTGGTAGCGCCAGTAGGAACTCTCCCGGTCCGGTGCCACGTACGGCAGTCGCAGTCCTTTGATCCCGGTCAGCCCCGCGGTCAGCCGGGCGGCATTGGCCTGCGCGCGGGCATTGTGCTCCGGCAGCCGGCGCAGCCTGGTGCGCCCGACGGCGCAGACCATCTCCTGACCGCGGAAGTTGTATCCGACACCGTGTGACCAGTACGGCCGTGGCGCTCCCGCGGGCACGTCCTCGCCGTAGAGGACCAGCCGCCGCGCCACCAGTGCCCCCTCGTCGTCATCGGTGGTGAACAATCCGCCCTCGCCGACACCGAGATTCTTCGACCAGTTGATGCTCGCGCCGGCCGCCTGGCCGAGCGAGCCGGTCATCCGGCCGCGGTAGCGCACACCGTGCGCCTGTGAGTTGTCCTCCACCACGGGCACCCCGTGCCGGGCCGCGACGGCGTTGATCTCATCCATGTCCGCGGGCTGACCATGGATGTGCACCGCCATGATCGCCCGCGTACGCGGGCCGATCAGCGGCTCGATCAGGTTCGGGTCCAGGTTGTACGTCAGCGGGTCGACGTCGCAGAACACCGGTGTGGCGCCCTGGTGCATGGCGGCGAAGGCGGAGGCGGAGAACGTGTACGCCGGAATGATCACCTCGTCGCCGGGCCCGACACCCACCGCGGCCAGCGACGCGTGCAGCGACGCCGTGCCGCTGCTCGTGGCGACGCAGTGCCGAACCCCCACGAACTCCGCGTACTCCTCCTCCAGCGCCCGCAGCTGCGGCGCGTGCGGACCGGCCATCACCCGGCCGCGCAGGACCTGCTCGACCGCCCGCTGGTCCGCCTCATCCATGTCGGGCCACGCCACGTGGACGTCTTCGGCGATCACCGGCTGCCCGCCGGCGATGGCGAGTGCACTCGAGGTTGCCATCCCGTCTCCTCTCCCCGCCGGTCAGAACCAGTCGGCGCGCCGGTGCTCGTCGAACGGCACGTACGCGGGCCGGTCCGGATGTGGTACGGGCAGCGTCAGTGGCCCATGGACCTCGGAGGGCAGCAGAACCGTCGCATATCCCAGGCAATGAACCTCGTCGCGCTGGTTGGTTCCGACGATCTCGACGGCCGCGGCCGGGTACCGCACTGATCGGGAGACGCCGTCCGTACGTTCGGCGAGGTACTTCCGCACCACCGTGCCGGTGAAGACGACCGCGTCGCCGTAGAAGACCGGCTTGCGCATGGAGGTGTACATGCGGTGCACGAAACCGTGATCCCCGGCCCAGTTGGTCAGCAGCCGGAGTGGGATCTGCGCGCGCTGGATGCCGAACTCGAACGGCAGCGGTTCACATCGGTACGGCGAGAGAAAGCGGTCCTCGTGCTCGTCGTACGGCGTGTACGGCCAGCCGGTCACCGGGTGGACGCGGGCGAAGTCCGGGTTGCGTCGCGCGCGCAGATAGCCCGGGCGGAACGCCCGCACCAGTCGTGACCCGTCGAACGCGGCGTCCAGGCCGTGATCCATCGCCTGGTAGGGCAGTTCGTCCCACATCGTGTACGGCGGCTGAACGATCGCCGGCAGCCTGTCCCCGACCTGAATCTCCTCCCAGGTCAGCGGCGAGCCGCCACGACGCCGTTCGCCGCCCGCCAAGGCCTGGAGGCGCTCGATCTGCTCGGCGGTGTACGCGTGTGGACGCCGGTCGTAGAACAGGCGCTCACCGAGCCGTTCCACGGGGATCATCCGGCTGTCCCCCATCTCCGGGACGGGCAGGTGGAGCAGCCGGCCGTAGGCCTTCGCCACCAGCGCCCGCGAGTTGTCCCAGTAGAACGTCTCGGAGTGGTGGGAGATCGCCGGTGCCAGGCGCCCGCGACTGACGGTCAGCTCCCGGGGCACCTTGGAGGATCCGAACCGCATGCCGGGGCGGAGGACGTCGTAGAACTCCCACGCCACCCCGGACAGGAAGTTCGCCACCGGGTATCCCCGCGGACGCTGCGCGCCGTGGTCACCCGGGTAACGGACGTGGATGAGGATGGTGCCGGGACAGATCTGGCTGCCCAGCCAGGATCGCTCGCCGTAGGCGGGGTCGACGTAGAGGGGATTGTCCTCGCCCATCGCACCGGCATATCGGCGAATCAGCGGCTCGGTGAGCTGGAGCAGGCTCGGCACCGGCACCGCGCTCGGATCGAGCGGAGCGGGCGCGGGGGCGGGACGGTCCTCGGGACTCTCCTGATGCAGGAGTTCCTCGCTCTGCTTGACGAACTCGGCCACGGCCTCATCGAAGGTCTGCATCAGCGCTCCTGAGTGACGTCGCAGTGGAGCACGGCCGGAACGGGGAGGTGAACCGGCCGGCCGGGCTGCGGGAGCAGCGTCACGGCGTCCGCCTCGAACACGGTCTGGGTGAGCTGATTCACGCCGGTCATCCGGACCGCGGCGGCGTGATATCCCCGCCCGTCCGCCCCGGTGAGCCGGTACAGATCCCTGACCGAGCCGCTCAGCCGTACGGCGTCCCCGTATCGAAACGGTTCACCGACGCGCAGGCTGAGGCTTCGCAGGAATCCGTCGTCGCCCATCCAACTGGTGACGAGCTGGCAGGCGAGGGTGAACAGGAGCTCGGCCGGAGCCGCCGGGCCGGCGGGTTCGGTGACGGCGGAATCCAGCGCGGCCTCAGCGCGGTCCCACGCCGGCCAGCCGGTGAGCGGGTGCGCCCGGCGGCGTCCGTCGCGCTCGGCCAGCCACCGTTGCTGAAGATTGCCCGCACGCACCGGCCGGCCGGCGGCGATCACCCAGGCTTCGAGGTCGGAGATGGTCAACGGGCCGCGCAGCACGGACGGCAGCGCGTCGCCGATCCGCACGTCTCCCCAGTGACGGGGTCGTGGTCCTCGCGGATCCGCCTCATCGTCGAGCTCCCGGCTCATCCGGTCGATCTCCGGCTGACCGTAGCGGTGGATCGGCCGGACGTCGTGCGTCGGGAGTGCACTGATCGACACCTCGGCGCGTCCCAGTGCGAAGCGCACCCCGTCCCGCTCGTACTCGGCCGTCGAGGTGATCCGAACCTGGTCCGCCGTTCCCGGCTCCGCCCGGTGACCGACCCCGTCCACCCGGACCCGGCCGGCCAGACGGTCGCCGAGGCGGATGGTGTCGTACCAGGTCACCTCCAAGGTATCGACGCGGCTGACGAGTTCGTTCGGGATCAGGTCGAGTGCCCCGGTCGAACAGGGTGATCGAAGCGCCAGGACGAAGGCCGGCGGCGCCAGCATGGTGCGATGCGGCGAGGCGGCTCCGTATCGCACGTCGGTGTAGAGCGGATTGTCGTCGCTCGAGACCTCGGCGAAGCGCGTGACACTCAGCCAGTCAGCGGCGTCGACTCCGGGCTCGGCGTCGGGGGCGTGGCACCCGATCAAGCGGCTGCTGCGTGTGGCCACCATCGCGATGTCGCCTCGCGGCGGCATTGTCGCGGTGAGCTGTGAACCGTCATCCTGCATCGACACTCCTCGGCCTCTCGACGGACGCTGCACAATCGCGGTGCGCCGTCAGGCGCTCCGGTGCAGCTCGGATCGCACGGCGCTCGCGGCCGTCGCATAGGTGTCGATGTCGAGGACCCCGTCGTCCACGAGCCTGATGCCGAACTCCTGTTCCAGCGCCACGATCAGCGACATGTGGCCGAGGGAGTCCCAGTTGCGGTGCTGACCGAACGCCAGCGTCGTGACATCGATGCCGGACGGCAGATCGAGGCCGGTTCGGAACGCGTCCGCGAGCCTGCGCTCGAATTCGGCCTCGTTGCGATCCGGACCGGGATTACCAGGGTTCGGGGGCACCATGTTCCTCTCTCCTACCGCGGCGAAGATACCGACGCGTCGGTTCGCCACATCGACCAATGGAGACAAAGCGCGAGTGAAGGACGGCCGCGCCGGGCACAGCATTCCTCGGCCGCCATTAGAAGAATGGACGTAATAGCAAAATTCAAGGCACCGAACGGGGTGGCACAGCGACTAGGATTCAAAGGGAAGCACGATTCGCCACACCGCCCCGTCGATCGTCGCGCCCCGCCCACACAAGTGCCACCGCAGGCCTCGCGAAAGGAACGTAGCAACTTCCCTTTCTTGCCGTCAAGGGCGCTACAGGCCCCACAATGCCCATCCGGCGGACTCCACTAATAGGTCGCCGAGCAGGCCGAACACCACATCGGCCGGCTGGTGGCCGCGGCGCCGGATCAGGGCGAATGCAATGACCACCGGCGATGTGGCCACGGATGCGGACATCAGGGGCGGGCACCGGCCCGCATCCGCCCCATCCACGTCATCAGGCTTCCGAGCAGCGGTTTTGCACCGTCGACTCGGTCCGACGAGGCGTCCGGCACCACGGCGCGACCCTCGCCCCACCGGCCGGCGCCACCGCCCGATGGCGTGCCGCGTCGGCCCCAGCGGTCACGTCACCCGGGGTGGAGCGCACGATGCTCGGGCTTCGCCGCAGTCAGCAGCATAGGTTGAAATCGATAGCGCCGGAAGCGCAACATTGGCATCCGTCACCACGATGACGCTAGGCACGATCGTCCGACCACTGTAGAGTGCTGAGCATCTGCAAACCAGATGCGGTGCCCCCTGGGCCGAATCTCACTGCCACTGCCATGCGCGATAAGCGCCACCTCACCCTGCCGGCGGCAGGGACCGACCCAACCTTTCCGCCCCGGCGGCAACGGCGCGTTCCGGGGCGACACGTTCACGACGCTCACCGATACCAGTGCACGTGGGAATGTGTGAGCTGCGGATACTCGTCGCGGAAGGCCAGGAACGATGCCACACCCTGAGCTCAGCGCCCGGATAGCCGCATTGCGCGCGGTATGGGCGGAAACCCTCGCGTTGGTGCCGGACGACATCGCCGACACTGACGACTTCTTCGAGCTCGGGGGCGACTCGCTGCTGGCGCTCGAGGCGGCGACGGAGTCCCGCAGAGCGGGCCTGGAGATGCCGGCCTCCGGTGTGCTGCGACGACCCGTCCTGGCCGACCTGGCCGCCGCGGTCATCGACCCGGCCCTGTTCGCCCTGCCATCCGGCGCCGACAGCGCCGTGACCACCGAGAGGTCCTGATGCCCCGGTCATCGCGCCGCCCCTCCCTGAAGATGCTGCACCGCCTCGGCATGATCCGCAACGAACAGGCCGAGGACCGCCTGGTGAACCCGGACCAGGTCATGTGGGCGGTACGGGTGGACGGCGAACTCGACCTGGCCCGCCTGGCGGACGCATGGGACCTCCTCCAACGTCGCCACCCGGTGCTCGGCAGTTCCTTCGACCTCGCCAACGACCACTGGCACATCGAGGAGCCGGTACGCACCGCGCTCACCCTGTCACGGCTCCCCGCTTCCTCCAGGACGCCACAGCATGCGACGGATGAACTGGCCACGGTGCTGCGCGCACCGTTCGACCTCACGCGCGGGCCGCTGGCGAGGTTGCACGCGATCCCGGTCGACGACTCGACGACCCTGCTGGGCATGGCCGCCGACCACATCGCCTGCGACGCGTGGAGCGCTCACATCCTCATCGTCGAGCTGTGGAGTCTCTACCGCGATCCGCACGTGACCCTGCCGCCGATCCGGGTCACCTTCCCGGATCTGGTGGAGCAGGAGAACGCGTGGCTGGAGACACCCGCCGGAGTGGAGACGGTGGAGCAGCGGATCGCGATGCTGAAGCCGATCGGCCCGCAGCCGCCCGCACCGATCCCGGGGCAACGCTTCAGCGGCGCCAACTACGCCCGGGTTCACCGCCATCGCTTCACCGTGGACGCCGACACCTTCGCTCGGCTGCAGGGAACCGGGATGCTGCGTGGCCTGACCCCCTCGGTCCTGGCCCACGCGGCGCTCGCCGGTGCCCTGCATGAGCTCACCGGTGCGGAGGACGTCGGCACCACCCTGGCGGTGGCCAATCGCCCGAGCCGATCACTGCACCGGACCCAGGGCTGGCTGGCGGACAACGTCGTGGTGGCGACCCACGCCGACGACGTCCGCCGGCCCGCGTTCATAGCCGGTTTCGGTGAGGCCTTCGCCACCGCGCTGGACTTCTCCCAGGTGTCGCTCGGCGTATTGATCAACCGCATGGCTCCGGAGCAGTTCGGCAGGCCGAGCCCGCATCCCACGGCGGCGTTCAACCCCGGTGCCACGCTGGAGCAGCGTTTTCCCGCGGAGCCGGTGCCCGGCCTGACCATGACGGAGCTGCCGATGTCGGACGGTTGGGGCTACCGGACCGTCGTGGTGCACGGCGCGGAGTCCGACGCGGGTCTCCAGGTCCGCATCTCGGTCAAGGACCGCTGGTTCGAGGCCGGGGCGGCGACCGCGCTCGGCGAGCGCATGCGCGAACTGCTCGAGACCTGGGCCACCGCTCGATGACGCTGAGCGCGAGAATCATGGGACTCACCTGGCCCCGCCGATCATCGAGCCCGCACGTGAGCCAGTTCGGATCTCCCGTTCGCGGGCCGGACGGCGTCCACCTCCGCCGCGGTGCCGAGTACGAGTGGTGCGTGCGCCACCGCGGCGAAGGCATGCAGTACACCATCCACGAGCGGCCCGGCCTGCTGCGCCGTGGGGATATCGCGGCACTGTCCCCGCGTCAGCACCTCATCGTCGACTCCGGCGCCGAGAAGTACGGACGCGCGCTGGCCCAGGAACTCACCGACGCGGGCGTGCACAATTGGCTGTACGTCGTGGACGGCGGTGAGGGCTGCAAGAGCACGGACGAGCTTCATCGCCTCGCCGACGCCGTACAGGCGAACGCGAAGCGCCGCGACCTCGTCG
The DNA here is from genome assembly GCF_031458235.1 of Catenuloplanes atrovinosus. Lineage (NCBI taxonomy): Bacteria > Bacillati > Actinomycetota > Actinomycetes > Micromonosporales > Micromonosporaceae > Catenuloplanes > Catenuloplanes atrovinosus. Next base: position 2,626,313 of record NZ_JAVDYB010000001.1, on the reverse strand, counting down.
TCGTGGTCGGCGGCGGCGCCGTCGCCGATCTGGGTAGGTGCGTCGCGGCCTGGGTCTGGAAGGGCATGCCGCTGGCGATCATCCCGACCACGCCGACCGCGTACGTCGACGCCAGCATCGGGGTCAAGGGGGCACTCAACCGCGGCCGGAAGAAGAACAGCGTCGGCGTCTACTTCGCGCCGCTGTACGTGGGCCTCGACCTCGCACTGATCCAAGGGTGCTCGGCAGACACGCTCCGCGCCGGGCTCATGGAGATCATGAAGATGGCCGTCATCGACGGAGGGGCGCTCTGGGAGAACCTCGAACGCTCCGCCCAGGAGATGCTCGAGACGGGGTTCCAGAGCGCGTCATCGCTCACCGTGACACGGCTGTCCATCACCTCGATGCTGCGGCATCTCCAGCCCAACCTGCGGGAGCATCAACTCAACCGGCAGGTCGACCTCGGCCACCTGCTGGCGACGCCGCTGGAGATGCAGGGCCTGCTGCCACACGGGATCGCGGTGGGCATCGACATCGCCCTGATGGCCGAGTACTCGACCGTGCTGAGCCTGCTGCCGCCGAGCGAACGCGATCGGATCCACGCCGTCATCCGGAGCGTCGGCTCGCCGGTATGCCATGAGCTCATCCAGCCAGACCTGGTCATCGACGCGATGGACGCCGTCAGCCGGCAGCGAGGGGGCGTTCTGAACCTTCCGGTGCCCGAGCGCATCGGCAAGGTTCGCGTGCACCAGCGGGTCGAGGTGGCCGCCGTACGGGAGGCCATAACGCGGCTGCACGCACGCCGGCGAGCGGACGAGGTACCCAGGAACGCCGCGAATCCCGCGACGCACTGAGGCCCGTCGAGCCGGACGTCGACGCGCTTCCCGCACCGACACGGCTCGCGCCGGAACGGGACCGCCGCTGCGGTCCTAGGCCGCGGTGTGGCCCTGGTGGTGCACCAGGCCCTCGCCGATCGCCAGCCGGGTCAGCTCCGAGCGGCGCCGCTGCCCGGTCTTCTCCCTGATCCGGTCCAGGTGCGACCGTACGGTGCGGACGCTGATCGTCAGTGCGCGGGCGATGTCCACGTCCCGCTCGCCGTGCGCCAGCAGCGCGAGCACCTGCCGCTCCCGCTCGGTCAGCACCGTGCGCGGTGCCGGCACCGGAGCCGGCGCGTGCAGCAGCCGCGCCGCCAGCGTGGGGGACACGTACTGACCGCCCGACGCCACCTGGCGCAACGCCGCCGCGATCTCCGGCACGTCCGCCGACTTGGTCAGGAACCCGCGCGCGCCCGCCGCCAGCGCGGCCTGCACGTCCGTGCGCGTCGCCTGCGTGGACAGCACCAGCGGCCGGTACCCGGCCTCGGCGACCGCGAGCACCGCCCCGGCGCCGCCCCTGCCCGGCAGCTGCGTGTCCAGCACCACCACGCCGTGCGGCGCCCGGTACGCGAGGAACTCGTCGACCGACCCGGTCAGCGGCCCGCGGACCAGCTCCGGCACCTCGTCGATCACGCCGGCGAGGGCCTGCCGGAACAGCGGGTGCTGCTCGATGACGGACACCGTGGTGGTCATCGCCGTGACTCCTGCCGTGCGGCCTCGACGGACAACTCCGGCCCGGTGGGCAGCAACGTCATCAGCGACTCCTCCAGAATCGTGGCCGCGACGCCGTCGTAGCCGAGCGCTCCGGCCGCGTCGTCCCCGGCGATCGGGTGGCGGACCCCGCGGTCGCCGACCAGGAACGTCTGCTCCCCGTCCCCCGCGGTGACCAGCAGGCCGCTGCCGGGCGGCAGCCAGACCGCGTCCGCGGCGGACGCCTGGTTCTCCGGTACGGGCAGCGCCCGGGCGCCCGCGGGCAGCGGCGGGTCGGCGGCGGTCCAGGTGGTGCCGTCCGCGGTCGCGCAGACCAGGACCGCGAGCTGATCCGGTGGCACCGGCGCCGGGAGCCGCGCCGGATATCCGGGCGTCTCCGCTCGCCGCTCCACCAGCCCGGACACGGCGATGTCGGCCGCCGGGGTCTCCAGGGCGCGAGGTTCGCCGTCCGGGTACGCGGACCGGTTCGCCGGGTTGCCGACCAGCAGCGCGGCCTCGGTCTCGGTGATCGGGCGCAGGGCGCTCGCGGTGACCAGGTAGTAGCGGGCCTCGCCGCCGACATCCTCGGTGCGCAGCACCTGGCCCGATCGGGCACGGCCGTCACCGACACGCGGTCCGGGCGCGCCGGGGTCGTCCGCGGCGAGCAGCTCCAGCGGCGGCCCCTCCGGAATGGCGTCGAGCCAGGACCGGGTGACCGGGCGCGGATCGACCGCGTCGTAGCCGAGCGCCACGGCCGCACCCGACCGCAGCGGCAGCCGCCGGCCCGCGCTGATCACGTGGCGGGCGCCGTCGGGTCCCTCGACGATGAGCGCCCTGTCACCGAGTCGCTCGGGCGGAGGCTCCTGCCCGCCGATGACCAGCACCGTTACCGGCGTTCCCGCATCCGCGGCGCGGACGCTCCGGGCGACACCGTCGACGTCGACTCCGCCATCACCATCGGCGCCGTTTCCGGCGTCGCCGTCGGGCGAATTCCCGGCGCCACCGCTGGTGTCTTTTCCGGCGCCACCGCTGGTGTCGTTTCCGGCGCCACCGCTGGTGTCGTTCCCGGCGCCACCGCTGGTGTCGTTCCCGGCGCCACCGCTGCTGTCGTTCCCGGCGCCACCGCTGCTGTCGTTCCCGGCGCCACCGCTGCTGTCGTTCCCGGCGCCACCGCTGGTGTCGTTTCCGGAGGCTGCGGCTGCCGCGTCTCCGGCGGCGCCTTCAGCGGCGTTATCGGTGGCGTCGCCGCCGGCGGCGCCCTCGGCGTCGCTCGGCGTGACCGGTTCCTGGCCGGGGCCGGTACAGACCGCCCACGGGCCGGTGATCAGGCGGTCGCGGGCCGGGATCGAGGACGGCGCGCCCGGGATTCCCAGCGGCAGCCCGCGCGGCGCGTCCGCCAGCTTCGCGGCCGGGATCGTGACCGTTCGCCCACCGCCGACCAGGAGCCGCGCGGACGCGTTGTTGAGCACCGGATGCAGCAGCCCGTCCGCGCCGAGCACGAATCCGGCGCCGGACTCCTTCTCGATGACGATCTGGCCCGGCTGCCGCCAGTCCACGCCGCTACCTGGCCGAAGCACCGAGTACACCAGCACCGCGACCGCGGCGAGCAGCGCCGCACCGGCACCGGAGGCCGTGGCGAGCACCGTGCGACGGCCCGGTGCCACCGGATGGTTCGCATCTCCGAACTGCAGCGCCGAGACGATCCGGCGACGCAGGAATCGGTAAGCCTGAAGCTGATCCCGCTGCGTCCACATCGCGTTCTCCCGTAACCGATCCCGTTCTACGGCTACTCCGTACAGATCGCGAAAACGGTTCACGGGTTTTTTCGACCATGGGCACGCCCGCCCTCGGCCGGCACGTCCCGCCCCGGCCGAACACATCCCGTCCACATCGCCGCACCAGCGATCGAACCATCGAGAACGTGCCGCTTCGACCACCGCCCGCGCCGACCGATGAGACACGGCGGTGCGGTCGCGGCTTGCTTTCAGTGGCCGGCCATCCCGAAGGCAGCCGGTGCCCGAGGCGGCGGATGCCCCAGGCGACCGGCTCCCAGGCGACCGATGCCCCTGGCTACCGATGCCCCTGGCTACCGGCGCCCTGGCTACCGGCGCCCTGGCGACCCGCGCCCCTGCTGGCCGACTCCGCTAACGGCCGGCACCGGGCGACCGGACCGCAAGGCGACCGGACCGTAAGCCGACCGGACCGTAAGCCGACCGAACCGCAAGGCGACCGAACCGCAAGCCGACCGAACCGCAAGCCGACCGAACCGCGGGGCGACTGGAGCGCGGGGCGACTGGAGCGCGGGGCGACTGGAGCGCGGGGCGACTGGGGCGCGGGGCGAGTGGGGCGCGGGGCGGCGTCAGCCGACGAGGGTGCCGGCCAAGCGGTAGAGGTCCAGGACGGCGGCGGCGATCGGGATCAGGGTGAGGACCGCGACGAAGTCGGCGGCGTCGAGGGCACGTGCCCAGTACGGCGACGGCGGGCGGCGCCCGGCGCGCACCGCGAACCAGGCGCAACCGGCACCGGCCAGCACGGTCGCGGCGCCGATCAGCGCGGGGGTCACGGCGCCGCCGGTGGTGATCGCGCGCGTCGCGGCGGTGGCCAGGACCGCGGCGCCGCCGAGCAGCAGGACCAGGTGCGCAGCCACGGAGCGGAAGCCGCGGCTGCGCACCAGCAGCGCGGCGCCGGCCACGGCAGCGAGCAAGATCCCGGAACGTGACCCGGTGAGCGAAAGCACCAGTGCACCAGCCGCCACGATCATGACCTGGGCGGCCAGCAGCGCGGTCAGCGCCGACTCCGCGGTGCGGGCCGGGCCGGCCGTCTCCGCGGCCGTGCGGGGTTGTTCGGAGGCGCGGAACGCCTCCATGTCGGCCGGGACCTCCGGCGCGGGCACGCCGGCGAGCCGGAGCGCGAGCGCGGGGAACGCGGGTCCGAGCGCCACGGCCAGCACCACGGTCACCGCCGCCGCGGCGGCCGGGGTGACGCCGCTGATCAGCACGGACGCGGCGGCGGTCGCGCACGCGGCAGCGGCACCGGCGGCCACCGTGAACCAGGATCGATGCCTCGGCAGCAGGGCCGCGGCCAGGGCGGCGGCACCGGCGGCCGCGGTCAGTCCGCCGGCGAGCGCGGGCGGCTGGCCGCCGGGCAGCACCAGCCGGTACGGCAGCGCCAGCACGGCGGCCAGCAGCACCGGCGGCCCGGCGGCGGCCAGCGCGGCGCCCACGCCGGGAACGTCACGGCGGGCGAGCAGGTATCCGGCGAGCGGCAGCAGCGCGCCGAGCAGCGCGGCCACGAACGGCCCGAACGGCGGGTACGCGGCCACGGCGGCGCCGGCCGCGCCGAACGCCACGGTAGCGGCGGCCGCGGCGACACGGCCGGCGATCGCGCGGTTCCAGCGGCCGGGTGCGCCGTCGACGGCGCCGGCGATCGCGTCGACCGGGTCGTCGAAGATCAGTGGCGGTGCGGCCGGGTCGTCCGGGACCAGGTGCAGCAGGTCGCCGTCGCGGATTCCGGCCGAGGCCACGGTCGCCTCCGCGGGCAGCGGCTGCCCGCCGAACCGGCACAGCACCCAGGCGTACGCGTCGCCGTCCGTACCGGTGAGCCGCCGCAGGATCGGGATGAGTTCCGCGACCGTGCACTCGCCCGGCAGCGCCAGGTCCACCCGGCACCGCTCCCCCGCCACCGTCACCCGCCGCGGCAGCCCCATCGGCGCCTGCCACGGCGCGGTAGGCGGCGCCCCATTCCGTCCGCTGTGGACCACCACCGGCGCCGGCCGGTGCGCGGGTGCTACCGGAACCGGCGGCTGCGCGCCACCGGGGAACGGCGGCGCCGGGAACGTGCCCCCGGGAAACGGCGGCGGCGCGGCCATCGGAACGACAGGATAACCACCACTGCTCATGTCGGGTTCCCTTCCCGGCCACGCCCAGCGCGCCGTGATCCGGTGCGGGCCGGGCCGCGTCGCCCGCCGCCTGGTCCGGCATGGTGCTGCGCGAGCGATTGCCGTCCTGAGCACCCGCTCAGGACGGTGTCCACCGGCACGCCGTGGCCCCGGCGTGAGCGGCACGAAGACTCGCCGGCACGCCGGCCCATGCCGAACCTCACCGGCCTGCCAACGCCACGGCCCGACCGGCGCCGCACCGCACGCTCGCTCATGCCGGACCTCCCCGCACGTCGCGGTGTCCGTGTGGCCGGCCCTGCTGAGGATTCGCTCGCACGCTCACTCATGCCGGACCTCCCCGCACGCCACGGTGTCCGTGTGGCCGGCGCTGCACTGACGATTCGCTCGCACGCTCACTCATGCCGGACCCCCCGCACACCGCGGTGTCCGTGTGGCCGGCCCTGCTGAGGATTCGCTCGCACGCTCACTCATGCCGGACCTCCCCGCACGCCGCGGTGTCCGTATGGCCCGCGCTGCACTGACGATTCGCTCGCACGCTCGCTCATGCCGGACCCCCCGCACGCCGCGGCGTCCGTATGGCCGGCCCTGCACTGACGATTCGCTCGCACGCTCACTCATGCCGGACCCCCCGCACGCCGCGGCGTCCGTATGGCCGGCCCTGCACTGACGATTCGCTCGCACGCTCACTCATGCCGGACCCCCCGCACGCCCCGGTGTCCGTATGGCCGGCGCTGCACTGACGATTCGCTCGCAAGCTCGCTCATGCCGCGCCGTCCAGCAGGGGGGCGAAGGCTGCCTCGTTCGCGGCGGTGAGGCGGCGGAGGCCGTCGTTGACGGCGGCGGTCACCAGGGTGCCGACCGTGGCGGCGTCGTAGCGGCGCAGGACGTCCGGGTCGATGCGGATCTCGGTGAACTCGCCGGCGCCGGTGAGGAGCGTGACGACCTCGCCGTTCGGGGCGTACCCGGTGATCCGGGTCTGCTCCAGCTCGCGCTGCAGCGCGGCGATCCGCGCGTTGTTCTCCCGCACCCGGTGCAGCGTGCCGTCGAGTTCCGCGCGCAGCCGTTCCATCTCGTAGTGGGTCTCGGTCTCCATCGTGTGGTCCCTTCCCTCAGTCCTGCTTGCTCAGCAGCGTGCGCAGCTGGTCCGCGACCGTGAGCAGCTGCGTGGTCACCTGCGCGATCCGGACCAGGCCGATCGTGTCGAGCTGGGCCTTGTGCGCCTCCACGGTGGCGGTGAGCGAGGCGGTCACGGAGCGGGCGAGCGCGCGGGCGACGGTCTGGCCGTGCGGATGGGCGAGCAGGCTCCGGACCGTCGGGTTGGTGGCGCCGACCACTGTGCGGTACGCCGTCTGCGCCTGGGTGAGCGTCGTCGCCGCGTGCGTCGTCTCGGTCTGCAGCGTGCCGACCAGCGTGAGGATCGTCTGGAACGCGTCCAGCACGGCCTTGAGCTTCTCCGCCGCGCCGTCGGACGCCGCACCGGCCGGCCACGCCTGCCGCAGCGCGGTGCGCGCGCCGCCGACCTTCTCCATCGCCTCGGTGATCTTCTGCACGCCGGTGATCAGCTGGGTCAACTGCGCCAGGATCTGCTGCGGCTGGCCGCCTTCCAGCTTCGGCAGCAGCAGCGTGCCCGGCCCGCGCCCGTTCGCGGCCGTGTCGATCGCGCTCGAGTCGGGGTACGTCATCTGCGCACCGCCGGGATCGCGGGCAGTTCGGCGACGGTCCGGGCGTACTCCTCGGCGACCTTCCGGTCCCCCTCGGCGTAGGCGCGGGCGCTGTCGCGTACCCGTGTGGTCAGCAGTTTCAGCACCGCCTGCATCGCGGCCAGCGTGGCGGCGAGCTGCTGCTGCGCGGTGCCGGCCGCGGTGCCGGCGGTGTTGCCGAGCACGCCGTAGCCGGCCGCCGGCGAGGCCAGCGTGGACAGCTGCCTGATCGCGCCGCCGATGTCGGTGGTCAGCCCGCCGAGTTGCTCGACGACGCGCAGCACCTCGGGGACGGACACCTCGTACCGATCGCTGGTCCTGCCGGAGGCGGCGGTCTCGCGGACGGCCGCAGATTCACTCGCTCCCTCGGTCATGCCATCGACGGTAGGGATACCGTAAGCCCTGGTGAACGGCGTTATTACCCACGCCGTACCGGTGGAAATGCCCATGGCGGCGGCTGGTCCGCTCGCCCACCGTGGAGTCATGCGGGCCACCGAGACGGAGATCGTGCTGCAGGCCCCGCCGGAGCTGCCGAGGGCGGCGGGCGGCGGCGGTACGCAGCAGCTGCTGTTCATGCTGCCGATGACGATCGGCATGGGTGTCATGGCGTTCGTCTACATCGGCCGGTCGAGCGGCAGCGGCCTGATCGTCTTCGGTGTGCTGTTCGCGATCGTCATCGTGGGCGTGCTGGTGATGGGCCTGTCCCGGCACGGTGCCGCGAAGCGCGCACAGATCAACGACGAGCGGCGCGACTACCTGCGCTACCTGGACGGGCTGCGCACCCGGGTACGGGAGGCGGCCGACCGGCAGCGCGCGGAGACCACGGCGGCGCTGCCCGCCCCGGAGACGCTGCCGCAGCTGGCCGGCACGCCCCGGATGTGGTCGCGCCGGCCGGGTGACGCCGCGTTCGCCCGGGTCCGGGTCGGGCTGGGCCCGCAGCGGGCCGCCGCGGCGCTGCGCGCACCGCAGACCGCGCCGCTGACCGACCTGGATCCGGTCTGCTCGACGTCGCTGCGGCACTTCATCCGGGCGCACGCGACCGTGGAGGGGCTGCCGGTGGCGGTGTCGCTGCGCGCGTTCAGCCGGGTGAGCGTCACCGGTGACCCGGCCGCCGCGCGGGATCTGGTGCGCGCGATGGTCGCGCACCTGGCCGTGCTGCACGGCCCGGACGAGCTGCGGATCGCGGTCTGCACCGGGCCGGAGCGGGTGGCCGAGTGGGGGTGGGCGAAGTGGCTGCCGCACGCGGCGCACCCGTCCCGGGCCGACGCGGCGGGACCGGCGCGGATGTTCGCGGTGGACGCGGCCGGGCTCGGCGAGCTGCTGGCCGCGGACCTGACCGGGCGGCCGCCGTTCCAGCGCGGGGCCGGCGCACCGGCCGGCGCGGCGCACGTGGTGATCGTGTCGGACACGGACGCGTATCCGCTGCCGGGCGAGGACACGGCCGGCGTGACCGTGCTGCACGTGACCGCCTCGGCGTCGCGGGCACCGCACGCGCTGGAGCTGGTGGTGGCCGCGGACGGGCGGCTCGGCATCGGCGGCGAGCGGACCAGGCTGGTCGGCGCGCCGGATCGGCTCGGCCCGATCGGCGCGGAGGCGATCGCGCGGGCGCTGGCGCCGTGGCACCACCCCGTGTCCGCCGGTGCGGGCGGCACCCGCGCGGTCGCGGCCACGTTGCCGGATCTTCTCGGGCTGGTGGAGCCGTGGCCGCACGCGCTGCCGGTCCGGCGCGGCCGGGACCGGTTGCGGGTGCCGCTCGGGCCGGGCCCGGACGGTACCCCGGTGGAGCTGGACCTGAAGGAGTCGGCCGAGGGCGGCATGGGCCCGCACGGGCTGGTCATCGGCGCCACCGGCTCGGGCAAGAGCGAGCTGCTGCGCACGCTGGTCACCGGCCTGGTCGCCACGCACTCGTCGGAGACGCTGAACCTGGCGCTGGTGGACTTCAAGGGCGGCGCCACGTTCACCGGGATGACCGGGCTGCCCCACGTCTGCGCGGTGATCACGAACCTGTCCGCGGAACTGAGCCTGGTCGACCGGATGGGTGACGCGCTGCGCGGCGAGCTGGTGCGGCGTCAGGAGCTGCTGCGCGCGGCCGGGAACTACGCGTCGGTCCGGGACTACGAGGCCGCGCGCGCGTCCGGCGCCGCCCTGACCCCGCTGCCGTCGCTGCTGGTGATCATCGACGAGTTCTCCGAGCTGCTGTCCAGCCGGCCGGAGTTCACCGAGCTGTTCGTGATGATCGGGCGGCTCGGGCGCAGCCTCGGCATCCACCTGCTGCTGGCGTCGCAGCGGCTGGAGGAGGGCCGGCTGCGCGGGCTGGACAGCCACCTCAGCTACCGGATCGGGCTGCGCACGTTCTCGGCCGCGGAGAGCCGCACCGTGCTCGGCGTGCCGGACGCGTACGAGCTGCCCGCCGAGCCCGGCGGCGGCTACCTGCGCGCGGACACCACCTCGCTGCACCGGTTCAAGGCCGCGTACGTCTCCGGCCCGCTGACCGGCCGCTCGGCGGCGGCACCGCGCGCGGCCCGGCCGGTGCGCTTCGGCCTGGACCCGGTCGCGGTGACCGAGCGGCCCGCGCCGGTCGTCACGCACGACGTGTCCACCATGGACGCGCTGCTGGACCGGCTGGCCGCGCACGGCCCGGAGGCGCACCGGATCTGGCTGCCGCCGCTGGACGAGTCGCCGTCGCTGGCCGACCTGCTGGCGCAGAGCCCGGGCGGCGGCCTCGGCGTGCCGGTGGCCGTCGTGGACAAGCCGTTCGAGCAGCGCCGTGACGCGTTGCGCGTGGACCTGTCCGGCGGCGCCGGTCACTGCGTGGTGGTCGGTGCGCCGCAGAGCGGGAAGAGCACGCTGCTGCGTACCCTCGTCTCCGCTCTGGCTCTGACCCACACGCCGCGTGACGTGCAGTTCTTCCTGATCGACCTGGGTGGTGGCGCGCTCGCCGCGCTGGACGGCCTGCCGCACGTGAGCGGCGTCGGGGTCCGCCAGGACGCGGAGCGCTGCCGCCGCGTGGTCGCGGAGGTGACCGGGCTGCTGACCGAGCGCGAGGCGCTGTTCCGCGAGCACGGCATCGACTCCGCCGCCACGTTCCGGCGCCTGCGCCCACCGGCCCCGGACGGCCGCGACTTCGGCGACGTGTTCCTGGTCATCGACGGCTGGGCGGCGCTGCGCCAGGAGTTCGAGCCGCTGGAGGAGGCGGTGCAGACCATCGCGGCGCGCGGGCTCGGCTTCGGCATCCACGTGGTGCTCTCCGCGAACCGCTGGATGGAGCTGCGTCCCGCGATCCGCGACATGCTCGGCACGCAGCTCGAACTGCGGCTCGGCGACCCCGCCGACTCCACGGTGGACCGTCGTGCCGCCGCGGCCGTGCCGGAGCGGCCCGGGCGCGGCCTCACCCGGGACGGGCTGCACTACCTGGCCGCGCTCCCCCGCCTCGACGGCGACCCGGCCGCGCTGGTGGCCCACGTCGCCGCGTCCTGGGACGGGCCGCCGGCGCCGCCGGTGCGGCTGCTGCCCCGGCTCGTCCCGGCGGAGACGCTGCCGGCCGACGGCGGACGCGGCGTGCCGATCGGCCTGGCCGAGCAGGATCTCGCGCCGGTGCGCCTGGACTTCGACGCGGACCCGCACCTGATCGTGCTCGGCGACACCGAGTCCGGCAAGACCGGGCTGCTGCGCCTGATCTGCCGCGGCATCGCGGCCCGCTACCCGCAGGAGCAGGCCGCGATCCTGGTCGCCGACTACCGGCGCGGGCTGCTCGAGGCGGTCACCGGCCGGCACCTGCTGGCGTACGCCGGCACCGAGCCCGCGCTGCGCTCCGCGGTCGCGGAGGTGGCCCGGGCGATGCGGGCCCGCCTGCCCGGCCCGGACGTCACCGCCGACCAGCTCCGCCGCCGGGACTGGTGGCGCGGGCCCGAACTGTTCGTGGTCGCCGACGACTACGACCTGATCGCCACCCAGCAGGGCAACCCCCTCGGCGCGCTCACCGAGCTGCTGCCGCAGTCCCGCGACATCGGCCTGCACCTGATCGTGGCCCGCCGGACCGGCGGCGCCTCGCGGGCCATGTACGAGCCGGTGCTGCAACGGCTGCGCGACCTCGGCACGCCCGGCGTGCTGCTGTCCGGCGCGCGCGAGGAGGGTGCGCTGCTCGGCGGCGTCAAGACCGTGCCCCGCCCACCGGGGCAGGGCGTCCACGTGGCCCGGCGTGGCGGCGCGTCCGTCATCCAGGTCGCGTGGGCACCATCCGATCACATCGAAGGGAGCTGACATGGCCGGGACCGGCTATCAGAGCGACGCGGCGGCGATGGCCAAGGGCGTCGCCGGGTTCGAACAGTCCGCGCAGGACGTGCGGACCGCGATGGACGCACTGGAGACCGAGCTGCGCGACCAGTTGCAGCGGTACCAGGGCGCGCAGGCGCAGGCGTTCTGGCAGGTGCACAACCGGGTCAAGGAGAGCATGCTCGCCGCCGGGCGGGAGCTGACCACCATGTCCGAGCTGGTCCGCACCAGCGCCACCAACTACAGCGCCGGGGACGACGAGGTCGCCTCGGACATCGGCGGCCTCGAGGGCGAGGCCGCCAGCCCGATCTTCAACCGCCTCAGCGGCAACTGACGACCCATCCGACGGTACGGACGAAGGAGTACGGCCGATGGCCCCCTCAGACATCATCAACGTCGAGTTCGGCGCGCTGGACAGCGCCGCGCAGTCGCTCACCACGAAGGCCGGCGCGCTGAACACCGCCATGGACGCGCTGCAGACCTCGCTCTCCCCGATCAAGGAGACGTGGTACGCCTCCGGCAGCTCCGCCGGTGAGGCCGCGCAGGCCTCCGAGACCCGGCTGCGCACCGCGATCGCCGACGTCATCGAGGTGATCAACCGGTTCTCCACCAAGGTCAGCAACGCCAGCGTGATCCAGCGGGACCTGGAGAACCGCAACCGGGACCTGTTCGCCTGACGGCCGCGCGCGGCGCCGCCCGCCCGGCGGCGCCGCCGGCCCCCACCACCGAGAGGAGGAGACCGTGACCACCGACGGCTACCGCGTCGACCCGGGCGCGCTCGAGGCGTACGCGGCGGCGCTGACCGGCGCCCGCGACGCGGTCCGGCACCCGGCCGACCGGCTGGCCGCGCTCGCCGCGGAACCGCCCGCGCCGGGCGCGTTCGCGGAGGCGCAGGCGCTGCTGGAGCAGCACACCGCGCTGGTGCGGCGCATGCAGGGGCTGACCCAGGCGGTCGCGGTCGCGCTCGGGTTCGCCGAGGAGGTCACCGGCGCGATCGCGGCCGGTTACCGGGACACCGACCGGGCCGTGGCCGACACCTACCTCGGAACGGTCTGAGCCGGTGCGGACGCCACTGTGGACCGACTTCTCCCGCTGGACGCACGAGGAGCTGATCCGGGCGCTGGCGGCGGCCAACCCGTACGTGATGCGCGCCGCCGCGGACACCTGGGCCGTGATCGCGGCGGCGCTGCACGAGCTGGCCCAGGACATCACGCCCGCGGACGCGGACTGGACCGGCCCGGCCGCGGACCGGCACCGCCGGATGACCACGGAGCTGGCCGGCGGCACCGGTACGGTGGCGGCCGCCGCCGCCGAGGTGCGGGACCTGATGTACGCGGCGGCGGAGGCGCTCCAGCGCGCCTGGACCACGATGCCCCCGGTCGGCGGCACCGCCGCGCACCGCCAGGCGGTGCTGGTCATGGCCGGCCTGGCCGAGCGGTACCTGGCCATCGCGGGCGCGATGCACACCGCGCTCGGCCGGCTGCCGGCCGACCCGGCCGCGCCGGAGACCGATCCGGTCACCGGCGCGCCGGTGACCGGGCGGGAGCCGCTGTTCGGCGGGCTGATGCCGGCCGGGCTCGCCGCCACGGCCGCCGCCGCGGCGGCGCGGAGCACTCCACCGGCCGCCGGCGGCCCCAGGCCGGCCGGCACCGCGAGCGTCCCGGCGGCCCGCTTCGGCGGGGGCGGCGGTGGCGGGGGCGTGCCCGGCCTGTCGCTGCCCACCGCGCCGTCGACGTCCGGGCTGCCGTCGTCGCCGGCCACCGCGGCCGTGTCCACCGCGTCCGCCGTCGCGCCCGGCGTGGCCGCCGCGACCGGTGGCGCCGCCGCGGGTGCGGCGCGCGGCGCGATGCCGCCGATGATGCCGGGCGCCATGATGGGCGGCGCGCCGGACGGCGGCGGCATGGGGCGGCGCGTGCCGCCGTGGCTGGTGGACACGCAGGACGTCTGGGGCGAGACCTCCGTGATCACCTCGGCCGTGATCGGCGAGGACGGCGTGACGTAGGTCGCTCAGGTTCAACTGTGATACTTCGCGCGGACGTGGGCGCGGCGGGCGTCGCGGCGGAGGACTTGGGGGACGCGCGGCATGACGGTGGAGCTCACGGCGCCCGCGCCGGCACGGACGCGGCCGCGCGCCGGGTGGCGGCGGGCCTGGGTGTGGCGGGTGCTCACGGCCGTGGCCGGCGGGGTCGTGATGGACCTCGGCTTCCCGGGCCTGGGCTGGTGGCCGCTCACGCTCGCCGGGGTGGCGCTGGTGCTGGCGGCCGTCGACGGCCTGCGGTTCCGGTCCGCCGCCGGGCTCGGGCTGCTCGCCGGGATGGCGTTCTACCTGGTACACGTGTCGTGGAGCGGGCTCTACCTGGGCCCGGTGCCGTGGATCGCGCTGTCCGCGTCGCAGGCGGCCAGCTTCGCGGTCGCCTGCGGGCTGATCGGCGTCGCGTCCCGGCTGGCCGGCTCCGCCGCCTGGTACCCGCTGCTGGTGGCGGGCCTGTGGCTGGCCCGGGAGGAGTTCGCGTCGCGCTGGCCGTACGGCGGCTTCTCCTGGGGGCGGGTCGCGTTCTCGCACAGCGAGGGGCCGCTGGCGCCGCTGCTGTCCTGGGTGGGCGCGTCCGGGCTGTCGTTCGTGCTGGTCGCGTTCGCGGCGGCGGCGTTCCAGCTGGTCCGTACCGTGATATCGGGCCGTCTCTCCGGGACCCGCGCGATGCCGGTGGCCGCGGCGGCCGGCTGGACCGCGGCGGCGAGCGCGCTGGCGCTGGTGCCGCTGGCGCACGTGCCGGCGACCGGCGAGATCACCGTGGCCGCGGTGCAGGGCAACGGGCCGGCCGGGTACTTCGCGGAGCGGGAGCGCGGGGACCTGCTCGACGCGCAGGTGCGCGCCACCGCGCCGCTGGCCGGCCGGGACATCGACGTGGTGGTGTGGCCGGAGGACGGCGCGGACGTGGACCCGCTGCGCTTCGCCGAGGGCCGCGTCCGCATCCAGCAGCTCAGCGAGTCGCTGGACGCACCGCTGGTGTTCGGGACGATCACCAAGCGTGATGGGCAGTTCTACAACACCAGCCTGGCGTGGGAGCCGGGCGCCTCCACCGCGGTGGACTACTACGACAAGAAGCGGCCGGTGCCGTTCGGCGAGTACGTGCCGGACCGCGCGTTCTACGCCGCGCTCGCGCCGAGCCTGATCGGCCTGGTCGCCCGCGACTACCTGCCCGGCACCCGGGAGGGCGTGCTGGAGGTCTCCGGGCTGCGGCTGGGCTCCGCGATCTGCTTCGACATCAGCGCCGACGACGTGATCAGCGATCTGCCGGTACGGGGTGCGCAGCTCATCCTGGCCCAGTCCAACAACGGCGACTTCGGCACCACGGACGAGAGCGTCCAGCAGCTCGCCATCGCCCGGGTCCGCGCCATCGAGACCGGCCGCGACGTCGTCAACGTCTCCACGGTCGGGACCAGCGCGATCATCGCGGCGGACGGCAGCACGATCGACCGGCTCCCCACGTTCCAGGCCGGCGCCATGGTGCAGACCGTGACGCTGCGTGACGGGCTCACCCCGGCCACCCGGCTGCGCGGCGTGCTGCCGCTCACGCTGGTGTCCGCGTCGCTGCTGACGCTCGCGGCGCTGGCGCTGATCCGTGCGCGGCGCGGGCGCGTGTCGTGAGTGTTGCCCGCGGATTTCCGGCGCGATAGGTTCGGCGTATCGACGCACCTCGCTACGACCGGGGAGTTCCCGCATGGCCGCGCTCAGTCGCCGTACCGTCCTGACCGCCGGAGCGGGTGCCGCCGCCGGCCTGGCCCTGCCCGGCGCGGTCGCCGCCTCGCCCGGCACCGCGGTGCGGTTCCGGGTGGACGCGCGAACCCTGGACGGCGGCGAGCAGGTCACCTCGCTCACGCTCGACACCCGGCGGTTCGGGCCGATCGACCCGGCCTCGCTGAGCCCGGGCACGTTCCGCGTGCACGTCACGGCCACCAGCCCGCTGCCGAACACCGCCGGGCTGTACGACCTCGACCGCACGGTGACCGCGGTCCGGCTCGACCGGCGCGGCGACGTCGTGATCGAGCTCGCGCACGGCGAGGGCGTGCCCGGCGGCGGCACGCTCGGCTGGGTGCTCGACCGGGGCCGCAACGTGCTGCTCGACCTCGACTACACGATCACGCAGCTCGCCCCGTTCCGGCGGCGCCACGGCCGGCCGGTCACGATCACCGAGTTCGCGCAGGGGCGGCTGGCCGACCCCGAGGTGGACGCGTTCACGTACCACCGGTCCCGCTCCGGCATGAAGTACCGGCTGTTCTCCCCGCCCGCGCGCGCCGGGCGCCGCCCGCTCGTGGTGTGGCTGCACGGCGCCGGCGAGGGCGCGTCGCTGCCGGACGGCTACTACGACAACGAGACCACGCTGCGCGCCAACCGCGGCGCGCTCGGCTTCGTCACGCCGGAGGCCCAGAAGATCTTCGGTGGG